>NZ_JAPNNL010000182.1 GCF_027620315.1 Nonomuraea corallina | reverse complement strand
GGTCGTCCCCTAGACGTGCGGCGGTAGGCGCGACCCCCGCCGTACAAGTGAGGGTGTAGACCGACTGCCTCCCCTCGCCGGACGTTTCCCGCTGCCCGTTTCGTCAGTCTGGTTCCAGACGGAAACGACATCGACGGGGAGTACCCAATGATCGAGAACACGATCTCCAAGCTGGCCACCTGGCTGTCCCGGCACAGCATCGACGTCCTGCGCGTCAGCCTCGGGCTGGTCTTCGTCGCCTTCGGCACCCTCAAGTTCTTCCCGGGGGTCAGCCCGGCCGAGGCCCTCTCGGTGGCCACCCTGGAGAAGCTGTCCTTAGGTCTGCTGTCGGGCTACGCGGCCCAGTTCGTGATCGCCGCCATGGAGGTCTTCATCGGCCTCACCCTGGTCACCGGCAGGCTCCTGAAAACCGGGCTGGTCGTGATGACCGGCGCACTGGCCGGCTTCTTCGCACCGTACGTCCTGTTCTTCACTGACCTGTTCCCCGGTGCCCCGACGCTGGAGGCCCAGTACATCTTCAAGGACATCGTCCTGGCCGCCGCCGCCATGGTGATCGGCGCCCGCGCCCTCGGCGCCCGGCTGACGCCGGGGCCGAGCCTGGTCTTCGGGAAGCCGGCGACCGGTCCTCACCCTGCGTACGACCGCTGACCCCGGCCCGCCGTCAGCCAGATCCCGACGCCCGTCAACCGGCGTGAACCGATCGACGACCCCTCGCCCGCCTGACGCGACCGCCGACGGCGGGCGACTCTTTTCACCCGGTCCGGCTGCCCCACAGATGGGCGAGCAGCAGGTCCAGCGGGCGCGGCACGCGGCCGAGGTCGAGCGCCGCGACGAGCAGCCGGGAGTAGCGGATCTTGCGGCCGGACCCCGCCGACATGAACCGGCGCAGCTGGTCGTGCGCGTCCCGGCCGCGCCACGCGGGCTGCCTCTGCAGCGTACGGAACGACCCGAGATCACCCTCGGCCTCGACGACGCGTTCGACGGCGGCGGCGCCCAGGGCACGGATCAGCTCGTCCTCCAGATCGGCGACGCACACGAAGAACCCGAGCGCCTCCATGTCGCCGCGGCCGAGACCGGAGCCGAGGCCGGCGAGCTCCAGCCCTCGCCGGAAGTCCTCCTCCTCACCGGCGTCGCACAGTCCGGCCAGCCGCAGCCCGCTGCCCGCGGGGCCGAACCTGCCGAGGTACGTCCTGATGTTCGTGGCGCCGCCCATCGCCACCACGGAGACCCCTTCGGCGGCCAGGTCGCAGCCACGGCGCTCGGCCAACGCCTCGACGGCCGACTTGTCGCTCGCTCCTTCGACCAGGACCACGGTCCGCGTGTCACTCACAACGCCAGCTTCGCACCTGACTGGGCGAAATTCATGCTTTTTCCGCACGGCGCTTGATCACGTAACCGGCGGGTGCCCGCCCCGGAAGGCGTCCAGCTCCTCCCGGATCCGCCCGAGCCATTCCGTGCCGAGCCTGCGCCCGTCCGGCAGCTGGTCGTCCCGCTCCCAGCGCCACGTGGTGACCATCGCGAGCACGAGGATCCGGCACGCGCGCAGCAACTCCCGGTCGACGCCCGGGTAATGCTCGGCGACCTCTTCGGGCGCGTGGGCCAGGTCGAACTCCACCGGCCCGCGGCAGCACGTCTCGAAGTCGACGAACAGCGGCCCGTCCCTCGTGACGAGCACGTTGCCCGGATGCGGCTCGCCGTGCAGGAGCTGCTCGGCGCCGCCGCGTTCGCCGACCATCCGTCCCAGGCTCCGCAACGTGTCGCCGAGCAGCTCCCGGTCCGCGTCGGCGAGCGCCGGGGTGTGGTCACGGTCCGCCACGAACCGCTGCGCCTGCCCGACCCGGTCCGTCACGTGCGGCGCCGGGACGCCGACCTCGCGCATGCCCGCGTGCAGCCGCCGCAGCGCGGCGGCGTAGCCGGCCGCGGACAGCTCCTGAGGAGTGACCGGTTCGCAGAAGGTCCACAGCGTGATGTCGAAGCCGTCACCCTCGTGGACCCGTGGCTCCACCCGGGGGTCCAGTGCGACCACCGGGCACCCGGCCTCGGCGAGCCGGCGGGCGAGCCCCACCTCGAACTCCGCGATCTGGTGCGCCCGGGGCGCCACCCTGGCCACGACGTCGGCCGGCAGCAGACGCAGCGTGAGCTTGTTCGAGTTGTGCAGAACGACCGCGTCGGCGGCTGCCAGGCCGAGTGACGAGGCGATCGACCTGGCCGCGGCGACGGCACGCGCGACCTCTGACTCCCGCAACGTCATCCTCTTCTCTCCAGGCGACGACGCATGGATCCGCCGCAACCCTCGCACGCCACGGACTTCCAGCGCGAGCCGATTACGCTCGGCCCGGGCAGGAGCCGGGACCGCCGGAGGCGAGCGGTCAGCCGACGCGGTAGACCCGGTAGTCGACGTGGTCGAGCGCCAGCTCGTTGACGGCCACGGTGACCGTGGAGTTCAGCCAGGCGTAGCGTTCGGCGCCGGTCTCGAACAGCGGGGCCGAACGCGCGTGCATCTCGTTCCAGGCGATGGTCTCACCGGCCGTGAACCGGCTGATCGCCGTGTCCGGCAGGGTGACACGGCCGGTGGAGGTGAGATGCACCAGTTCGCCGTCGTGCGTACGGATCAGCGCCCGTACGTCCATGCGGGCGACGCCGTCCGAGCCGACGGTGATCCAGTCGCCGCCTCCGGCCAGGAACTCGCCGCACAGGCCAGGGCCCTCGACGGACCCGTGGCTGATGCTCGCGATGAGCCGGGTGGCCGTCGGCGTGGTGAGGGTCCGCATCGACGCGAACGTGATGGCGAAGTCGCAGAGGTGTTCCACCGGGAAGACGGTGTCGGCCGGATCGGCCTTCAGCAGGGTCATGAGAGCTCCGGACGCGCGGGGATGGGAGAGACCGGGAACCCTCAGCCTTACCAGGACACTCCTGAAAGTCAAGCACTAACTTCAAGAAATGAAGTGCCCGCTTGGAGATCCGGACGACCTGCGCTAGCGTGCGGCCATGACGACGCGCCCCTACGGCCACTACTGCGCCGTCGCCAGGTCACTCGACGTGGTGGGCGAGCGCTGGAGCCTGCTGGTGGTGCGGGAGCTGCTCGACGGGCCCAAGCGCTACGTCGACCTGCTCGCCGGGCTGGCGGGCGTCTCCACCGGCATGCTCGCCGCCCGCGTCAAGGCCCTGGAGGAAGCCGGCGTCATCAGCCGCCGCACCCTTCCCCCGCCCGCAGCGTCGAAGGTCTACGAGCTCACGCCGGCCGGCCGCCGACTGGAGCCCGTGATCATCGAGCTGGCCAGGTTCGGCCTGGGCCTGCTGGGCGAGCAGGGCGAGGACGACGCCTTCCAGATCCACTGGATCGCCCCGTCGCTGCGCGCGATGTTCCGGCCGGAGCGGGAGCCGGAGGCGCGCGTCACCGTCGAGTTCAGAGTCGGCCCGACCGCGCTGCACGCCGTCGTCTCCGGAGGGATTCTGCGCGCGACCCCCGGCCCCGCCGACGATCCCGACGTGGTCCTGACCTTCGCCGACGCCCCGACCCTCGCCGAGATCGCCCGCGAGCCCGCCGCCGCGGCGGCCGCGTCCGCCGAGGGCCGCCTGAGCGCGCAGGGCGATCCGGAAGCCCTCCGGGTCACCGGACGGCTGTTCGGCCTCCCCGCCTGACCGTCCTGGACTGTTTGTCCAGAACAGACATATGATCCAGCCATGACCGCCGCCGACCCCCGCGTCCGGACGTGGGCCCCGGTCTGCCAGGCTGTCGCCCTGCTGCTCAGCCCGTACGCCGAGGTCGTCCTGCACGATCCCGAGACCGACCAGGTGCTGGAGATCTGGAACCCGATGACCTCCCGCGCCCCCGGAGACCCCTCCTTCCTCGGCGAACTCGACGAACTCCCCCCGTCGGCCACGGACGTGTACGGACCGTACGAGAAACTGCTGGCAGACGGTCGCCGCCTGTCTTCCATCACCGCGATCCTGCGCGACCCCCAGGGGGAGACGTCGGCGGTACTGTGCGTCAACCTCGACCGCACGCCGCTGGAACAGGCCGCCGCCGTCCTGTCCGCGTTCGGCGCGCCGACCGCGCCGCGCCCCCAGCCGCTGTTCGAACAGGACTGGCGCGAACGCGTCCAGCACGTGATCGGCGCCCGCGTCCGCGAGACCGGCAACCCGGTCGAACGCCTGACCCGCCAGGACCGCCTGGCCGTGCTCCGCCGACTGGACGAGGACGGGGTCCTCGCGGTGCGCCGGGCGGCGCCGGTCGTCGCCGGCGCCCTGCGCGTCTCCCGCTCCACCCTCTACAACCTGCTGGCGGAGCTGCGAGCCCCGCGTACGGAGGATCGACCGTGACCGCACTTCCCGACTTCCGGCTGGAAACCTACTTCTCCCGGTGGGAGTTCACCGCCCGTCACCACCTGACGGCCTCCGACGCCCAGACCATGACGCTCTCCGAACTGCTCGCCCTCGCCGACGACGAGGACCGGCACGCCTTCGAGAACCTGCCCCTGAGCTACACCGAGACCTTCGGCGACCCGGCCCTGCGCCAGGCGATCGCCGCCACGTACGCCCACGCCGACCCCGACGACGTCCTCTGCTTCGCCGGCGCCGAAGAGGCCCTCTACCTCGCCTCGCACGTCCTGCTCGGCCCGGACGACCACGCGGTGGTGCTGACCCCGAACTACCAGTCCGCCGAGACCGTGCCGCTGTCGCTGTGCGAGGTCACCGGCGTGGCCCTCGACCCGGACCGCGACTGGGCCCTCGACCTCGACGAGGTGGCGGCGGCGATCCGCCCCGACACCCGCGTCGTCTCGGTCAACTTCCCGCACAACCCCACCGGCAAGGTCATCGACGCGGCCGACTTCACCGCCCTGGTGAACCTCTGCGACGAACGCGGCATCCACCTGTTCAGCGACGAGGTCTACCGCGGCCTCGAACGCGACCCGGCCCGCACCCTGCCCCAGGCGGCCGACCTGTCCGAACGCGCGCTGTCCCTGAACGTGACCTCCAAGGCCCTCGGCCTGCCCGGACTCCGGATCGGCTGGATCGTCTGCCGCGACCGCGACCTCCTGTCCCGCCTCGAACGGGCCAAGCACTACACCACCATCTGCAACTCCGCGCCCAGCGAGGTCCTGGCCCGCATCGCGCTCAAGGCCCGCGAGACGATCCTGGACCGCAACCGCGCCCTCATCGCGCACAACCTGCCGATGTTCGACGCGTTCTTCGCCGAGTTCGCCGACCACTTCGAGTGGCGCGCGCCGGACGGCGGCTGCGTGAGCTACCCCCGCTACCTCGGCGCCGACGGCGTGGAAACCTTCTGCGCCGACCTGGTACGGGAAGCCGGCGTCCTGCTGCTGCCCGCCAGTATCTACCGCTCGGACCTCACCCCCACACCCACCGACCGCTTCCGCATCGGCATCGGCCGCCGCGGCGCCGAAGAGGGCCTGGCGGCCTTCGCGGAGTGGATGCGGGCCAACCGGTGACCAAGCACTCCCGGCTACGTCCGAGCACCATGCGGGAAGTTCGGCCACCATCGTGAGCACCTTGTTGTCAGACCCGGCGGCGTTCTGACCACCCTCAGTGCCCCCTGATCACACCTGTTATCAGGGGATTACTCATTGTTCTGATCGGAGGTGAACTGACCGAAGCCGGAGTCCGCAGGCTCTGGAACCGCTGTACGGTGGTCCTGACCCATGACACACGATAAGGCTGCAGCCGCTGCCCGTCCGGTGTTCGCCGGGTGGCGGATGATGCGCAGCGACGTCGGACGGTTCTGGGCGACCCGCGAGCGACCGTTCCCCCGGACCGTCGAGGCCGCAGGCGCAGACGGCCGAGTGGCGCCGCCTGCTCGCCGGCCAGACTCGATGAGCCGCCCCGCCGGTCGCGGGGTTGAGCTCGGCCGGCCTGGACGGTCGGCTGACATTCTCAGTAGGCACAGGTCGTCGAACACATCGCCCGTATACTCACCGTAAGAACTAGATGTCTTTGTGTTATATCAAGCTGCGAGCAGACATCGACCATGTCGCCATATCGACCATCGACGCAGTTCGGGGGACATCTGGTACCAGCTAGCAATATGGACATATCTTCGGGCGGCATAGGTATCTGCAGTACTATGAGTCACGCATTCGAACATGTGTTTGGAGAGTAGGATGCGGATCACTGAAGAGCAGTCACGACTGCTCGCGATATGCATGGTCAAAGGCGTCAGCTGGTACCTCATCGCGCGAGAGGCCCAACGTCCCAACGGTTTGGCCCGCCTGTGGTCGGGTGACATCATCGAGTCCTCCCCTGAGGCGACCAAAGCCAGAGCCCTCATCGCCAACAGCGCCCAGGAGCTCGATCGCTACGTCGACTCCGCCGTTCAGCAGGCCGAACTCGCGGCCGACAGCGGGGCCCGACTCGTCACTGTCGTGGACAAGGCGTACCCCGCCACCCTCCGGTTGATCTACAACCTTCCACCGTTCCTGTTCGTCCGGGGCGAGCTGCGCGAGGCGGACCTGCGCAGCGTGGCCGTCGTCGGCACCCGCCAGGCGAGCGAGGATGGACTACGCCGGGCACGCCGGATGTCCGGCCTGCTCACCGAACGTCAGGTCACCGTAGTGTCCGGCCTTGCCCGAGGCATCGACACCGCGGCGCATACCGCGGCGCTCGATACCGGCGGCAGGACGATCGCGGTCGTGGGGACAGGCATCCTGCGCTGCTACCCGGCCGAGAACCGCGCCCTGGCCGACCGGATCGCCGAGAACGGGGCCGTGGTCTCCCAGTTCTGGCCGGAAGCCAACGGCGCGACCTATACCTTTCCCCGCCGCAATGTCACCATGTCCGGCATCGCGCAAGGCACGGTGGTGATCGAAGCGGCGAGCACGTCCGGGGCGAAGATGCAGGCGCGGCTGGCGCTGGAGCATGGCAAAAGGGTGTTCCTGCTACGTAGTCTCACCGAGGCTCAGCCGTGGGCACAGGAGTACGTCAAGACGCGCGGGGCGCTCATGGTGGAGGACGTGGACGATGTCGTGAAGAGCCTGTCCAGCCCGGATCGGATCCAAGCCGTCAACGAGTCCCGCGCTCAGATGACCCTCGACTTCGAAGATCTGAACCTGGAGGAGCCGTCGCCCGGGGCGCTGTGGTGACCAGGCCAGGGCGGCCGGCCTACGGCGACGGCCCACCCCCCGCCGGATTCGGCAGTTGCGGCGGATGTCCCTACTTGCAGGCGGGGCACGTCCGCATCTGCCACGAGTGCGCATCGGAGAGCCTGCAGCCGCCGAACGAACCCAATTGCCGGATCTGCCACCAGGCGTTGCGGAGTGGCGAGCTCACCTGCTCCAACCGGCTCTGCAGCGACCCACAGCGTGCCTTCGAGTGGACGGCCGTCGTCGGAGTCAAGGCCGGCGTCCTGGAGCAGGGGGTTCTCCGGCTGAAGGGCGGGGCATACGGGTGGGGGATGATCTTCGCGCGAATCATCTTGGGTCACCTCTACACCCACCCCGAGCTCGTCGACGAGGTGGACGACATCATCCCGATGCCCGCCTATCGTGAGCCGCACCAGGCACGCAAAGGCAATGACCATACTGGGTACGTCATCGAACGGGCGATCCTCGAAGACGAGGAGCATCTCCCCCTTCGTGCTGGATCCGCCGCTCATCGAAAAGACGCGAGCCAATCCCCGGATGCGGGACACGACCTCGCTTGTTGAGCGTCGGATCGCGGCGCATGAGTTGTATGCCGCACTACATGTGCCGGACCCGGCTCGCGTGCGAGGCCGACGCGTCATGATCTACGACGACGTCTTCACCGCCGGCAGCAGCCTCAACGCGGTTGCCATGCGGCTCAAGGCGAGCGGCGCGGTGAACGTGTACGGGCTTACCCTGGCCCGCGCTCAGTGGCGGTGAACGCCGGCGGAGTCGCGGGGAGAGCGGCCCTGCCCTCCTGCGCTGGCGCCTGGATGTACGCCTGACCTCGACTGACACACCACAGGGCTACAGCCGCCGCAAGTCCGGTCTTCGCCGGGTGGCAGATCATGCGCAGCGACGCCGGACGGTTCTGGGCGACCCGCGAGCGACCGTTCCGCCGGACCGTCCAGGCCGCGGGCGCAGACGGCCGAGTGGCGCCGCCTGCTCGCCGGCCGGACCCGATGCGCCGCCCTGCCGACCGAGGTCGAGCCCGGCCCGATTGTCGGTGGCGAAGGATACGGTTGACCCGTGGAACTCACCCCCCGGCAGGCGCTCGGCCTGCGGATGTCCAGCCTGCTGCTCCGAGCGTCGACCGGCGGCGCCGGTCAGGCGACGAGCGTGGCCGAGGTGGTGACCTGGCTCGGGGCGATGCAGGCGCAGGACCTGGCCAGCGGACTGTGGTCGTTCGGCGCGCGACTGCCCGGACACACCGCCGCGGACGTCACCGCCGCGCTGGAGCGGCGTGAGGCGCTGCGCACGTGGCCGATGCGCGGCACCATCCACTTCGTCCCGCCCCGCGACGCCCGCTGGATGGTCGAGCTGATGGGCGTCCGGGTGCTGAGCGTCGCGGCGAGGCGGCGCGAACAACTCGGCCTCTCCGAGGAGACCGCCGTCCAGGCCATGGAGGTGCTGGGGGCGGCCCTGGCCGGCGGCGGGCGGCTGAGCCGGTCGGAGTGCCTGGCCGTGCTGACCGAGAAGGGCATCGACACCAGCGGCCAGCGCGGCTACCACCTGCTGTGGTACGCCAGCCAGCGGGGCCTGCTGTGCATCGCCCCCAACCTCGGCAACGAGCAGAGCTTCGTGCTGCTCGACGAGTGGGTCCCCGACCCGCACCGGCCGGAGCGCGACGAGGCGCTGGGCACCATCGCCCTGCGTTACTTCCGCGGGCGCGGGCCGACCACCCGGCAGGACTTCGCGGGCTGGACGGGCCTGACCGCGACCGACGCCAAACGCGGCATCGCCGTGGCCGGCGACGCGCTGGCCAAGGTGACCGTCCAAGGGGTGGAGACGTACGTCGACGCCGCGCTCCTCGACACCGTCCCTCCCCCGGTCGGCGACGAGGTGCTCGTGCTGCCGGGGTTCGACGAATACCTGCTGGGCTACAAGGACCGCTCGCTCATGGTCGCCGACGAGCACAAGGCGGCCATCATCCCCGGCGGCAACGGGATCTTCCGGTCCACCGTGGTACGCGCCGGCCGGGTCGTGGCCACCTGGACACGCACCCTCACGAAGAGCGGGGTACGGATCACCGTTCAGCCGCTCACACCGCTCGGCGGCAGCGACCGGGCGGAGGTGGAGCGGGCGTTCGAGCCGTACGCGCAGTTCGTCGAACGCACCCCGGAGGTGCGCTGGCCGTGACCCGTCGCGTCTTCGGACGGTGCCGACCCGGCTGCCGCCGCTGATCGCATGGTGGCTGCCTCTACCTTGCTACGGTCCGGGCGAGGAGGGCGCGCAGGAGGCGGACGTAAGGGCTCCGGCGCGCGGGGTGCGCCAGTGGACTCCGGGTGGCTTCGGCGCGGTCCAGGCTGTCCTCCACGCAGGCGTCGTGCAGGTGCCGCCACAGCAAGGGCCAGGTGAGACGGGCTGAGCCGTGGACACGCATGGCCAGGGTGTGGCGCAGCAGGGTCCGGTGTTCGTCGACAGGCAGCACGGCGTACTCGTGGAACCCGTCGAAGCCGCGTGGTCCGCTGAAACCGAAGCGCACCCAGGTGGAGGGAACGTAGGTGATCACGGTGTACCGGATGGGGCCGTGTCCGCCTGCCGCTCCGACGGCCAAGGGCCCGTCCAGGCGCATCGGGGGCCAGTCACGGCGCGGCCACAGCGCGTCGTGGTCCCCGGCCAGGGAGTCGATCAATGGCCCGACCTCGCTCTGTTCCGCGTGGATCAGGCGTTCGTGCACGTTGTACACGCCCATCGAGTCCTCCCGACCAGGTTTCAGAGATCTTCCTCTAATATTCAGGAGAGTATCCTCCATTTCATGGCGAGGCCAGCCCGATTCACCGCCGACCAGTTCCTCGACGCCGCCGTACGCAAAGCTGCGGCAGCCGGACCGGCGGCCGTGACCATGTCCGCGGTCGCAGCGGAGCTGGGCGCCCCGAACGGCTCGATCTACCACCGGTTCGCCACCCGCACGGACCTGCTCGCCGAGATGTGGCTGCGCACCGTGGAGACCTTCCAGGAGGGGTACCTCACCGTTCTCGGCACCCCCGCCAGCGGACCCACCCACGACGCGGCGCAGGTCGCACGGGCCGCGGCTCGCCAGGTGGTCGCCTGGAGCCGCGCCCATCCCGAGCAGGCGACCGTGTTGCTCTACGGCGCGGACGACTTCGACCGCGCCCACTGGTCCGAGCCGCACCTCCGGCGCGCCGAGGCGGGCGACCAGCGCGTCCGCACAGCGCTCGCCGCGCTCACCGACGCCTTGGAACTGCACGCCCCCGAGGCCGCCGACCGCGTCACCCTCGCCCTGATCGACCTTCCTCTCGCGCTGGTCCGACGCCACCTGCGCGCTGGCACGACCCTGCCGCCGCATGCCGAGGATCTCGCCGAGGGCGGCGCCGCCGCCCTCCTGAGCCGCAAAGGTCTCTGAGGTACTGAAGGCAGGGGTGCCAGATACCTCCCAAGCCCCGCGGTGAGTGGTAAACGATCGGCTACCGAAGCGGAACGCCCCCTTCGCCCGCAGGTCGTCGGCGTACACGCAAAAGTGCACGTCGGGTCCGGTCTTTGTACGTGCAACGAACCCTTGGAACGAGGGATCTTTGCACGTACGGGCGGACCAGCCGTCCCGAGGACCCCGCACCGCGGGGACGACGGAGGAACAGACAGATGACCAAACACTGGGGCACACGCTTCAGGACCGGCGCGGGGGCGGCGGCACTGCTGCTGGGCGGGACCGGAGTCCTCCTCGGCACAGGGGCCGCGCACGCCACCTCGCTGATCGTGGAGTGCGGCGGGATGACGGAGGCCCAAGCCATCGCGGCGGGCTACAACACGATCAACGACAGCGCCCTGCCAGGACCGGTGGTGGAGAACGGTACGGGCGGCAACGACTGGATCTACGGAACCGCGGCCGCCGACACGCTGAGCGGAGGGGGCGGCAACGACATCATCTGCGGCGGCGACAACGCCGACACCATCATCGGCAACACGGGGAACGACAAGTTGCACGGCGGCGACAACGCGGACACCATCTACGGCGACGATCTGTTCAGCGGCGCCGGCAGCGCCGGGGACGGCAACGACAAGCTGTTCGGGGAGAACGGCTCCGACACGCTGTACGGCAACGGCGGCGAGGACACGCTGCGCGGCCAGGACAACCCGATCGGCGGCGGCGACGGCGGTGACGGCGGGAACGACGCGGACACGTGCACGACCTTGGAAGGCTCGCCCGCCTCGCCGACCAACGGCGCCCCCATCAGTTGCCCGTAGCACGATGCCTTGGGCCGTGCACCGCGTGCCGCAACGGATCCACCACCGCTGCATGGCCGGCTACGACGAGGTGTGGATCAAGCGGATGGACCGCGCCCGAGAAGACGACCAATGATCAAGGATTCGCGCATCTCGTCTCAACGTGTCGAACAACGTCGCAGGACGGCAAGGTCACATGACTACGGAAACAAGCACAAAGCCAGGTCAGACGATGTCCGGCCTGGCTGGTGAAGAGTGCCCCCTGTAGGATTCGAACCTACGCACCCGGCTCCGGAGGCCGGTGCTCTATCCCCTGAGCTAAGGGGGCTCAACGAGAACCAAGGCTACCAGTATTCCGGACCCCCTCGGCACCAGATAACCGTCCGCCAACACATCGCCGGAAAACCCCCCGTCACCGCTCTGCTACCGCTAGCTTGACCGCCGTGGGTGAGGTTCTGGGCAAAGTTCTGGTCGTGGACGATGACGAGGTCATTCGTCAGCTCATCGCCGTCAATCTGAACCTTGAGGGGTTCGAGGTGGTGACGGCCACCGATGGGCAGGATTGCCTTGATCGGGTGCTGGACGTGCGGCCTGATGTGGTCACGCTGGATGTGATGATGCCGTGTCTGGACGGGTGGACGACGGCTGAGCGGTTGCGTAACGACGACGCGACGCGGCACATCAAGGTGGTGTTGATCACTGCGCGGGCGCAGGATGACGACAAGCGCCGGGGCAGGGAGATCGGGGTGGACGCCTATCTGACGAAGCCGTTCGATCCGGGTGAGCTGATCCAGGTGGTGCGGGACCTCGTCACGGGATGAGGCCGTCGCGGCGGGCCGCGGCCGCGGCCTGGGTGCGGGTGGAGACGCCGAGTTTGCCGAGGATGTTGGAGACGTGGACGCTGACCGTCTTCTGCGCGATGAAAAGACGGCCGGCGATCTCCTTGTTGGTCAGCCCCTCGGCGACGAGACCCAGCACCTCCTGCTCGCGTGCGGTGAGCAGGCTGTCGGCGCCGCCGGTGCTGAAGCGGGCGCGGCGGGCCAGGTCGGCGAGGGCGCGGCACAGTGGTTCGGCGCGCAGGCGGGTGGCGGTCGCTTCGGCTCGGGACCACTCGGTCATGGCGGCGTCGCGGTCGCCTGAGGCGAGCAGGGCTTCGGCGAGGCGCCAGCGGGCGCGGGCTTCCTCGTAGGGGAAGAAGGCGAAGGCGTCGGCGACCTGGCGCCACAGCTCGGGGTCGAGGCGGCCGTGGACGCGGTGCCATTCGGCTTCGGCGCGCAGCACCCAGGCCTGGCCTTCGGGGCCCATGTGGGCGCGCTCGCCGAGGATGCCGGATTCGACGGCGTGGCGGGAGGCGGCGAGGAGTTCGTCGGCGCCTTCGGTGGCGCCGAGGTCGCCGAGGGCCCAGAGGCCGACGGCGGCGAGGCGGACGGTGCCGGGGTCGCCGGGCATCAGGACGTCGAGGGCGGCGCGTACGTGGTCGAGGGCGGCGGCGGGGTCGCCGTGCCACAGGGCGTGTTCGGCGGCCAGGCCGCGGGAGATGTAGGCGGTGAGCTGGTCGTCCCAGAACGGGCGCAGCCATTCGAGGCGGATCTCGACGGCGGGCCGGCCGCGGCCGACCTCGATGAACAGGGCGAACGACGACAGCAGGGCCTCGGGGATGGTGCCGACGCGGGCGCCGAAGCCGGCCGCGACCGCTTCGGCCTGGTCCCAGTCGCCGGACGCGTAGTGGATGAGGAAGCGGAGGAAGCGCAGCTCGGTGCCGTAGATGCTCCAGGTGAGGCCGGTCTCGTGGGCGAGCCGGATGCCGGCGTCGGCGACCTCGGCCGCTTCGGCCATGCGGCCCTGGTCGTAGTGGATGCGGGCGTGGTGGAAGCGGGCGCGCAGGTCCATCGCCAGGTCGCCGCTGCGCGTGGCGGTGGCGAGCCGGACGAGGTCGTGGGCCTTGGCCAGGCCGTGGTGGACCTCGGTGTAGAGGGCGAGGATGAGCTGGGCGTTGGTCTCGGCGTCCTTGGCGCCCGCCGCGCGGGCGGTGTCGAGGGCGCGGTGGGCGAGCTCCTCGACCTCGGAGTGGCGTGCGGTCCACAGCAGAGCGCGGGCGAGGGTGGCCAAGGCCCTGGCGAGGGAGGTCTGGTCGGTCGCGGTCTCGACGGCGTGTTCGGCGGCGGTGACGGCGGCGTCGTGGTCGTCGATCTCGACGAGGTAGTAGGCGAGCCGCTCGCTCACCTCGCTGGTCTGGGGCTGGGCGCGCAGGGCGGTGATGGCGCGGTGGTTGTCGCCGCTGTCGGCGGCGGCGACCGCGCTGCGGAAGGCGAGCGCCTCGCGGCTCTCGCCGGCCAGCTCGGCGGCGTCGTCGACGCGGTCCCACAGGCTGAGCACGCGGTCGTAGTGGCTGTGGGCCTCGGCGGGCGCGCCGAGACGCTCGGCCTCCCGGCCGGCCTGGGCGGAGGCGGCCAGCGCGCCGGCCAGGTCATGGCCGGCGAGGTGGTGGTGAGCCAGCTCGGCGGGTGAGGTGAGCAGGCGGGCGAAGGCGGCGTGGAGGCGGGTGCGCTCGCCGGGCAGCAGGTCGTGGTAGACGGCTTCCTGCAGCAGGGCGTGGCGGAAGGCGTAGCCCCGGCCGTGGACGCGGAGCAGCCCGCGCGAGACGATCTCCCGCACCGCCTCCTCGAACTCCGGCAGCGGCAGCCCGGCGACCTCGCGGAGCAGCTCGTCCTCGACCTTGCGGCCGGCGACGGCGGCGGCGCGCAGCACCTGCTGGCCGGCCGGGGAGAGCACCTCGACCCGGGACATCAGCAGGCTGGCGAGGCCGTCGGGCAGGCTCTCGCCCTCGGCCAGGGCGGCGAACAGCTCTTCGGCGTAGAAGGGGTTGCCGTCGGCGCGGGTGACGATGAGGTTGAGGTCGTGGGCGCCGACGGCGCCGAAGGTGGACACGTAGTCGGACATCTCGTCGGCGTCGAGCGGGCCCAGCTCCACGCCGGTGACGGTCGGCAGGCGCTTGAGCTCGGCGAGGACGGAGCGCAGCGGGTGCCGGCGGTGGATGTCGTCGGTGCGGTAGGTGCCGACGACGCAGACGCTCTCGGTCTGGACCATGCGGCTGAGGAACACGAGCAGGTCGCGGGTGGACCGGTCGGCCCAGTGGAGGTCCTCGATCACGAACAGCACCGGCTGGATCTCGTGGAGCAGCCCGAGCAGCGAGCCGAACAGCCGCTGCTGGGTGAGGCCGGCCTGCGGGGCGGTCTCGGTGCCGGGCAGGAGCTGG
>NZ_JAPNNL010000181.1 GCF_027620315.1 Nonomuraea corallina | reverse complement strand
GGTGCGCTCGGCGGGCCGCTCGCCGGTCGCGCTGGAGCGCTCGTTCTTCCCCGAGCTGCCCGGTTTCCTGGAGGAGGACCTGTCGGGTTCGCTGTACGCGCTGCTGGCCGAGCGCTACGACCTGGCGCCGCGCACCGCGCTGGAGCATCTCGACCCGGTGATCGCGACCCCGGAGGAGGCGGCGGAGCTCGGCATCGAGCCGGGCGCGCCGCTCATGCGGATCGAGCGCACCGCCTACGCCGGCGACGGCACCCCGGTCGAGCACGCCCACGACCTGTTCCGGCCCGACCGGGTGCGGATCTCGGTACGGTCCGGGGTCAGCGCACCCGCTCCCCCGCCGGATCCCACAGCGGCTCCTTGACCACGGTGCCGGGCACCCACGTGCCCTCCACCTCGATCTCGACCTTGGTGCCCGGCTCGGCCTCCAGGTAGGCGTAGGCGATGGAGGACCCGACGGTGTAGCCGTAGCCGCCGGAGGTGACGCGGGCGGCCACCTCGCCGTCGACCCGCACCGGCTCGTTGCCGAGCGCCACGGCGCGCGGGTCGCCGAGCGTGACGCAGCGCAGCCGGCGCGACGGCCGCGGGTCGAGGGCCTCCCTGCCGAGGAACTCCTTGTCCATCTTGACGCAGAATCCCAGCCCGGCCTCGTACGGCGTCGTCTCGGGGCCGATGTCGGCGCCCCACACGCGGTAGCCCTTCTCCAGGCGGAGGCTGTCGATGGCCTTGTAGCCGCAGGCCCGCAGGCCGTGCGGCTCGCCCGCCCGCCACAGCGTCTCCCACAGCGCGAGCCCGTACTCGCTGGAGCAGTAGAGCTCCCAGCCCAGCTCGCCGACGAACGTCACCCGCAGCGCCAGCACCGGCACGTCGCCCACGGTCAGCTCGCGGGAGCTCATGAACGGGAAGTCCAGCGGGCCGGGGGTGAGCGCGCCGAGGATGTCGCGGGCGCGCGGCCCCCACAGCGCGAAGCAGGCGTACTGCCCGGTCACGTCGGCGATCCGCACGTCGGCGCCGCGCAGCCGGGCCTGCTTGCGCAGCCAGCCGAGGTCGTGCGAGCCGAACGCGGTGCCGGTGACGACCAGGAACTCCCGCTCGCCGCGCCGGGTGACGGTGAAGTCGCACTCGATGCCGCCGCGCCGGTTGAGCGCCTGGGTGTAGGTGATCGCGCCGACCGCGCGGGCGACCCGGTTGTCGCAGACCCATTCCAGCAGGTCGGCGGCGTCCGGCCCGGTCACCTCGATCTTGGCGAACGAGCTCTCGTCGAACAGCCCTGCGGCCTCGCGGGTGGCCCGGTGCTCGGCTCCGACTGCGGGCGACCAGTTGCGCCCGGCCCACCCTCGCGGCCGCTCGTCCGGCCCGTCCCGCTCGTCCGTGCCGGCCCCGTAGTGGTTGACCCGCTCCCAGCCGGACTTCTCGCCGAACACCGCGCCGTGCTCGCGGTGCCAGGAGTACGCGGGTGAGAGCCGCAGCGGCCGGCCCGCCCGCCGCTCGTCGCCGGGGTAGCGGATGTCGTAGTACGTCTCGTAGTTCTCCACCGCGCGGGCGAGCGTGTAGGACGGCGAGCGGTACGGGGCGCCGAACCGGCGGATGTCCATGTGCCACAGGTCCATGGACGGCTCACCCTCGACGATCCACTCGGCCATCACCTTGCCGATGCCGCCCGCGCCCGCGATGCCGTGCGCGCAGAACCCGGCCGCCACGTAGAACCCGCCGACCTCGGTCTCGCCCAGGCAGAACTCGTTGTCCGGGGTGAACGCCTCCGGCCCGTTGATCAGCTTGCGGACGCCCACGTCGGCCATGGCCGGCACCCTGACCCGGGAGTTGTCGAAGATCTCCTCCAGCCTCGGCCAGTCCTCGGGCAGCAGCCTGCCGTTGAAGTCCGCGGGGATCGCGTCGTAGGAGGCGGCCGTGGCCGTCCAGGGGGCGCAGTCGCGCTCGTACCCGCCCATGACCAGCCCGCTGACCTCCTGCCGGTAGTAGACGAGCAGGTCGGGGTCGCGCAGCGTGGGCAGGTTCCGGTGCTCGTGGAAGCCGTCGGTGACCACGTACTGGTGGGACATCGGCACGATCGGCACGCGCACGCCGGCCATCCGGCCGATCTCGGCGGCGAACATGCCGCCGCAGTTGACGACGATCTCGCAGTCGAGGTCGCCCTGGTCGGTGCGCACCCCGCGCACGCGCCCGTCCCTGACGTCCAGGCCGATCACCCTGGTCCGGGTACGGACGCGCGCCCCGCCCCGCCTGGCCCCGGCCGCCAGCGCGTAGCACAGCCGGGAAGGGTCGATCTGGCCGTCGGTGGGCAGGTAGGCGGCGCCGACCACGCCCTCGGTGCTCATCAGCGGGAACAGTTCGGCCGCCTCGGCGACGGAGATCTCCTCCAGCGGCAGGCCGAACGTGCGCGCCCAGCCGATCTGGCGGCGGATCTCGGCCATGCGCTCGGGGGTGGAGGCCAGCTTGATGCCGCCGCATTCGGTCCAGCCCGCGTCGAGGGTCCGGTAGAGCTCGACGGAGTACTGGTTCATCCTGGTCAGCGTCGGGTCGGCGCGCAGCTGACCGACCAGGCCGGCCGAGTGGAAGGTGGAGCCGCTGGTGAGCTCGTCGCGGTCGAGCAGGACCACGTCCCGCTCGCCGAGCAGGGTCAGGTGGTAGGCGACGGAGGCGCCGCCGACGCCACCTCCGATGATCACGATGCGGGCGGAGTCGCTCATGCGGCGAGGCTAACCTTCGCCGAACCAAAAGGTCTAGACCGTTTAGGAGACGTCGGCTTAGCATCGACCATGGCCGTGCTCGAGCTCATCGACCGCATCCCCCTGCTGTCCGGCATGCCCCGCTCCGTCGAGGAACTGCCCGGCGGGATGACCAACCGCAACTTCAAGGTGACCACCGACGGCGGCGCGTACGTGGTGCGGGTGTTCGGCAGCGAGGGCTCGCTGCTGCACATCGACAGGGACGCCGAGCACCTGGCGACGCTGGCCGCCGCCGAGGCCGGGGTCGGCGCGCCGGTCCACGCCTACCTGCCGGGCGAGGGGCTGGTGGTGGGGTTCATCCCGGGCCGCACCTTCACCGAGGCCGACGTGCGCGACCCGGCGAACCTGCCCCGGGTGGCAGAGGTGTGCCGGCGGCTGCACGCGGGCCCGCGCTTCCCCCGCGACTTCGACATGTTCGACGTGCAGCGGCGCTATCTGGCGGTGGTGCGGGAGCGCGGGTTCCGGCTGCCGGCCCGCTACCTGGACTTCATGCCGCTCGTAGCCCAGATCCAGAAAAGTCTGCAAGTGCGGCGGGAAGCGACGGTGCCGTGCAACAACGACCTGCTGGCCGGCAACATCATCGACGACGGCCGCCGTCTGTGGCTGATCGACTACGAGTACGCCGGCAACAACGACCCCTGCTTCGAGCTGGGCAACCTGTGCAGCGAGTCCGGCCTGTCACCCGACCAGCTGGAGGAGTTGGTGACCGCCTACTACGGCCGCCGCCTGCGCCACAAGATCGCGCGCGCCCGGCTGCTGGGTCTGATGGCCAAGTACGGCTGGACCCTGTGGGCGTCCATCCAGGACGGCGCGAACGAGTCGCTCGACTTCGACTTCTGGTCGTGGGGGATGGAGAAGTACGAGCGCGCCGTCGCCGAGTTCACCGGCCCCGGGCTCTCGGCCCTCATGGACGAGGCCGCCCGGGCAGACTAGAGCCATGTTCGCGACTCTGACCGGTCTCGGCCTGTCCACCGCCGCCGGGCTCAACGCCTATATCCCGCTACTGGTCGTGGGCGTGCTCGCCAACTTCACCGACGCGGTGAAATTACCCGACGGCTACGCCTGGCTGTCCCACTGGGGCGTGCTCGCAGTGATCGCGGTCCTCCTGGCCGCCGAGTTCGTGCTCGACAAGATCCCGGCCGTGGACACGGTGAACGACCTGATCCAGACAGCGGTCCGGCCGGCGTCCGGCGGCGTGGTGTTCAGCGCCACCGCCGCGGCCGCCGAGCTCGACAGCTCGACCTGGATGGCGGAGAACCCCTGGCTGGGCTGGGTGCTCGGCGTCGTCATGGCACTCGCCGTCCACCTGCTCAAGACCACCGCCCGGCCGGTGGTCAACGCCACCACGGCCG
The DNA here is from genome assembly GCF_027620315.1 of Nonomuraea corallina. Taxonomy (GTDB): domain Bacteria; phylum Actinomycetota; class Actinomycetes; order Streptosporangiales; family Streptosporangiaceae; genus Nonomuraea; species Nonomuraea corallina. The sequence goes on along the minus strand of NZ_JAPNNL010000181.1, from coordinate 10,537 downwards.
GCGCCGGCGCCCCGGTGGCCAGCGTCGCCGAGGACGGCGGCGCCCTCGGCCTGAGCCTGGTGGCGGTCTTCGCGCCTGTCCTGGTGATCGTCGCCCTGATCCTCCTGGCCGTGCTCGCCTGGTGGGTGATCAAAAAGGTCCGCCGACGTCGCGCCCGCCGCCGGGCCGGCCTTGACCGGTAGCGGGACGGCGGCCGCCCGTCAACACCCGCCAGGCGGACGCGTCCCCCTTCCCCCGTTCCGTACCGTCGGACCGGCGTCCGCCCTCAGGGCGGGCCCGACCCCATGCGGGCGCACTGAGGCCCCCGACCCGCGCCCGCATGACGAAGGCCCGGCAGCATTCACCCCGCTGCCGGGCCTCTCACACCGCCGCCGGGGCACTATCCTCGAAACAAGAGCCCCACACAGGAGGTGTCCCCGATCGGCGAGTTCCTCATGATCGTGCTGGTCATCCTGGCGTTCCTGCTGCTGATCGCCGGGGTCGGCGTCTACCTGCTGGTCAAGGTCGGCAAGAAGGCCGCGGTCAAGGCGAGAGAGGCCACCACCCGGCTGACCACGCACGTCAACGCCATGGGCACCGGCGACGCCGCCGAGGTCGAGCGCCTCCGCCTCGACCTGCGCCGCGAGGTCTCGCTGACCCGCCAGGCGGTCGAGCAGGCCCAGCGCCAGGGCTGGGGCCTCGGCGACCTGCCCCGCCTCCTGGCCGACCTGACGGCCCAGGCCGACGTGCACGACGGCCAGCTCGGCATGTACGCCCAGCAGGCCCGCGTCTCCCCCTACATCGACCACGTCACCCTCGGCCGGCTGCGCGAGCACCAGGCCAAGCTGACGGCCATGTGCGCCCGCATCCGCGCCGACCTCCTCAGCGACCAGGTCCAGCACTCGGCCACCGGCCTCGATGACCTGAGCACCCGCACCGACCTGGAGATCGAGGCCCGCCGCCCGGCCCCCGACCCCCTCCAGGAGATCGACGACCTCTACCGCAAGACCATGCAGGAGCGCAGAGAGCAGCACTGACACCACCCACTGTGGCATCATGATTGCGCAGGGTCACATCTCCGAGGAGGCGTCGTCATGACCTCAGCCTTTCCGGAATGGTTCTACCCCGGCCCTCCGGGCGGCTGGACCGCCGACATGCTCGATCACCTCCCCCCCGACGCGCCCCCGCACGTCGAACTGATCGATGGCGGGCTCATCATGATGTCGCCCCAGACGATGTTCCACATGCTCGTTCTCAGGCTGCTGGAAAGGGAGCTCCGCCCTCCCGAGCACCTCGTCGTCATCCGGGAGATGAGCGTGACGCTGGGCCTGCGCCAGCGCCCCGAGCCGGACATCATGCTGGTGAAGGCCGCCGCCGCCCAGCAGTTCGGCATCACCACCTTCAAGCCGGCAGACGTCCATCTGGTGGTCGAGGTGGTCTCCGAGGAGTCCCGCGACCGAGACCGCACCACGAAGCCGAGCAAGTACGCGAGCGCGGGTATCCAACACTTCTGGCGCATCGAGCTGGAGGACGACCGCCCCGTCGCCTACACCTTCGAGCTGGAGCCCTCCGTCAAGGCCTATTCGCCGACCGGCATCCATCGCGGCCGGCTGCGCACCGACATCGGCTTCCCCGTCGACCTCGATCTCGACCTGGACAAGGTCAGGCGCTGAGGCGGCCCCGCTAGCTCCACTCGTGGTAGATGAAGGCCGCGTACTCCTCCGCCGATCCACCCTTGGTGAGGATGGCCCGGGCCGCCTGCGCCTGTTCGACGGTCGGCAGATGTCCTTCCAGCAGGATCGGCAGCGACAACCGCCGCGCCAGCAGCTCTTTCGCCGAGATCCCGTACGGCCGCCGCACCACCGACACGTTCACCCGCAGCGCATGTTCGTTCCCCGGCACCACCCCCGGCCGATCCACCTCGACCGCCGCGTACCGGTAACCATGCGCCCGATCACACGCGGCGCACCCGGCGGGCCCCCGGCTGAGCGCTCCCCCGCACTCCCCGCAGACCAACCGGTCATAGGCGGCATCAACGACCCGCCAGAGATGCCGGTCGAGCTCGTCGATCACCAGCTCGGCGACCTCCCGCTCCTCCTTCGCGGACAGCGCCCCGAACTCCCGCCGGACGAACGCCCTCCACCCCTCCTCGACCACCTCATCCACCACCCGAGCACACTGCCCGCACCCCGGCGCCCCGCCCGGCTCCCACACCCCACATCCCCCACACCGCCGCATACCCGGCAAGGTATCTGACCGTAGCCCCCGCCGCTCCGCCGGACGCCCCCCGACAGGCACTCAGCACGCATAAGCCTCCACGAACACCCACACGACCTCGAAGGAAGGAACGCGCCAACCGCGGACGAGCCGAAGCAGAGCTTCAGCAACGGCGAAACCCAGCCGTGAAGACGGCAACCGGCGCTACGGCACGAGCCGGACGAGCGGAGAGGGACAAGCGGAGGTGGGCGGGCGACCCGGCCGAGTTAAGACCGTGCCAGGTACCCCCGCGCCCGGCCCACGCCGAAGGCGAAGATCACCAGACCCCGGGCAATCGCGCGAGGCCGGGTCGCCCGCCCACCGCAGCGGCACTAGACGGCCGCCCACCGCAGCGACACAAAGGCCGGAAAGGCCGCCAGAAGCACCGCAAAGACCGAAAAGCCCCACAGGGGCCAAAAGTCAGCGAACCCCGGCTTCGCGCATGTCCCGAAGCTCCCGCTTGAGCTCCTTGATCTCGTCACGAAGCCGAGCCGCCACCTCGAACTGCAGGTCGGCAGCCGCCTGATGCATCTGCTCGGTCAACGAGTCGATCAACGACTCCATCTGCGCCCGAGGCATCTCCCCCGCGATCGCCTTGGCGTGCTGCCCCGCCTTGGCCCCCGTGAACCCCGGCACCGGCGCCTTGCCCCGGGACTGGGACCGCCCGCCGCCCATGAGCTGCCAGGTGTCGGCGTCCTCCCGCTGGAGGGAGTCGAGAATGTCGGCGATCTTCTTACGCAGAGGCTGCGGATCGATCCCCTTGGCCTTGTTGTAGGCGACCTGCTTGGCCCGCCGCCGGTTGGTCTCGTCGATGGCCCGCTCCATCGACGGCGTGACCTTGTCGGCGTACATGTGGACCTGTCCGGACACGTTACGCGCCGCGCGCCCGATCGTCTGGATGAGGGACGTCTCGGACCGCAGGAAGCCCTCCTTGTCGGCGTCGAGGATGGCGACCAGCGACACCTCGGGCAGGTCGAGCCCCTCACGCAGCAGGTTGATGCCGACGAGCACGTCGAACTCGCCGGTGCGCAGCTCCCGCAGCAGCTCGATGCGGCGCAGCGTGTCGACCTCGCTGTGCAGGTAGCGGACCCGGATGCCGAGCTCCAGCAGGTAGTCGGTGAGGTCCTCGGCCATCTTCTTGGTCAGCGTGGTCACGAGCACCCGCTCGTCACGCTCGGCCCGCTCGCGGATCTCGTGGACGAGGTCGTCGATCTGCCCCTTGGTCGGCTTGACCACGACCTCGGGGTCGACCAGTCCGGTGGGCCGGATGACCTGCTCGACGACGTCGCCCTTGACCCGGCCCAGCTCGTAGGGCCCGGGGGTGGCGGACAGGTAGACGGTCTGCCCGATCCGCTCCAGGAACTCCTCCCACTTCAGCGGCCGGTTGTCGAGCGCGGACGGCAGCCGGAAGCCGTGGTCGACGAGGGTGCGCTTGCGGGAGGCGTCGCCTTCGTACATGGCGCCGATCTGCGGGACGGTCTGGTGGGACTCGTCGAGCACCAGCAGGAAGTCCTCGGGGAAGTAGTCGAGCAGCGTGTTGGGCGCGCTGCCGGCCTCGCGGCCGTCCATGTGCCGCGAGTAGTTCTCGATGCCGGAGCAGGTGCCGATCTGGCGCATCATCTCGATGTCGTAGGTGGTGCGCATGCGCAGCCGCTGCGCCTCCAGCAGCTTGCCCTGCCGCTCCAGCTCGGCGAGCCGGTCGGCCAGCTCGGCCTCGATGCCGGCGACGGCGGCGGACATCCGCTCCTCGCCCGCCACGTAGTGGGAGGCGGGGAAGATGTAGAGCTCCTCGTCCTCGGTGATGACCTCGCCGGTGAGCGGGTGCATGGTCGACAGCTTCTCGATCTCGTCACCGAACATCTCGATGCGGACGGCGAGCTCTTCGTACTTGGGGATGATCTCGATGGTGTCGCCGCGCACCCGGAAGGTGCCCCGGGTGAAGGCGACGTCGTTGCGGGTGTACTGCATGTCGACGAGGCGGCGCAGCAGCCGGTCGCGGTCGATGTCCATGCCGACGCGGAGCCGGGCCATCCGGTCGACGTACTCCTGCGGCGTGCCGAGGCCGTAGATGCACGACACCGAGGCGACCACGACGGTGTCGCGGCGGGTGAGCAGCGAGTTGGTCGCCGAGTGGCGCAGCCGCTCGACCTCGTCGTTGATCGAGGAGTCCTTCTCGATGTAGGTGTCGCTCTGCGGGACGTACGCCTCGGGCTGGTAGTAGTCGTAGTAGGAGACGAAGTACTCGACCGCGTTGTTGGGCAGCATCTCGCGCAGCTCGTTGGCGAACTGGGCGGCGAGCGTCTTGTTGGGCTGCATGACCAGGGCCGGCCGCTGCAGGCGCTCGATCAGCCACGCGATGGTGGCGGTCTTGCCGGTGCCGGTGGCGCCGAGCAGCACGCTGTCCTTCACCCCGGCCTTGACGCGGCGCTCCAGCTCGGCGATGGCCGTCGGCTGGTCGCCCGAGGGAGTCATCTCGGTGACGACCTCGAACGGCGCCACCTTCCGCTGCAAATCTGTGACCGGACGCATACTGCCCACTGTAGGCGCAGCCACCGACAGAACCGTCAGGCCGATCGCTCGCCGATCCGCGGGAACGGCGTGGTGGAGAAGACCACCTCGACGGGCACGCCGAAGTGGTCTGCGATGCGCAGCGCCAGGTAGAGGCTGGGGCTGTACTCACCCCGCTCCAGGTAGCCGATCGTCTGGTAGTGGACGCCCAGCGCGTCGGCGAGCTGCCTGCGGGTGACGCCGCGCTCGGCGCGCAGGAGCGCGATGCGGTTGTAGACGGTCTCGCTCATCGTCGCCCATCTTCTCAGCCGATCCGCTGCGACGCCCGTTCGCGCCGCGCCTGCATGAGGGATCCGGTCTCGCGCCTGGCCATCCGCCGCAGGATCGGCGGTGCGAGCAGCAGCCCGGCGACGGACCAGGCGAGCAGTACGGCGAGGGTCTGCCAGGGCCGCCAGGACCCGGTCAGCTCGGCGGCCGCGGCCGCGTCGGGCAGCAGCGCCGAGCGCATGCCGAGGCCCAGCCAGTAGACCGGGAACGCCTGTCCGACGACCTGGAGCCAGCCGGCCAGCGCGGTGATGGGGTAGAAGATGCCGGAGACGGCGGCGACGCCGCCGAAGGTGAGCATGGACAGGCCGGTGGCGGCCTGAGGGCTCCTGGCGAACGAGCCGATGACGGCGCCCCACGGCAGTGTGGCCGTGAGCCCGAGCACCGTGACCCAGCCGATGGTGAGCCAGCCGCCGAGCCCGACGCCGGCGAGCTCCGGCACCAGGAACAGCCCGGCGGCGAGGACCAGGACCACACCGCAGATCGCGGCCAGTGACAGCGAGACGACGCAGCCGACGAGGTAGCTGAGCATGCCCTGCGGCAGCGCCTTGGCACGCAGCAGGGTGCCGTCCTCGCGTTCGACGGACAGCCGTCCGACCGCTCCGATCACCCCGTTGAAGGCCAGGCTCAGGCCGAGCAGGCCGGGCAGGGTGGCCGCGGCCAGGGACAGCTCCAGCCCGGGCACGGTCGAGCCGCGCTGGAAGTACAGCGTCAGGACCAACGCACCGGTGGTGATGATCGTGAACAGGAGGTCCTGGGCGTTGGTGACGGTCTGCCGGAACTCGATCCACCCTCTGGACAGCCCGATGCGGGCCGCGAACAGCGACGGGTTCATCCTTCCTCCCTCTTGACGATCGCCATGTAGGCGTCCTCCAGCGTCGCCCGGCGCACCTCCAGGTCGCCGATCTCGTCGCCGTGCTGTTCGAACAGGCCGCGGACGAAGGCGGAGGCGTCCCTGGTGGTGTGCACGAAGTGCTCGCCGCCGCGGCTCCACCGGATCTGGGCGTCGCGGGAGACCTGGCGGGCCAGGCTGTCGGGGCTGCCGTCGGCGGCGATTCTGCCGCCGGCCAGGACGAGGATGCGGTCGGCGAGCTTGTCCGCCTCGTCGAGATCGTGCGTGGTGAGCAGGATCGTGGTGTCGTCGAGGTCGGACAGCCGATGGACCAGGTCGTGGAAGTCGCGGCGGGCCTGCGGGTCGAATCCCGCGGTGGGCTCGTCCAGGAAGAGCACCTCCGGCCGGCCCACGATGCCGATGGCGACGTCGAGGCGGCGCCGCTGACCGCCGGAGAGCCGGCTGAGCCGCTTGGCGGCGTGCGGGGTGAGGCCGACGGCCTCCAGCAGCTCGTCCACCGCGAACGGCGGACGGCCGGCGGCGGCATAGGGGACGTAGTGGCGGCCGAAGTGTTCGAGCAGCTGTCGCACCCGCCACTTGCCGTGGTCGCGCCAGGACTGCAGGACGACGCCGAGCCTCGCCCGCCAGCGCTCGTCGCCCGAGGACGGCTCGGTCCCGAGGACCCGTACGTGACCGCCAGAGGGCACGCGGAAGCCTTCGAGGATCTCGATGGTGGTGGTCTTGCCCGCGCCGTTGGGCCCGAGCAGGGCGACGACCTCGCCGCGGGAGACGCTGAAGTCGACCCCGCGCAGCACCTCGTTGGTCCCGTAGCTCATCCGCAGGCCGGAGAGCTCGATGGCGGCGGACGCCTTCATCACATTGAGGTCACCGTCCAGCTCCCTGGTGGCGCTCATCGATCCCCCTTTGTAGTAGGTGTACTACATTGATAGCACACCTACTATCTAACGCCATAGATGTACGACAGAACAATGCAAGCGGATAGTAAGTCGCACCCGATACGGTCTGAATTCGCCTGTAGCGGACAAAGGAAGGTGCGATGTCACGACCCAGAGAGGCCCTCAGACAGGCGGGCCAGGGCATAGCGCAAGCGGTCGCCCAAGGAGGAAACATCCGTCAAGCCGCCGGCCAGGCGATGGGCCAGGCCGCGCAGCAGTACGGTCAGTACGCCGGCCAGGGACAGGTCCAGGGGTTCGCGCTCAACCCCCACGACTTCGCCGCGGCCCGTGACGGGGGCGCCTCCGTCGGCACTCTGATCGAGGCCCGCACCGCGTCGCTCAACGAGGCCGGCGAGATCGTCAACCGCAGCTTCGCCGAGAACGGCATGCACGTCATCTCGCCCGTGGTGATCCCCAAGGGAGGCACCGCCAAGGTCATCGTGCCGCTGATCATCCTGGTGGTGCTCGGCCTGATCGGCGCGCTCGGCAACGTCATCCCCAACACCGACCTGTTCTTCGGGCCCCACTACTGGGTGGTCCTGGTGCTGGCCGCGGCGTTCCTGTGGTGGCGGCGCAGCGTGGTGATGGTGCCCGAGGGCTGCAAGGCGCTGATCACCCAGTTCGGCAAGCTGGTGCACATCGCCGAGCCGGGCCGGGTGACGCTGTTCAACCCGTGGAAGCGGGTCAGCTACATCGTCAACACCACCCGCGAGTACCCCTTCAACGCGCCCATCAGCGAGGCCCCGACCCAGCAGGGCGTCAAGGCGAGCGTCGACCTGTTCCTGCAGTTCAGGATCGAGAACCCGGCCGAGTTCATCTTCGTGCTGGGCTCGGTGAGCGGCTTCCAGTCCAAGCTGCAGAACGCCATCAGCGAGGTCACCCGTTCCCTCATCTACGCCCAGCGCGCGGAGGACATCTACGACCTGGTCGGCGAGAGCACGGTCGGCATGCTCGACAGCCTCAACCAGCAGTTCCTGCCGGCGGTGCGGCTCACCGACGTGAACATCACCCACGCCGAGCCCTCCAGCCAGGAGTACCGCATGGACCTGGCCGCCCCCGAGATGGTCCGGGTGGCCAAGGAGGCCTACACCTACGAGTACGAGCTGAACCTGCGCAAGGAGCAGAACGAGGGCGACCTGGTCAAGGAGCTCGCCGGGCTGCAGGAGACGCTGAGCGCCATCCAGGCCGAGATCGCCGGCTACCAGGCGCGCATGGACACCGCGCTGGAGCGGGCCACCCACCAGGCCACCGCGCAGGCCAGGCAGCGCCTGGTCGAGGCGGAGTCCGAGGCCAAGGCCAACTCGGCGCTGCTGGAGGCGCAGGCGCTGGACATCCGGGCGCTGAGCGCGGCCGAGGCGCCGGAGATCCTCGACTACCGCTTCCAGCAGGACCTGCTGGACAAGCTGGAGTCGGTCGCCAACCGGCTGCCGCAGGTGGTGCACGTCGGCGAGCAGAGCGACATCGACTTCCTGGAGCTGGCGCGGAGCCTGGTCGGCGGCAAGGAGGCGGCGCTGTTCACGGCCGAGGACATGGCCGCCATCCGCGACCGGCTGCATCAGATCGGCACCCGCGTGTCCGGCCGCGAGGCGGAGATCAACGCGCTGCTGAAGAGGGTGGCCGACGAGGTCCAGGAAGCGCCTGAGCCGGAGATCACGAGGGGGGTCGAGATCCGATGAGCCGCGAGTTCTCGAAGATCAAGGAGTCGCTGGCGTCCTGGTCGGAGATCCGCCAGCTGCTGCGCGGCGGCGAGCAGGGCCAGCTCGTGCCCGTCGTCATCCCCAAGGACCGGCGCGGCTTCACCTGGATGACCCTGATCTTCCTGGCCGTCTACTTCGCCGGCATGGCCGTGCTGACGGACTTCACCGTCCCGGCCGCGCTGGTCGCGCTGTTCTTCCTGGTCGTCGCGCTGCTCACGATGTGGCGGCGAGCGATCATCGAGATCGAGGAGGGCACCACCGGGGTGCGCAGCCGCTGGGGCGCCATCATCTCCACGCTGCCGCCCGGCCGGCACTACCTGTGGCTGCCCTGGGACCGGGTGGACGCGGTCGTCGACACCTCGACCGAGATCCCGTACTCGGCGCCGATCGTGGCCTGCCCCACGGCGGAGAACGTGCCGCTGAAGTCGATCGAGTTCTTCCTGAAGTTCCGCATCGTGGACCCGGTGGCGTTCGTCCGCACGATCGGCGCGGGCAACTTCGACCTGGTGCTGTCCAGCGCCGTGCAGGACGCCATCCGGCAGCGCAGCCGCAAGGTGCAGACCGAGCGGGCCTACGACCTGCGCGGCTCGGACGTGGGCGACATGCAGGACGCGCTCAACCGCCAGCTCGGCCGCTACGGGGTGCGCGTCACCGGCGCCAACATCCCCGACGTCCAGCTCCCGGACCAGTACCAGCAGCATCTGTCCACCCGCGAGAAGGTGGCCAAGGAGCTCCAGGCGTACGAGCGCGAGTGGGAGCTGACGCGCAAGCGCCGCATCGACACCCTGCTCATGGAGATCGAGCGCGCCAAGAAGACCCGCGACGCCCGCGTGGTCGAGGTCAAGGCCGCGCACAACACCGCGCGCAAGGACGTCGCCCGGATGCTGGAGGAGCAGGAGACCGAGGCGCAGCGGGTGCGCTGGGAGATCGAGGCCCGCGGCCGCGCCGAGCTGACCGCCGCCGAGAACGAGGCCAAGGCGCTGCGGCGGCTGGCCGAGTCCTACCGCGACAACCGGGCCGTGCTCCAGTACGAGCTGGCCCGCAAGCGCCTCGACGTGGGCGCCACGCTCGCGGAGAAGGCCCCGCAGCCGCTGGTGGTCCGCACCCAGCAGGGCGGCGGCGACTCCGCGCTCTCCACGCTGCTGCTGGCGCAGCTGCTCCCCCAGATCTCGGCCAACGGCAAGCGTCCCGTGGCCCCACCCCCGAACGCATAGGAAAGAGAACCTCATGGTGTTTCGCAAGCTGATGGCCGCGTTCGGCGCGGGCGTCGAAGTGGACACGGTCCTGTCGAACGCGAGCGTGCGCCCCGGCGAGCTGCTGCGCGGGGTGGTCCACTTCCGGGGCGGCGGCTCCGACTACAAGGTGGAGGCCATCACCGTCGACCTGACGGCCGTGGTGGAGGTCGAGTCCGGCGACAGCGAGTACAAGACGACCTACAGCTTCCTGCGCCAGCAGGTGTCCGGCCCGCTGCACCTGGCCTCCGGGGCCGAGCACCAGCTGCCGTTCGAGATCCCGGTGCCGTGGGAGACGCCGATCAGCGCGATCGGCGGCCACCCGCTGCACGGCATGCGGCTCGGCGTGCACACCGAGCTGGCGCTCGCCGGCGCGCTCGACAAGGGCGACCTGGACCCGCTGTTCGTCAACCCGCTGCCGGCCCAGGAGTACGTGATCAACGCGCTGGACCGGCTGGGCTTCCGGTTCAAGAAGGCCGACCTGGAGAAGGGCACCCTGTACGGGTCGACGATGCCGTTCTTCCAGGAGATCGAGTACTACGCGGGCGGCCCCTGGCGGAGCCACTTCACCGAGCTGGAGCTGACCTTCATCGCCGGGCCCCGGCACATGGACGTCATCCTGGAGGCCGACCAGCGCGACGGCTTCCTGCGGGCCGGCCAGGACACCTTCAACCGCTTCACCGTCCGCTACGACGACAACCCGGCGGGCGTCGACCAGGCGCTCCAGCGCGGCCTGGAGTCGATGGCGCGTCG
>NZ_JAPNNL010000180.1 GCF_027620315.1 Nonomuraea corallina | reverse complement strand
GTCCGGAGCAGGTCAGCGGAAGGGACGCCACCGGTCGTCGTCGTCGGGGCCGTCGCCGGCCTCCGGCAAGCGCTGCTCGACCGTCCGGTCCGGCGGAGGCTGCCGCAGCGACCCGCCCCACGGCTCGGAGTCGCCGGGCTCGGCGGCCGAGGCAGGGCCGAGCGGCCGGTCCGGGGCGTCGTCATACGGGCCAGCGCCGCCCGGCGGGATGTCGGAAGGCGGCGGCTCCGGCGGCACCAGCGGCTCGAACGGCGCCCTGAACTCCTGCCGCTCCTGCTCGGGCGGCTCGTGACTGTAGGAGTCGAACTGGTCGGGAGCGAGCACGACCGGCTCCTGCGCGGGCGGCGGCTCGGCCACCGGCCCGTGGGCGACGTGGGTCGCGTTGGGATCGTGGTAGACGGCGCCGTACTGGACCTGGCCGGTCGGGAACGTCTGGACGGGCACGAAGCTGATGATCGGCGCGTAGGCGGTGCCGCCCGGGTAGCCGGGGGCCGCGACGCCGGCGGTGGCGTAGCCAGGGCCTGCCGGGTAGCCCTCGGCCGGGCTGGGATAAGGCCCCGGGTGCGGGAACGCGCCCAGAGAGGCGCCCCCCTGCGGCCCCGCCTTGCGCACGGCCGCGGCGTGGGCCATCCGGCGCAGCCGGCCTTCGAAGATCAGCACCGCGAACAGCGCCAGCAGCACCATGATCAACGCCGGGATGCTGAGCCGCTGGGTGAGGCTGCGCTGATCGTATTCAGGCGCCGCGTTGCGCACCTCCCACTGCACCGCCTCGCTCTCCACCGAAGCGGGATCGGTGGTGATCGGCGGCGTCGGCGTCTCGGTGCCGGCCACGGTGGGGATCTGGATCGACTCCTCCGGAGTCGACGCCGCGACCTCCGGCACCTCCTGCGGGCTCTGCGTCGGCACCTGCTGCGGCGGCGGAGCGGCGGACTGGCTGGTCTCCGGCGTGTCGGGGACGGCGGCCGACCTGGTCTTCGACGGCTTGGGAGCCTGCGTCCTCTTGGTCGGCTTGGCCGTGACCGTCCGGGTGATCGTGGTCTCGGGCTGCTCCGGCGTCGGAGTCGGCGTCGGGAGCGTGGTGGTGATCGTGATCGTGGTCTCCGGCGCCGTCGGGCACTGCCCGGCGTCGCAGGGCTCCACCGGGTCCAGCGCCGTGGCCGACGCCGTCGCGCTCGCTCCGACGAACGGGAGGACCCCGACGCCGGTCAAGGCGAGAGCGAGCACCATGGCGGAGACGGCCGTCGCTCGTGTGCGTGCCACCTGTGCCCTCCGCGCGATCTCGAATCCACGGTCAAGGGAATACTAGTCGGGTCAAAGAAACAGTAAAGACGGATCTACCATACCTTCCTCCGCGCCCGCCGGGTCTGCGCGTACGCGACCCCCCAGAGCGCCGCGCACAACACCCCGACCGCCGCGGCCGCGTACGGCAGGCCCGCGGCTCCGGACAGCGGATCGGCCCTCTTCTCGGCCCGTACCCTCACCTGCGCGCCCTCGACCTTCCTCGGCAGCGGCGCGCCCTGCGCGACCTGGGGCGGGGGCACGGCCTCGGGCAGCTTCACCTCGCCGAACGGGTGCGCCTGGCCCACCCCCTCGCGGACGGGCTCATCCGGTAGATACTCCAGCGCCCGCTCCTCCCACGCGTTCCGCGCCCCCGCGCCGCCCTTCCCCTGAGCCCCGCCATGAGTGCTGCCATCAGCCCCACGCCGGCCACCCCCTTCCTCTCCACGCCGTCCGTTCTTGTCACCTTCACCCCATCCGGACCATCCAGAATCGCGCTTCCCGACCCCATCGGCCCCGCGCCTCGCAGCCGCACCGGGATCGCGCCCGGCCGATCCGCCGGACTCGTCCCAGCCGGGCCCCTCGGACTCCTCCCGACCGGCTGTCTCGGAGTCGGGCTGACCGGCCTCACCACGGTCACCCCGGCCGCGTCCTCCTTCGCCGCCGCCGGTTGCGCCCGGCTCGGGCCGGCCGCTCCCCCACGCGTCCTCGCCGGCGCCACCCCGCTCGGCCCATCCCGTCGCGGCGGACCGGTCCTGGGGCTGGGCGGCATGGCGGGGCAGGCCGGAGGCATGTTCTTCCCCCTCCCGGGCGCGTGCCCTGACCCGGTCAGGGGACGCCTCCGCTCCGGAGCCGGCGTCCCAAGCTTCGTCGTGCGCGGACCCGTACTCGGGTTCCGGGGAGTCGGGGCCGGCCTCAGCGTCTCCGTTGACCGGGGTGGTGGCGGTGCGGGTGATGGTCGTCAGGCCGCCGTCCGCCTCGCGGAGCCGGGCGACCGCCGCCACCCGCACCTCCTCGGCGCCCGGCGGAACGGACAGCACGACCCGCACGGACCGCCCCGACGAGACGTCCCCCAGCCGACACGTCCCCGCTCCCGGCACGGACACCCCGTCCAGCGCCCGGGACGCCAGCGCCCGGGCGGTGAGCTCGGCGCCCCCCAGGTCGGGCGTGTCGGGCGAACGCGCCGAAAAATCCGGAGCACAGGACAGCTCGGTCAATGAGTGCACCGGCGTGGCCGCCACTGCCAGCCGGGCGTTCCCGGCCATGCCGCTCAGCCGCACCTCGTACCGGAGCACGTCGCCCGTCCGCATCCACCTGAGCATCCCGGCAGGATCGTCCACCCGTTCCAGCACCATGGCCACGCCCGCCGCGGCCACCGGCACGGCCGGCGCCGCCACCAGGGCCAGGACCCCGGCCACCATCCAGGCACGGTTCATCGTGCCGCCTCCCCCGATGCGACAAATAACACCCAGTAATCGTTATGTCACTGTGAGCGATGGCTCAATCCTGTACGAGCAGTTTCTCGACCGCTTCCATAAGGGGCAGGTCCGCCTTCAGCCACGCCACGTCGTAGTACTCCCCCGGCGCGAGCCATCGCAACGCGAGATGCTCGCGGGGCTGCGGGGTTCCTGACAGCACGCCGGCCAGCCAGGCGCGCATCACGTACCCTTCGGTGCCCAGCGGCCAGTCAGCGCCGACCCGCGCGCCGACCTCGATCTCGACGCCGAGTTCCTCCCGGCACTCGCGCACCAGGGCCTCGATCTCGCTCTCACCGGGATCGACCTTCCCGCCGGGGAACTCCCAGCCGCCCCTCAGCGCGGCCGGCTCGGCCCGCTGCGCGGCCAGCACCCGCCTACCCGGACCGATGATCACTGCGGCCACCACGATCACCGTCATAGGACGGGGGCTCCCGCCTTGGCGAGCTGGTCCAGGACGGCGGGGTTCTGCAACGGCCGGGTGAAGCCCACGATCTTGTCGCGCCCCTCGTAGCTGGTCACCTTGATCGGCCCGCACAGGCGGCAGCGGGCCTCCACCATCTTGCCCTTCGACACGACCAGCCCGACGTGCCCCGGCCGGTTCGGCGCCGTCCCAGGCCCCGAGTTGAAGAACACCAGGTCACCCGGCTGCTCCGCACCCTGCTCGATCTTCACCCCGAACGGCCACTGCCCGAACGTGGTGCGCGGGATCGACAGCCCCGCATGCCGGTACGCGGCGTAGATGATGCCCGAGCAGTCGAACGCGTCCGGGCCGGTGCCGCCCCAGAGGTAGGGCTTGCCGCGCTGGTCCAGCGCGTAGCTGAGGATCTTGGCCACCACGGTGCTGGGCGCGGCCTCGACCAGCGGCTCGTCGCACGCGTCGTCCGCCTCCGGCGGCAGCTCGACCTCGCCGGACTCGGCGTACCTGCGGGCGATCTCCTCGACCTGGTCGACGTACCACCAGGCGCGGTTGTAGACGAACAGCGCCCGCCGCACGTCCTCCGGCGCCCCGTTGCGCTTGAGCATCTTGGCCGCACCGAGGATCGCGTCGGCGGGGTTGTAGACGTCGCCGACGCCGTCACCGTCGCCGTCGGAGGCGTACCCGTTGAACTGCGACGACATCGGGATCCTGGCCTTGCCGCCCCAGGTGCTGATCAGGAACTGCATCGGCCCGGCCGCGCCGGCGTAGTTGGTGCCGCTCTTCACGCCGGGCAGCTCGGACCGCCCGTGGTCGGTCTCGCGCTTGCCCACCGCGGCCAGGATCGTCCACTGGACCCCGACCTTCTCACCATGCTCCTGGTACAGCTCCAGATACTCGGCCGGGATGTCGGCGCCCGCCGAGTCGGACGCCCGCTGCGCGCGGGTGCCGTCCTCGGTGCAGTCGGGCAGTTCGCCTCCGGAGCCGATGAACGAGGGGATCGAGGTCATCAGCATCGGCGAGATGATGGCCAGTATCAGCAGGAGCGTCCCGGCGACGACGGCCGCGACGACGGCTCGGGACCGGTTCACCCCTGGGTGTCCCCCTCCTGGCCGTCGCTCGCCGGCTGGAGGTCGAACACGCGCCAGTCGGAGCCGAGCTGGCTGACCGTGACCGCGTAGTCCTCCGACAGCCGGCGGGTGCCGCCCGTGGTGCTGACCTGCTGGGTTCCAGTGATCACGAACACGATGGACGCCTTCTCGATCTGCCTGATTTCCCGGAGTTTCGCCGTCGCCGTGGACACCACCTGGTCGGTGCGGTTCTGCTCCACGGTGCCGGGCGAGGTGAGGGTACGGGTGAGCACGGCGCCCAGGTCGGCCGTGGTGTAGCGGCGCACCCGGGCCGCGTACGCGGCCGGATCCTCGTCGTGGCGGAACGTCGCGTACTCGGCCGTGAACCGCTCGGCCAGGTCGGCGGCGGCGGCGAGTTGCTCCTTCGACATGGGCAGGTAGGAGTAGACGTCGAACGGCGCGTCGCTGGCGGTCGCCAGCGGCGTGGCCGGGACCACGGGCGAGGTGGTGGTACGGGGTGCGGCCCGCTGTTGCTCGGCCGCGGGCTCGCCGGAGTCCGGCCACAGGGTCAGGTAGAGGCCGACGGCGGCGAGCACCACCACGATGGCGGCGAAGACCAGCCCTCGCCTGTCACCCGGCTGCGCCACGGTCTAGTCCTTGTCGGGGTTGCTGGGGTTGAGCCAGAAGGGCACCTCGGGCTCGTTCCTGCGCGAGCTGCTGCCCCAGAGCGGCGGCGGCTCGGAGCCGCGCCGGTCGGAGTCGGAGCGGTCGAAGAACCCGCCCCCGGAGCCGCCGAAGACCCTGCCGTCGGGGTTGCGGCCGAAGATGCCGCCGGAGGAGGAGCGGTCGTTGTAGCGCCCCCCGGCCCCCCCCGCCCCCCGCCCCCCCCCCCACCCCCCCCCCCCCCCCCGCCCCCCCCCCCCCCCCCCCCCCCCCCCCCCCCCCCCGCGAATCGCTCCTGGCCCTACCAGGGGGACTTGTTGTTGCGCAGCCGCTCCAACGCCTCTTCGAGGATGGCCTTGCCGTCCTTGTCGCTCCTGCGCTCCTTCACATAGGCGAGGTGCGTCTTGTAGGGCTCGTTCTTCGGGGGGGCGGGCGGCGCGCTCTCGTCCTGACCGGCCGGGAGGCCACACCGCGGGCAGTCCCACAACTCGGGGATCGCCGCGTCACTGGCGAAACTGGGGCGCGTTTCGTGCATGTTGGCGCACCAGAACGAGACCCGCACTCTCGGAGCCGCCTCGCCGCGCTCGGCCTCCCCCATAGGACCGGCGCCGACTCGGCTGCCACGGATCGCGTTGCCACTACCCACGGATGAACTCCTCGCTCGATCGCCCCGTGAGACACGGGGGGAGAATCACTGTCACGCGTTTGTGCCTGACCTCAGGGTTTGACGAGCAGACCCAGCGCGATGATGCAGACGAACCAGACCACTCCCGTGATGACGGTGAGCCGGTCGAGGTTGCGCTCCACCACCGAGGAACCACCGAAGTTCGAGGTGAAGCCACCGCCGAACATGTCAGACAGGCCGCCGCCCTTTCCCTTGTGCAGCAGGACGAGCAAGATCATCATCAGGCTCGTCAGGATGAGGGCGATGGAGATTGCGAGTTCCACGGTATGCCTAGTCCTTCAATGGTCTGGTACGCATGACGATTCGAACTTGCCTCTTGAGGGTACGACCTGATGTCAAATCGCACCCCCAGAACGGCTCAGTTAGCCTGCCATGTCGGAGAATCGGCAGATCTTCACGAACTCTCCGGCGTCGATGCTGGCGCCACCAACGAGCGCCCCGTCGACATCCGGCTGAGCCATGATCCCTGCGATGTTCGCCGACTTGACCGAGCCACCGTAAAGGATACGGACTGCGGAGGCCACCTCGGAGTCGTACAGCTCCGCGAGTCGCTGCCGCAGCGCCCCGCAGACCTCCTGGGCGTCGTCGGGGGTGGCCACCTCGCCGGTGCCGATCGCCCACACCGGCTCGTAGGCCACCACGATCGACTTCGCCTGCTCGGCGGTGACCTTGCGCAGCGCCCCGTCGAGCTGGGCGAGCGAGTGGGCGATGTGACCGCCCGCCTGGCGCACGTCCAGCCCCTCGCCCACGCACAGGATCGGCGTCAGCGAATGGCGGAAGGCGGCCTGGACCTTGGCGTTGACCAGGTCGTCGTCCTCGTGGTGGTACTGGCGGCGCTCGGAGTGGCCGACCGTCACGAAGGTGCAGCCGAGCTTGGCGAGCATGACGCCGGAGATCTCCCCGGTGTAGGCGCCGCCGTCGTGGGGGGACAGGTCCTGCGCGCCGTAGACGATGCGCAGCTTGTCGCCGTCGACGAGGGTCTGCACGCTGCGCAGGTCGGTGAACGGCGGCAGGACCGCCACCTCGACGCGGTCGAAGTCCTTGTCGTTGAGCGCGAAGGCCATCTTCTGGACCAGCGCGATCGCCTCGAGGTGGTTGAGGTTCATCTTCCAGTTGCCGGCGATGAGGGGCTTTCTCACGTTCAGTCCTCCAAGGCGGCGAGTCCGGGCAGGGTCTTGCCCTCAAGGTATTCCAGGCTGGCCCCGCCACCGGTCGAGATGTGGGAGAAGCCGTCCTCAGGCAGGCCGAGCCTGCGCACCGCGGCCGCGGAGTCGCCGCCGCCGACCACGGTGAAGGCGTCGGAGGCGATCAGCGCCTCGGCCACCGCGGCGGTGCCGCGGGCGAACTCGTCGAACTCGAACACGCCCATCGGGCCGTTCCAGAACACGGTCCTGGCGTCCGCCAGCTTGGACGCGAACAGTTCGCGCGTCCGCGGCCCGATGTCGAGCCCCTGCCGGTCGGCCGGGATCTCGGTGGCGGGCACCACGTCGTAGCCGGCGTCGGCGGCGAAGTGGGTGGCGGCCAGCACGTCGACCGGCAGCACCAGGTCCACGCCGCGCTCGGCCGCCTCGGACAGGAACCCGCGGACCTGGTCGAGCTGGTCCTCCTGGAGCAGCGACCCGCCGACCTCGTGGCCCTGCGCCTTGAGGAAGGTGTAGGCCATGCCGCCGCCGATCAGCAGCCGGTCGACGCTGGTGAGCAGGTTGGCGATGACGCCGAGCTTGTCGCTGACCTTGGCGCCGCCGAGCACCACCACGTAGGGGCGCTCGGTGTCGTCGGTCAGCTTCCTCAGCACCTCGACCTCGGCCGTGACCAGCCCGCCCGCCGCGTGCGGCAGCAGCGCCGGCACGTCGTAGACGCTGGCGTGCTTGCGGTGCACGGCGCCGAACCCGTCGCCCACGTAGAGGTCGGCCAGCCCGGCCAGCCGCTCGGCGAACGCGCGCCGCTCGGCGTCGTCCTTGGCCGTCTCGCCCGGCTCGAAGCGGAGGTTCTCCAGCAGGGCCACCTGGCCCTCCTGGAGGCCCTCCACAGCGGCGCGGGCGCCGTCGCCGGCCACGTCGGGGGCGAAGACGACGTCCTGGCCGAGCAGCTCGCCCAGCCGCCGGGCCACCGGCCGCAGCGAGAACTCGGGCTTGACCTGCCCCTTGGGCCTGCCCAGATGGGCGCAGACGATGACCTTCGCCCCGCTGCCGGCGAGGGCCTGGATGGTGGGCAGTGACGCCCGGATGCGGCCGTCGTCGGTGATCGTCTCCCCGTCGAGCGGCACGTTGAGGTCGGCGCGCACGAGCACGCGCCGGCCCTTGACGTCGAGATCGTCGAGTGTGCGCAAACTGGGCTCCCTTTCCTCTCTCGCCCGCGGTCCTACAGGTCCGCGCCCACCAGCTCGATGAGGTCGACCAGGCGGTTGGAGTAGCCCCACTCGTTGTCGTACCAGCCGACGACCTTGACCTGGTTGCCGATGACCTTGGTGAGGCCGGCGTCGAAGATGCAGGAGGCCGGGTCGGTGACGATGTCGGCGGAGACGATCGGGTCCTCGGTGTAGGTGAGGATGCCCTTGAGCGGGCCGTCGGCGGCGGCCTTGATCGCGGCGTTGACCTCCTCGACGCTGACCTCGCGGCCGACCTCGATGGTCAGGTCGGTGGCCGAGCCGGTGGGGATCGGCACGCGCATGGCGAAGCCGTCGAGCTTGCCCTTGAGCTCGGGCAGCACCAGGCCGATGGCCTTGGCGGCGCCGGTGGAGGTCGGCACGACGTTGAGCGCGGCGGCGCGGGCGCGGCGCAGGTCCTTGTGCGGGCCGTCCTGCAGGTTCTGGTCCTGCGTGTAGGCGTGGATCGTGGTCATCAGGCCCTTCTCGATGGTGAAGGAGTCGTGCAGGACCTTCGCCATCGGGGCCAGGCAGTTGGTGGTGCAGGAGGCGTTGGAGATGACGGTGTGCCTGGCCGGGTCGTAGTCGGTGTGGTTGACCCCCATGACGACCGTCACGTCTTCGTTCTTGGCCGGCGCGGAGATGATGACCTTCTTGGCGCCGTTGTCGGCGTGCACCTTGGCCTTGGTCGCGTCGGTGAACAGGCCGGTGGACTCCAGGACCACGTCGACCCCGAGGTCGCCCCAGGGCAGCTTGGCCGGGTCGCGCTCGTCGAACACCTTGATGGCCTTGCCGTCGACGGTGATCTCGTCGCTGGAGGCCTTCACCTCGTACGGCAGGCGGCCCAGGATGCTGTCGTACTTCAGCAGGTGGGCCAGCGTCGCGTTGTCGGTGAGGTCGTTGACCGCGACGATCTCGATGTCCTTGCCACTGGCGGCGACCGCGCGCCAGAAGTTGCGACCGATGCGGCCGAAGCCGTTGACGCCTACGCGGATGCTCACGGAACCGATCTCCTCGTGCATGATGGCGGGCTGATACCTCAACTCAGAAACCCTATCGGACCCAAATTGGTTTAGACCACTACGGCCCCCCGGGCGCGAACGGCGGTTCCCGAGGCGTACTTTGTGTACTTGGAGTAAAGTGCCCGACTCATCGGAGTAAATAGCGACATTCTCTGGGGGCTGAGATGTCAAAGCAACGATCCGGGCTGCTGTCGGGCCTGGTCGTGGGGCTGATGGCCGTGCTGATCTGCGCGTCCGGGCTCGGGGCGGCCGTCCACTTCGTGGATCGGCTGCCGTCGTCGTGGCGCACGTTCGGCGACGGTGTCCCCCTCCTGGCCGCGCTCGCGTTCGTCGTGGGCGTACTCGTCGGCGGGGCCGTACGCCTGGTCCGCCCCCGCAGCGTCCTGCTGTCCCTCTTCACGGCCCTGTACGCGGCCGCGGCCGTCCCCGCCGCCATGATCGGAGCCACCGCGTACGTGCTCGCGACCGCCGGCGCGCAGCGCTTCGGCTCGGACGCTCCCGTCCCGGGGCTCACCCCGCAGGGCCTGCTCGACGCCCTCCCGTTCGCCGCCCGGACCGTCTGGGCGGCGGTCTCGGCGTCGTGGCACCTGCCGGCCGTCATGGCGGCCGCCGCGCTGCCCGCGTTCGCGCTCGTCCTCGCCCGCGCTCTGCGCCTGCGCCGTACGGGCAGGCACGCCGCGGTCGAGCAGCCGCGACGGGAGGAGGAGACGGCGCCCGAGCCGGAGCCCGAGTACCGGGCTCCGTTCGAGCCGCTCCAGCCGCCCAAGCAGGACCCGACCTCGACCGGCAGCTTCTTCCTGCCGCCGGACCGGGGCCAGGCCTGAGCCCTCAGGGCGTCAGCATGTCGACCGTGAGGTTGGCCTCGGTGCTGGGGATGCCGAGGTCGGCCGCCCGCTTGTCGGCCATGGCCAGCAGCCGGCGGATCCGCCCGGCGATCGCGTCCTTGGTCAGCGGCGGGTCGGCGAGCTGACCCAGCTCCTCCAGCGACGCCTGCTTGTGCTCCACCCGCAGCCGGCCCGCGATCACCAGATGGTCGGGCGCCTCTTCGCCCAGGATCTCCAGCGCCCGCTGCACCCGCGCGCCCGCCGCCACCGCCGCGCGGGCCGAGCGGCGGAGGTTGGCGTCGTCGAAGTTGGCCAGCCGGTTGGCGGTCGCCCTGACCTCCCGGCGCATCCGCCGCTCCTCCCAGGCCAGCACGCTGTCGTGCGCGCCGAGCCTGGTCAGCAGGGCGCTGATGGCGTCGCCGTCGCGCACCACCACCCGGTCCACGCCGCGCACCTCGCGCGCCTTGGCGTGGATCTTCAGTCGCCTGGCCGAGCCGACCAGCGCCAGCGCGGCCTCCGGCCCCGGGCAGGTGACCTCCAGCGACATCGACCGGCCCGGCTCGGTGAGCGACCCGTGGGCCAGGAAAGCGCCGCGCCAGGCCGCCTCCGCGTCGCACGAGGCGCCCGCCACCACCTGCCGCGGCAGGCCGCGCACCGGCCGCCCGTGGTTGTCGATCAGGCCCGTCTGCCGGGCCAGCGCCTCACCGTCGCGGTAGACGCGCACGACATAGCGGGACCCCTTGCGCAACCCCGCCGGAGCGAGCACCAGCACCTCGGCCTTGTGGCCGAACACCTCCCCGATGTCCTTGATCAGCCGCCGCGCCGTGGCGTTGGTGTCGAGCTCCGCCTCGATCACGATGCGCCCGCCCACGAGGTGCAGGCCGCTGGCGAACCGCAGCAGCGTCGACACCTCCGCCTTGCGGCAGCAGGGCTTGAGCACAGGCAGACGGCTCAGCTCATCCTTCACCACACCCGTCATCGCCATAAGCGTTAGTCCTCCCCCAATCAGACCGGCTCATAGCATCCTCTCGCACCTTGACGCCACGCCGACCAGGATCAACGCTTCTGGAGGAAAATCTCGTCAAGGACGGAGGCAAGACGTCGTGGGTCGTGCCGGGGCGAGCCGTCACCAGCCGCCACGTCGGCCGTGACCAGCCGGGCGCCGAACGCCGCCGCCGACTTCTCCAGCGCGTCCGGGTCGTCGACCACGCCGGTGTCGGCGAGCACCACGTCGAGCGCGAGCTCCGGCGCGTGCTGCCTGAGCACCTCCAGATGCTGCTGCGGCGAGAAGTCGTCCGTCTCGCCCGGCTGCGGCGCGAGGTTGAGCGTGACCAGCCGCCTGGCCCGGGTCTCGTGCAGCGCCCTTGCCAGCGCGGGCACCTTCAGGTGCGGCAGCACGCTGGTGAACCACGAACCCGGCCCGAACACCACCCAGTCGGCCTCCAGCACCGCCTCGACGGCCTCCGGCCGCGCGGGCGGATCCTCGGGGACGAGGGAGATCGCCTGCACCCGGCCCGGGGTCAGCGCGCACGCCACCTGGCCGCGCACGGTCGAGGTCACGCCGTCGAGCTCCACCTCGGCCACGATGTCGAGCGGCACCGACGCCATCGGCAGCACCCTGCCGTGCGCGCCCAGCAGCCGGCCCACCCAGTCGAGGCCCGCCACCGGGTCGCCGAGCAGCTCCCACAGGGCCACGATGAGCAGGTTGCCGACCGCGTGCCCGTGGAGCTCGCCCTCGCTGCGGAAGCGGTGCTGGACCACCTCGCTCCAGGTGCTGCCCCACTCGTCGTCGCCGCAGAGCGCGGCCAGCGCCATGCGCAGGTCGCCGGGCGGGAGGACGCCCAGCTCACGCCGGAGACGGCCGCTGGAACCGCCGTCGTCGGCGACGGTGACCACCGCCGTGAGCGCGTCGGTCACCGCCCGCAGCGCCGACAGGGACGCGTACAGGCCGTGGCCGCCGCCGAGGGCGACGACGGCGGGCCCGCCGCACGGTGGCTGCGAGCCCGCCCAGAACGGTGGTTCGCTTAATGCGCGCCCGTTCCCGTCGGTCACTCCCGCCCCACATCCCGGTGGCTGACCTGGACCTCCATGCCGCGCTCGCGCAGCCGCCCGGCGAGCTGCTCGGCCATGGCGACGCTGCGGTGCTTGCCGCCGGTGCAGCCGACGGCGAGCGTGGCGTAGCTCTTGCCCTCGCGGCCGTAGCCGGCGGCGACCACGCCCAGGACCTCCTCGTAGGCGTCGAGGAACTCCTTGGCGCCCGGCTGGCCGAGGACGTAGTCGCGCACGGCGGGGTCGGTGCCGTTCATCGGGCGCAGGTCGGGCACCCAGTGCGGGTTGGGCAGGAAGCGGCAGTCGACGACCAGGTCGGCGTCGACGGGCAGGCCGTACTTGAAGCCGAACGACACCACGTTGAGCCGCAGGCCGGGCCGGTCGTCGTCGCCGAAGTAGGCGACGATCCGGTTGCGCAGCTCGTGCACGTTGTGGGAGGTGGTGTCGATCACCAGGTCGGCGTTGGCCCGCACCTCGCGCAGGATGCCGCGCTCGCGGGTGATGCCGTCGACGAGCCGGCCGTCACCCTGCAGGGGGTGGGGCCGGCGGACGTTCTCGAAGCGGCGCACCAGCTCCTCGTCGCTGGCCTCCAGGAACACCACGCGCACCCGCACGCCGCGCCCTTCCAGCTCCTCGATGGCGGCGTTGAGGTCGGTGGTGAACGCCAGGCTGCGCACGTCGACCACGGCCGCCACCTTGTCGGCGGCGAGCTTGACCTTGCCGGCCTCCTCGGCCATGGCGAACAGCAGGCCCGGCGGCAGGTTGTCGATCACGAACCAGCCGAGGTCCTCCAGGGCCTTGGCCGCGGTGCTCCGCCCGGCCCCCGACATGCCGGTGACGATGACGAACGCCGGCTCGGTGGTCTTCACTGCCTCTCCCCCTTCAGGGTCGACACGATCACCTCGGCCGTGGCGGGGCCGATGCCCGGGACCTCGCGGATCTGCTCCGCGGTGGCCTCGCGCAGTTTCTTGACGGAACCGAAGTGCTTGAGCAACGCCTGGCGGCGCGCCGGTCCGAGGCCGGGCACGCTGTCGAGCGCGCTCTCCTTGACGGACTTGGACCTCTTGGCCCGATGGTAGGTGATGGCGAACCGGTGTGCCTCATCACGCACGCGTTGCAGCAGGTAGAGACCCTCGCTGGAACGCGGCATGATCACCGGCTGGTCGTCGCCCGGCAGCCACACCTCCTCCAGCCGCTTGGCCAGGCCCGCCACGGCGACGTCGTCGATGCCCAGCTCGTCGAGCGCCCGCTGGGCGGCGGCGGCCTGCGGGCCGGCGCCGTCGACCACCACGAGGTTGGGCGGGTAGGCGAACTTGCGCGGCTTGCCCGTCTCAGGGTCGATCGGCCCGTGACCGTCGTCGTCCTCGGGGGCCAGCTCGCCGGTGGCGGAGCGCTCCTCCAGGTAGCGGCGGAAGCGGCGCAGGATGACCTCGTGGATGGCGGCGACGTCGCCCTCCTTGGTCCTGACCGCGAAGCGGCGGTATTCGCTCTTGCGGGCCAGGCCGTCCTCGAACACCACCATGGAGGCGACGACGTTCTCGCCTTGCAGGTGGGAGACGTCGTAGCACTCGATGCGCAGCGGCACCTGATCGAGGTCGAGCGCGTCGGCGATCTCCTGCAGGGCCTTGCTGCGCGAGGTCAGGTCTCCGGCGCGGCGGATCTTGTGCTGGGCGAGCGACTCCTTGGCGTTGCGCTCGACGGTCTCCATGAGCGCCTTCTTGTCGCCGCGCTGCGGCACCCGCACCTCGACCCGGGCCCGGCGCTGCTCGGTCAGCAGGTCGGCGACGGCCTCGACGTCGGGCGGCAGTGCGGGCACCAGGACCTCGCGGGGCATCGACTCGGCGTTGGCGTCGCCGTACATCTGCAGCAGGAACTGCTCCACCAGCTCGGCGGGGCCGGCCTCCTCGACCTTGTCGACCACCCAGCCGCGCTGGCCGCGGATGCGTCCGCCGCGCACGTAGAAGACCTGGACGGCGGCCTCCAGCGGGTCCTCGGCGAGCGCGACGACGTCGGCGTCGGTGCCCTCGCCGAGCACGACCGCCTGCTTCTCCAGCGCCCGCTGCAGCGCCTGGATGTCGTCGCGGACGCGGGCGGCGCGCTCGTACTCCTGCTCGGCGGCGGCCTCGCGCATCTGGCGCTCCAGCCGCTTGATGAAGCGGGTGGTGTTGCCCGCCATGAAGTCGCAGAAGTCCTCGGCGAGCGCGCGGTGCTCCTCGGGGGTGACCCGGCCGACGCACGGCGCCGAGCACTTGTCGATGTAGCCCAGCAGGCACGGCCGGCCGATCTGCCCGGCCCGCTTGAACACGCCGGCGCTGCAGGTGCGGACCGGGAAGACGCGCAGCATCAGGTCGACGGTCTCGCGGATGGCCCAGGCGTGCGAGTAGGGGCCGAAGTAGCGGTCGCCCTTGCGCTTGGCGCCGCGCATCACCTGCACGCGCGGGAACTCCTCGCCCATGGTCACGGCGAGGTAGGGGTAGGACTTGTCGTCGCGGTACTTGACGTTGAAGCGCGGGTCGTACTCCTTGATCCAGGAGTATTCGAGCTGCAGCGCCTCCACCTCGGTGCCGACCACGGTCCAGTCGACGTCCGCCGCGGTGGTCAGCATCGTCTGGGTGCGCGGGTGCAGGGCGGAGAAGTCGGCGAAGTAGGAGTTGAGCCGCTGGCGCAGGCTCTTGGCCTTGCCGACGTAGATCACCCGCCCGTGGCCGTCCCTGAACCGGTAGACCCCGGGGGAATCGGGGATGGAGCCGGGCCGGGGACGGAAACTCAACGGACTGCCACCTGATCGCGCCACGATTCCAGCGTAGTGGCCGTCACCCCCCCGCGCGCCCCCCCCCGCGGGGCGCCGCCCCCCCC
>NZ_JAPNNL010000018.1 GCF_027620315.1 Nonomuraea corallina | reverse complement strand
CTCGATCAGGGTCAGGTCGAACTCCGGCTCCCAGCGCAGCCGCCACGTCTCCCTGAACGTGCCCTTGCCCCGCGCCTCCCCCGGCTCACCCCACCCGACCCCGAGCAGCCGCAACCGGTGCAGCAGGTGGCTGCGCGCAAGGTCGAGCGGCTTGCGCAGGTCGAGGTCCAGCTCCCGGTCGAGCGCCTCCGGCTTGAGCCGCAGCGCGCGCTGCCGGTCACGCAGGTCGCGCTGGAGCGGCACCATCGGGGTGCCGTCGGTGACCCGCCCCAGCCGGTCGCCGACCACCAGCCGCCGGTGAATCAGCTCCACAGCCAGGTCGTCGCCCTCGCACAGCACCGCCCTGGCCGCCTCGGTCACCTCGCCGAGCCCGGCCAGCGGCCGCCCGCGCAGCGCCGCCAGCCCGTGGGCGAGCCGTGACGCCTCGATCACGTGCGCCGGCGACACCGCCAGCCCTTCGTCGCGCAGCGCCCCCGCCGCCCTCGCCAGCCACCGCTCGATCGGCCGGTCCGGCGCCGTGAACAGGTGGTCGTACCAGCCGGGCGAGGTGATACCGGCCCCGTAGCCGCTCCACCAGGCCAGCCGCCCGTAGGTCCACGGCACCCAGGTCAGGTCTGCCTTCACCCTGGGCACGCCGCGCAGCACGGCGTTGTCGTCCTTGACCGGCGGCAGCGGCCCGGTCAGCGCGGGCACGTGCCAGGCCCCGCAGATCACGGCGATCCGCTCGTGCCCCTCCTTGATCGCCGCACGCAGCGTCCTGCGCATGTACGCCTCGCGCCTGGCCTCCCGCCCGGCCGGCACGTACCCCTCGCGGACGGCGGCCACGGCCTCGGCGATCGCCTCGAACGGGGTGTCGCCGCGGTGCTCGACCACGTCCTCCCACCACCGCTCGGGGTCGTCGTAGCCGGCGGCGCCCGCCAGCGCCCCGATGGGATCGATCCGTACGGAGTCGTCCCGCGCGTCCGAGGGCTCCCGGGGCTCCCGGGGCTCCCGGGGCTCGGCGAGGGTGCAGGCGGCGGGCAGGTCGCAGAAGCGGACCGGGACGCCCGCCTCGGCCCCGTACCGGATCGCCTGCCACTCCGGGGAGAAGCGGGCGAACGGCCAGAAGGCGGCGCTGGACGGGCTGCCCGGGACGTGGGCCAGCAACGCGACCGGAGGTTCGAGGTCGGGGGCGAGGTGGACGAGGGAGTCGGCCTCCGGCGGGCCCTCGACGAGGACGACGCCGGGGCGCAGGCGTTCGAGCTCGGCCCGGACGGCGCGGGCCGAGCCGGGGCCGTGGTGGCGGACGCCCAGGACGGCGACGTGACTCATGACACCTCGCGGCAGGCGCGGTAGAAGTCGCGCCAGTCGGACCGCTCGCGGACGACCGTCTCCAGGTACTCGCGCCACACCACCCGGTCGGACACCGGCTCCTGCACCACGGCCCCGACGAGGCCGGCGGCCACGTCGGCGGGCCGCAGCACGCCGTCGCCGAAGTGGGCGGCCAGGGCGATGCCGCTGGTCAGCACCGAGATGGCCTCGGCGGTGGAGAGCGTGGCGCTGGGCGACTTGACCTTGGTGCGGCCGTCCTCGGTCAGGCCGGCGCGCAGCTCGCGGAAGACGGTCACCACCCGGCGGATCTCCGACAGCGCGGTGGCGGTCTCGGGCAGCGCCAGCGAGCGGCTGAGCTGGGCGACGCGGCGCGCCACGATGTCGACCTCCTCCTCGGCGGTGGCGGGGACCGGGAGCACGACGGTGTTGAAGCGGCGGCGCAGCGCGCTGGACAGCTCGTTGACGCCGCGGTCGCGGTCGTTGGCGGTGGCGATGACGTTGAAGCCGCGCTCGGCCTGCACCTCGCGGTTGAGCTCGGGGATCGGCAGCGTCTTCTCCGACAGCACGGTGATCAGCGCGTCCTGCACGTCGGACGGCATGCGGGTGAGCTCCTCGACCCTGGCCACCCGGCCCTCGGCCATCGCCCGCATCACCGGCGACGGGGTCAGCGCCTCCAGGGAAGGGCCCTCGGCCAGCAGCCGCGCGTAGTTCCACCCGTACCGGATGGCCTCCTCCGCGGTGCCCGCGGTGCCCTGCACGAGCAGCGTCGAGTCGCCGCTGATGGCGGCGGCGAGGTGCTCCGACAGCCAGGTCTTGGCGGTGCCGGGCACGCCGAGCAGCAGCAGCGCCCGGTCGGTCGCCAGGGTGGCGACGGCCACCTCGACGATGCGGCGGGCGCCGACGTACTTGGGGGTGACGCGGTCGCCGTCGCCGAGGATGTAGGTGGTGACCGCCCACGGCGAGAGCTTCCAGCCGGGCGGGCGCGGCCGGTCGTCCTCCTTGGCGAGCAGGGCCAGCTCGTCGGCGTGCTGGTCTTCCGCGTGGGGACGCAGAACGGTCATGTCAGCTCCTTGAACATCTCGGCGCGGAAGCGCAGGAGGGCGGCCACCTGCTGGACGGAAGGCGCGGGCGAGTAGCTCTCGGCCAGCGGGGCCAGGCCCGGGTCGATGCGCTCGCCGGCCAGGCGGACCAGCTCGTCGAGGTTCCACGGCTGGGTGGCGGCCACTTTGACGATCTTGTGCAGGACGGCGGAGGCGAGGGGCTCGCGCCAGGAAGGCGACACCCCGCCCAGCACCATGATCAACTGACTGTCGAGGTCGTGGG
The DNA here is from genome assembly GCF_027620315.1 of Nonomuraea corallina. Classification (GTDB taxonomy): domain Bacteria; phylum Actinomycetota; class Actinomycetes; order Streptosporangiales; family Streptosporangiaceae; genus Nonomuraea; species Nonomuraea corallina. The sequence goes on along the minus strand of NZ_JAPNNL010000018.1, from coordinate 61,448 downwards.
CCCGGGTGAAGCCGGCGGCGAGCTCCTGCTGCTCGCCGGGGCCGAGCGCCTCCAGCAGGTCGGCGATCGGATCCCAGGCGAACATCGCCCGCGCCCACGCCGGATCGCGCTGCAGCACCGCCGCGCGCACCCAGCCGGCCTTCACCTCGCCGTCCCACTCGGGGACGCGCCGGGCCAGCAGGCTCTCGGGCGGCTCGCCCCACAGGGACAGCGGCGCGCGGGCGATGACCTGCTGCAGCCACCAGGCCCGCTCGCCGAACCCGCGCGGCGGCTTGGCCCTGATGCCGTCGCGCTCCATCGCCCTGTCGCAGCCCGAGGGCGGCTCGACGAGGATCACGGCGGGCCCGACGGTCATACAGGCGCGGGCGCGCTCGGCCATCCGCCGCGACAGCCGCGACTCCGGCAGGCGGGTGAGCAGGTTGGCGGCCTCCTGGCGGACCTCGCGCCGCCGGTCGTCCAGCGCCGACTCCAGGAACGGCTCGTCGTCCATGGACAGCCCGTCGGCCAGCATCTCCGTGAAGGCCGCCCGGTCGTCGGGCGTCTCGCGCTCCCATGTGCTCTCCAGCAGCCGCCTCGCCTCCGCGGGGTCACGCCTCCTCAGCCGCCGCAGGTGGGCGCGCCGGTCGGCGGCGCCGCCCAGCTCCCACGTCTCGCCGGTCGGCTCGTCGAGGAGGTACGCCCACGCCGGGTTGCGGGCGGCGAGCCACCGGCCGCGCCGCCCGGCGAGCATCCCGAGATGCGCCCGCACGGAGCGGTCCCACCGGCCGCGTTCGAGCAGCTCGGGCAGCAGGTGGGCGGGCATTCGGCGGCCGGTGGCTGCGGCGCCGGCCAGCCATTCGGGCAGCAGCCGCTCGTACTCGCCGCCCACGATGCGGACCAGCCGCTCGGCGGCCCGCCTGCCGATCGGCTCCTGCTCCTCCTCGGGGGCCGCCTCGCCCGCCCCGCTCTCGGCGGGCCGCCGCCCGGCCCGGCGCCGCGCCGTCTCCACCGCGGCGGCGGCGAGCAGGTCTCCGGGGTACGGCCGGCGATCGGTCCCGACGAGGGCCGTCGAGGCCAGGTCCGCCCAGTCGCTCATGGGGTGCTCACCGTCCACCTCCGCGTCGCGCTCCTCACAGGATCACCACCGTCCCGTCAGCGTCCCAGGTCGTCAGCGGGCGCAGCCCCCGGGGCGTCCACTCGGCGGCGACCGTCACCGGGTGCCCGCCGGACACCGCGAGCAGCCGCCACACCCCGCGCCAGGAGGCCAGCAGCGGGAACCCGGCCAGCGTGTCCTCACCGGGCACCACGCCCGTCAGCACGAGCGGCCAGGACTCGGTCCACGGGTCGGCGGCCAGCGCCGCGGCGACCTCCTCCAGGGCCTCGGCGACGCCCGCCCCTGGCGGTGGACCCGTCGCGGCGCAAGGCTCGGACCCGTGGCGGCGGGCCACCAGGGCGCGGAGCGGGGCGGCGCCGGGATAGAAGGCGAGGTCGGCGTCGATCGTGGTGCCGGTCACCAGGGAGGCGTCGAGGGGCTGGCCTGACGGGGCGAAGGACAGCACGAGCGCCGCGCGGCCCGTCTCCCGGCCGCGCAGCCAGACCCGGCGGGCCGTGAGCCGGTCCTGCTCCTCGTCGCGCAGGCCGAGGACGTCCCACCGGTCGCGGACCGCCGGGCGGACCAGGACCTCCTCCCGGGTGACCGGGAAGCCGACCCGCATGAGCACCGTCTCGGCCAGGCCGGGGGGCAGCTCGGCCCGCCTGCGGTAGGCGACGGCGAGCAGATGGAGCAGGGCGTACTCCTCCAGCAGCCGGCCCGGCCACTCGTCCTCCTCCCTGACGCGGGCGAGCCTGGCGACCGTGCCCGCCATCCCGGGCGCCTGGGCGTCGACGAGGCGTTTGGCCAGGCCCTCCCAGTCGTGCGGCGCGGCCGTGGCCAGGCCCTGGCGAATCTGGTCGGCCAGCCACCGCTCCACCTCCGCCAGCCCGGCCGCGACCCGCGCATGCCGCGGTGACCCGCCGTCATGGGAGGAAGCACCGTCGCGGGAAGACGCCCCCTCGAGGGAAGACGTCCCGTCGCGAGACGACCCGCGGGCGGCGTCGAGGCGGGCGGCCGAGCGCGCGGCGCGGGCATCCCGCTGGGCCAGCCACTCCGACGCGAAGGCCGGCAGCTCGTCCGTCTCCGGCACGCCGTCGGCCGACCACAGCAGCAACAGCCCCAGCGCGTGCTTGCAGGGGAACTTGCGGCTCGGGCAGCCGCACCGGAAGGCGGGCTCGCTCAGGTCGACGCACGCCTGGTAGGGCGAGGCCCCGCTGCCCTGACACTCGCCGAACAGCACCTCGCCCGTCACCCCGCGCACCCGCCACTTGCCCGCGGCGGCGACGCCCTGGGCCGCCTTGCGGGAGGACGCGTCGGGGGCGAGCGACAGGACTTGATCACGGCTCCACCGTTCGATCACCCGCCGCACATTAGCCACGCCGACCGACATTCCGCGACCGGCCGCGTGCGACCGGCAGGCGCCCCGTACAATCCGCCGGATGGAGCTGATGATCTACCCGGACGGGCCGGTCCTCGAGGTGGCCGACGAGGCGGACGCGCTGGCGCGGGGGCTGGAGGGGCAGCTCGTGCTCGACCGGACGCGGTTCCTGCGGCGCGACGTGACCGGGGCGCCGGTGGGGTTCGTGCCGCGGCCGCCGGTCGCGGCGGCGCTCGACCTGCTGCCGCACCCCGAGGGCGGCTGGTTCAGGGAGACGTGGCGGTCGGGGGTGACGTTCCGGCCGGACGGGTACGACGGGGACCGCGCCAGCGCCACCGGGATCTACTTCCTGCTGATGCCGGGCGAGGAGTCGGTGCCGCACATGGTGCGCTCCGACGAGGTGTGGCTGTGGCACCGGGGCGGCCCGCTGCGGCTGGTGATCGGGGACGAGAGCGTCGTCCTGGGCCCCGACGTGGAGCGCGGACAGGTGCCGCAGGCGGTGGTGCCCGCCGGGGTGTGGCAGTCGGCCCGGCCCGCGGAGGAGCGGGAGGTGCTGGTCAGCTGCGTGGTGTCGCCGGGGTTCACGTTCGCGGACTTCACCGCCCTGCCGCCGGACCGTCGTTGACCACCAGGTCGCGCGGCACCTGACCGGCCGAGCCGAGGCCGCACAGGGTGAGGGCGTTGGCCAGCTCGGCGCGCAGCAGCGCCAGCACGTGGGCGACGCCGTCGGCGCCCGCCGTCGTCAGCCCCCAGACCACGGGCCGGCCGATCGCCACGGCGGTCGCGCCCAGGGCGAGCGCCTTGACGACGTCGGTGCCGCGCCGCACGCCGCCGTCGAGCAGGACGGGCACGCGACCGTCCACCGCCTCGGCGATCAGCGGGAGGCGGTCGATGGTGGCCGGGGCGGTGTCGAGCTGGCGGCCGCCGTGGTTGGAGACGATGACCGCGTCGGCGCCGTGCGCGACGGCCAGGGCGGCGTCGGCCTGGTGCAGGATGCCCTTCAGGACGATGGGCAGCGACGTGACGCCGCGCAGCCAGTCGATGTGCCGCCACGAGATCTCCGGGGAGAGCGTGACCTGCCGGATGTCGCCGGCCCCGCCCAGGTTCGGGCACGACAGGCCGGGCGGCAGGTCGAGCAGCGCGCTCCTGGCGCGTTCGCCGGTCCGCAGCGCGGGCGAGTCGACCGTGATCACCAGCGCCCGGCAGCCCGCCGCCTCGGCCCGCCGCACCAGCTGCTCGGTGTAGCCCAGGTCCGGCTGGAGGTAGAGCTGGAACCAGAGCGTGGCGCCGGTGGCCGCCACGTCCTCCATGGCGACGGTCGACAGCATCGCGTTGATCATGATGACGCCGGCCTGCGCGGCGGCCCGGCCGGTGGCCAGCTCTCCTTCCGGGTGCGCCAGCCGGTGGAACGCGCTGGGCGCCACCAGCACCGGCATCGACGTCTGCCGTCCGAGGAGGGTGAGGTCCAGTGCGGGCTCGCCGGCTCCGGTCAGCACCCGGGGCACCAGCATCAGCCGGCGGAACGCCGCCTCGTTGGCGCCGAGCGTGACCTCGTCCTGCGCCCCGCCGGCGAAGTAGCCGTAGAGGCCGGGGTCGAGCTTGTCCCTGGCGGCCGTCTCGTACTCGCGGAGGTTGACGGGTTCCACCCGACCAATGTGACGGCAAAGGCCGGACCTGGCAATCGTCTGTCTCAGGACGTACGCTGGCGTCGCGCGGCGTCACCTTCGCCGGCCCGCGGCGGAGATATTAGCGGGACTCGGCGCATGTACGTGCCATATCGTGGGTACGGCAAGAATCCCTTGCATTATGCAATGGTGATCCAAGGGTGAAATGTCACACTTTCTGGAGGGCGGAGACGTGCACCCCGGCTTCTCCTGCGTCATCACCCCCGTCGACGGCGCCACGGTCCTGAGCCTGTCGGGCGAGCTGGACATCGCGACGGCCGCCGAGTGCGGCCGCGGTCTGGCCGAGGCCGTCGCGAGCAGTGAGCCGGCGCGGGTCGTCGTCGACATGAAAGGCGTCGAGTTCTGCGACTCCTCGGGCCTCAGCGTCCTGATCTCGGCGTTGACCGGGGCCGAGGCGTCCGGCGGCGTCCTGGTCCTGTGCGAGCTCCATCCGCGCATCCGGCGGGTGCTCACCCTCACGGGCCTGAGCAGGCGCTTCCGCACGTACGACACGGTGCCGGAGGCCATCGCGGCGCTGCCCCGGCCGATCACGTCCTAGCCTTCGGGCCAGCCCAGCGGGTGCGGGCCTGCCTCGGGAGGCTCGGCGCCCGCCGTGTTGAAGGCGTTCATGGCCGTGACCAGGGAGCGGCACTGCTCGGGCGACATGCGTGCCACGATGGCCGCGATCTCGGCGCGGCGGCGGGCGGTCACCTCGTCGACGACGCGCCGGCCCTCAGGGGTGAGCCGCATCAGGCTCTCCCTGCGGTTGAGCGGGTTGACCTCGCGCACGACCAGGCCGGCCGCGGCCAGCCGGTCGGCCATCCGCATGGCGGTGGAGGGGTTGACGTTCAGCAGCTCGGCCATCGTGACGAGCTTGGTCTGTCCCCGCGTGGCCAGCACCACCAGCATCCTGAACTGCGGCAGCGTGACCCGTTCCGCGACCGCGCCGAGCGAGCGGGCGGCGATGCCGACGAGCAGGCGGGTGGCCGTCAGCACCGCGGAGGTCACCGCGGCGAGGTCGTCCGCCCGCTCTGACATAGCCCCTTTTGTACACGCTTTATCGCAGAGGCTTCCGACTTATCGGGACATCTCACACAAGACTGCGCTGATGGTTGTACGTCCGGCGGAACGTGTGCCGCCTGCTGCCCGTGCGGAAGGCCGCCGACCCGGTGACCATCCCGTGCCCGGGAACCCGGAACGTCGCGCTGATCTCCTCACCCGGCAGCAGCTCGGCCACCTCGCGGCGGGAGGTCACCCGGCGGCCACGGGGCAGGCCGATCGCCAGCCGCACCCGCCGCCACGTGACCGCCGAGCCGTTGACCAGCGTCACCGTGACCTGGTCGCCGGACGCGGCCATCCTCAGCCCGTACGGGCGGCGCGGGTCCGGGCCGATCGACTGGTCGAGCAGCCCCATCAGCTCGCTGACCAGCTCCGGCCGCTCGCCCGAGACGTCCTTCCGCTCGCCGAGGTCGGTGTCGAGGTCGTACAGCTCGATCCTGCCCTCGGGGCCCGCGCCCGCGACGCCAGGCGAGAACCTGATCGCCTTCCACCGGCCGCGGCGGATCGCCTGCGCCCTGCGCGGCCGGTTCCACACCAGATGGTCGTGATCGGGCCCGTCGCCGCCGCGCAGCATCCCCCGGAACGAGCGGCCGTCGATCCCGTCCGGCGCCGGCACGCCGGCCAGGTCGGCCAGCGTCGGCAGCAGGTCCCAGTAGGCCACCGGCCGCGTCTCCACCCGGGGACGCAGCTTCGGCGACCAGGCGATCAGCGGCACCCGGATGCCGCCCTCGTACAGGCCGCGCTTGCCGGCGCGGAACGGGCCGTTGGAGTCGAACAGGCCGGGAGTCACGCCCTTCTCCCGGTGCGGGCCGTTGTCGCTCATGAACAGCACGATCGTGTCCGCCGCCTTGCCGCTCTCGCGCAGCGCGTCCACCAGCCTGTCCACGTACGAGTCCAGCAGCGTGACCTGGGCCGCGTGGCGCCGGTTGGCGCGGGTCCACGGCTTGTCCTTGTACTGTCCGGCGTTGCCGGGGACCTCGCTCGGCGCGTGCGGCAGGTTCGTCGGGAAGTAGAGCAGGAACGGCCTGTCGGACGGCCGCTTGATGAAGTCGACGGCCTGCCGCAGGAACAGGTCGGGCGCGTACGCCCTGCCGGTGAGCGCCACCTTGCCGGCGTTGTGCCACAGGTAGCGGGGGTAGTACTGGTGGGCGTGGCGGTGGGTGATGTAGCCGTAGAACTCGTCGAAGCCGCGCTGGTTCGGGTGGGACGGCTGGCCGGGCAGCTCGGGCCCGAACCCCCACTTGCCGATGCACGCGGTGCGGTAGCCGGACAGCTGGAGCAGCTCGGCGAAGGTCAGGTCGGCCTCGACCAGCGCGCCCTGGGGGCCGCCGTCCGGGTTCTCGCGCACGGTGGCGTGCCCGGCGTGCAGGCCGGTGAGCAGGGAGCAGCGCGACGGCGCGCAGAGCGGCGCCCCCGCGTAGGCGGCCTCGAAGCGCACCCCTTCGGCGGCCAGCCGGTCGATCGCCGGAGTGGCGATCTTCTTCTGCCCGTTGATGCCGATCTCGGCCCAGCCCAGGTCATCGGCGAGGATGATCAGGAAGTTGGGCCGGGACGCGGGAGCCGCCTGCGCCGATGACGCGGCGACGGGGACGGACAGACCGGCGAGCGCGCCCGCCAGGAGGGTCCGACGCGAGGGAGCGGGGATCATGCAGGACACCTTTGACGCAGTGTGAGATCGACATGCGAAGCACCGGAAAACGGCAAGGGGACTCCGCCGGAGCCGGAGGAAACCAGGGCGCTCGTCGGCAGTGGTCCCGGAGCTTGCAGATCTCCTGGGGCTCGGGAGGCGGCTCGTCCGTTGGGGACAACGGGCGGCCAGCGACGACGGTACCGCTCTCGATCTTGTCGCGCCAGTCGCTCACCTCTTTCGGCCGCGCTCAGTGATCCTTGTCTCCGTAGTGAAGCATGCCCCTCCCGCTCCACACCCGGGAACCCGGAGATCGCGCCGGCCGGCTTCGCGCCCCCGGGCACGCGAAGCCCGCCGGAGTCCGCTACGGCCGCACCGACAGGGCGTGGCGGAAGACGTCGCGGGGGTCGTAACGGCGCTTGACGCGCTGGAGGCGGGCGTAGTTGCCGCCGTAGTAGAGCGTGGACCAGGGCACGCCGGAGGTGTTCCAGGCCGGGTCGGCGTGGTCGGTGTCGGGGTAGTTGATGTAGGCGCCGCCGCGGTTGCCGCCGGGGACGGGGACGCCGCCGGTGCTCGCGAACGTCCTCCGGTGCAGGTCGCGCACCCACTGGACGCGGGCGTCGCCGTCCTGGCCCTCCTGCCAGGTGACCAGGTGCAGCGCCTTGAGCACCGACCGGCGTTCCGCGGTGGCGGTCGCCTCCGGCGGCACGGTGTTGACCTTCCCGCCGTACGACAGCAGCCACAGCAGGCCCGCGGAGGAGATCTCGCCGGGCTCGTGGAGGTGGTCGAAGGCCACGTCGGCCTGCTCGTCGGTGAACGGCTCGCGCAGGTAGGCCGACTTGCCCTTGTAACGGCCCTGTTCGGCGTCCGCGCCGAGCGAGAGCTCCCGTACGGCCTCGAACCAGGGCTGGCGGACCAGCGGCGGGACGAACTGCGGCGGGGCCACCCCCTCGGCGACGAACGCGAAGTGGTCGCGCAGCAGCTTCTCGGCGTCGGGCAGGCCGGCGTCGATCTGGGTGGGCATGACGATGCCGCCCGAGTCGGCGCCCGCCTGCCTGCCGGGGATCAGCAGCGAGCCCCACAGGGACAGGTACGGGCTGCCGGGGCCGCTGTTGCGGACGTGCCAGTCGGCGTAGTTGCGCAGGAGCCTGCGGAACGAGGCGCGGTCCATCCCGTCCCAGGACCAGAGGGCCAGTCCGGACAGGACGGCACGGGGCGGCCGGGGCAGCAGTGTGGCCGGGTCGTCGCCGCGGGCGCGCGGGTCGCGCATCCAGTAGCGGGTGACGATGCCGAAGTTGCCTCCGCCGCCGCCGGTGTGCGCCCACCACAGGTCGTGGTTCGGGTCGGCCGGGTCCCTGGTGGCGACGACGGCGCGGGCGCGGCCGTCGCGGTCGACGACCACGACCTCGACGGCGTGCAGGTGGTCGACGGTGAGCCCGTCGCGGCGGGACAGCGGCCCGTACCCGCCGCCCGCGATGTGCCCCCCGGCGGCCACGCCCCCGCATTGGCCGCCGGGGACGGTCACGCCCCAGCCCAGGTAGAGCGTCCGGTAGGCGCTCATCAGCGTGGCGCCTGCCTCGATCGCGAACGCGCCGCGCTTCCTGTCGAAGGACACGCCGGACATCTCGCACAGGTCGATGACGACCTGGGCGCCGTCGCCGACGAAGTTCTCGTAGCAGTGGCCGCCGCTGCGCACCGTCACCCGCCTGCCCGCCCGCACGGCGTCCTGGACCGCCTGGACCACCTGCTCGGTGGTGGTGGCGAGGCAGAAGTACTCCGGCTCGTGCCGGAAGCGCTCGTTGGTCCTGCGTACGGCCAGGTCCTCGTAGCGCGGGTCCCCCGGCCGCACCACGACGGGCCCTAACGGCGGCTCCTCCCGGCCTGGCGGCGCGAGCCCGCCCGCGACCCCGCCCGCCACGGCCCCGCCGCCGACCGCCGCGCCTGCGCCGATGAACGCCCGGCGTGTGACCTCGCTCATGTCGACCCCCTCGACTCGTGAACGCCTGTCCACGACGCTAGGGGGCGCGGCCCGCCGCGGGAATGACCCCAGATGCACATCGGGGGTGCAACTGGCTCCACCCCTCGGCGAAAAACCGTTTGATCACCCGGGCCGGAGCGGGTACTGTACGGGGGTCCTTGTCGCCGACCCCTGAGGTGATCCTGTTGGAGATCTGAGGCCGAGACGCCGCGCCACCTTCGCTGTGCGCACGCCCGACCTCAGACGATCGCCTCGACTCCGGCCCGCGATCCTCCCTTCCGGTCTTCATGGCCTGCGCCCGCGCGGTGTCTCCACGTGTCCCGAAATCGCTAGACACGTCTGGGAGCCGCCCTTATGTCTTTCTCCATCGTCTGTGACGCCATCTCGTTCGAGTGGGCCGACGGCACGCCCGTCGTGTCGGACCTCGACGTCGCCTTCGGTCCCGGCCGCACCGGCCTGGTGGGCGTCAACGGATCCGGCAAGTCGACCCTCCTGCGGCTGATCGCCGGCGAGCTGCGCCCGTCCTCCGGCACGATCAGCGTGGCCGGCGAGGTCGGATATCTCCCGCAGAACCTCCCGCTGGCCACCGGCAGCACCGTCGCCGACCTGCTCGGCATCACCCGGCAGCGCGCCGCCCTGCACGCCATCGAGAGCGGGGACGCCGCCGCCGAGCACTTCACCGTGATCGGCGACGACTGGGACATCGAGGAGCGCGCCCGGGCCGAGCTCGACCGGCTCGGCCTCGGCCACCTCGACCTGGACCGCACCGCCGCCACCCTGTCCGGCGGCGAGGTGGTCCTGACCGGGCTGGCCGCGCTCCTCGTACGCCGCCCGGAGGTGCTCCTGCTCGACGAGCCGACCAACAACCTGGACCTGGACGCCCGCCGCCGGCTCTACGCCGCCGTCCGGTCGTGGTCCGGGGTGCTCGTGGTGGTCAGTCACGACCGGACCCTGCTCGACCTCGTCGACCAGGTCGCCGACCTGCGGGACGGCACGGTGCGGATGTTCGGCGGGAACCTGACCGCGTACGAGGAGACGCTGGAGGTCGAGCGGGAGGCGGCCGAGCGCTCGATCCGCGCCGCCGAGGGCGACGTCCGCCGGCAGCGGCGCGAGCTGGAGGAGGCGGCCACCAAGCTGGACCGCAGGGTCAGGTACGGCAACAAGATGAACGCCAACAAGCGCGAGCCGAAGATCGTCATGGGCGCCCGGAAGCGGGCCGCGCAGGTGTCGGCGGGCAAGCACCGCGCCACCCACGCCGAGCGGCTGGACCAGGCCCGCGACCGCCTCACCGAGGCCGAGCAGGCGCTGCGCGAGGACGACGAGATCAGGGTCACGCTGCCGGAGACCGAGGTCCCGGCCGGCCGCACGGTCCTGACCCTCTCCGGGCTGACGGGCCTGTACGAGCTGCGCGGCGGCCCGGACGGCGAGGGCGAGCCGGTCGAGGAGCTGGTCGTCCGGGGCCCCGAGCGGATCGCCCTGATCGGCCCGAACGGCTCCGGCAAGACGACCCTGCTGAAGCGGATCGCCGGCGGCGGCCCGGTCCGCGCCGGCTATCTGCCCCAGCGGCTCGATTTGCTGGACGACTCGCTGAGCGTGCTCGCCAACGTGCGCCGCTTCGCGCCGTCCGCGCCGGTGAACGAGGTGCGGGCGCGGCTGGCGCGGTTCCTGTTCCGGGGCGAGCGGGCGGAGCGGCCGGCGGGCACGCTGTCAGGCGGCGAGCGGTTCCGCGCGGTGCTGGCGGCGCTGCTGTCGGCCGAGCCCCCGCCGCAGCTCCTGCTGCTGGACGAGCCCACCAACAACCTCGACCTGGCCAGCGTCCGCCAGCTCTCCCAGGCCCTGTCGGCCTACCGGGGAGCGCTGATCGTGGTCAGCCACGACCTGCCCTTCCTGGAGACGCTGGAGGTCACCCGGTGGCTGTCGAAGGAGCGGTGAACGGCGCGCGGGCCCCGGCGGTCAGGGGGCGGGCGCCGCGTCCGGCGGCCGGGGCCCGTCCCCCGTACTGGCGAACAGCTCGTAGTGGTCCACGGTCAGCTCCTTGTCGACCAGGAAGCGGTCGTCCTCGGGGTAGAAGACGGCCACGGCCGGGTCCTCCCCGGCGAACGCCTTCACCGCCTCCCACGAGTCCCACATCGTGATCAGGAAGAACTCGGCGCGCTCCCCCGCGTCGCGACGGGTGAAGTAGGCGCCCCGGTTGCCGGGGGTGGCGGTGTATTCGGCGAACCCGGTGCGCATCAGGTAGGCCTCGTAGTCGGCGGCGTCGGCCGCTCGCGTCCAGCCTCTCCAGGTACGGATGATCATAGGAACACGCTAGCCGCCCGGCTCTCCTCCCGGAGGAAATCCCTGGCCCGATGCGTAAGTTGGGAAATGTCCCGGGAGATGATTGTCTGACCGGAGAACCTATGAGGAGGGCACCCGTGACCCGTCAGATTGTTTCCGTGGTCGGCGGCAAGGACGCCGCCGGCTCGGACACGTACGCCTCTGTCAACCCCGCCAGGCTCGGCGACGTGGTGGCGCGGGTCGGGATGGCCGACGCCGACACGTTCGCCGCCGCCTGCCGCACCGCCAGGGACGCCCAGCGGGAGTGGGCGAAGGTCTCGGCACCGGTCCGCGGCCGGGTGATCGCCTCGATCGGCAGGCTGGTGGAGGACAACGCGGAGAGCCTGGCCGCGCTGGTGACCGAGGAGATCGGCAAGCCGTACGCGGAGGCGCTCGGCGAGGTGCGGGAGATCGTCGACACGTGCGACTTCTTCCTGGGCGAGGGCCGCAGGCTGTACGGGCAGACCGTCCCCTCGGAGATGCCGGACAAGAACCTGTTCACCTTCCGCAACCCGGTGGGCGTGGCCACGGTGATCACGGCGGGCAACTTCCCGGTGGCGGTCCCGTCGTGGTATCTCGTGCCCGCCCTGCTGTGCGGCAACGCGGTGGTGTGGAAGCCGGCCGAGTACGCCGCCGCGTCGGCGCACGCGATGTACCGGCTGTTCGCCGCCTCCGGCCTGCCCGACGGCGTGCTCAACGTGGTGTTCGCCGACGGCCCGCAGACCTTCGCGGGCCTGGAGCAGGCGCTCACCGAGGGCACGGTCGACAAGATCGGGTTCACCGGTTCGAGTGAGGTGGGCAGGAAGGTCGGCGAGCTGGCGGGCCGCCACCTGCAGTCGCCCTGCCTGGAGCTCGGCGGCAAGAACCCGATGGTGATCATGCCGGACGCCGACCTGGACCTGGCCGTGGAGGGCGCGCTGTTCTCCGGGTTCGGCACGGCGGGCCAGCGCTGCACCAGCCTGGGCACCGTGATCGTGCACGAGAGCGTCCATGAGGACTTCACCGCCCGCCTCGTCCGGGCGCTGGACGCCGCCCGGGTCGGCGACCCGCGCGAGGACGTGCTGGCGGGCCCGCTGCTCGACCAGAAGTTCGCCGACCGGTACGAGGAGTACCTGACCTGGATCCAGCCGCACCACCGGGTCGTGTCCGGCCCCACCGGGCGGATCACCGCCGGCAGCCCGCGCGCCGGCTTCACCGGCGACGACGGCCTCTACTACCACCCGGTCGTGGTCGACGGGGTCCGGCCGGACGACCGGCTCTTCCTGGAGGAGACGTTCGGCCCGATCGTCGGCGTCACCACGTTCTCCACCCTGAGCGAGGCGATCGAGCTGGCCAACCGGCCCGGCTACGGCCTGTCCAGCTCCATCTACACCACCGACGCCAAGCACGCCTTCGCCTTCCGCGAGGGCATCTCCGCGGGCATGGTCAGCGTCAACAACTCGACCTCCGGGGCGGAGGCCCATCTGCCGTTCGGCGGCAACGGCAAGTCGGGCAACGGCAGCCGCCAGTCGGGGATGTGGGTGCTCGACCAGTTCACCCGCTGGCAGTCGATGAACTGGGACCACTCCGGCCGGCTGCAGAAGGCGCAGATGGACGTGGCGGAGATTACCCCCGATCCGGAGTTCCGGCTCTAGGTCTTTACCACCGGGTGTAACGGAAGCCACCCCCGCCGGGAACGGGGCCCTTCCCGGCGGGACACGGTCGTGTCACGATGGCGGCGCCTTCGATCACGGGGAGAAGCCGATGTGTGACTATCTGAAACCATTAGCTGGTCGGCCGGTCCTCCGCCTGCGGGCCGGCGTCCCCTGCCGCTGGAGCGTCCGGACCCGCGACGGCCGCGGCTGGTGCCCGCCCGGCACGGTTCCCGCCCACGATCTCGACGGCCTGCCGTACTTCCACGGCGACGATCTCGTCCTGGCCGTGCCGGGCGAGCCGGTCACCGTCCGGGCGGCGAGAGGCCCCGAGCACGCGAGCGTGGAGACCACGCTGCTGCCCTGTCCGGGCGAGACGCTGGTGGAGCTCACCCCGCCGCGTCTGTACGACGCCGCGGCGCGCGGCTGGTACGGCGCCGACCTGCACGTCCCGCTGAACCGCCCGGCGGGATGGGTGGCCGCCGCCCAGCACGGCGAGGACCTGCACGTGATCAATCTGGTGGCGCACGACGGCGAGACGCTGGACCACTGGGCGGGCCGCGACCTGCCGTGGTCGGACGGCGCGCACGTGGCCCGGGTCGACCTGGTCCACCAGGTGCGCGGGCTCGGCGCGTGGCCGCTCACCCCCGAGACGCTGCGCGCGGTGCGCGACCGCGGGGCCCTGGCGGCCTACGCGAACCCCTGCGCCGGTCCCGCCGAGACGGCCGACCAGCTGATGAGCGGGGGCGACGCGGGGGGCGACGCGCGGCTGGCCGTGGTGGACGCGGCGCTGGGGCTGGTCGACGGCTTCTCGTCCGCGATCGGGTCCCCGGCGGCGTACCGGCGGCTGATCGGGGCGGGCAACCGGATCGGGGCCACGGGCGGCGGCACCCGCCGGCTCGGCCCGATTGGCCGGGAACGCACGTACGCGCGGGTCGACGGGCGGCTGACCGCGGGCGCGTACGCCAGGGCGGTGCGGCGGGGGCACACGTTCGTCACCACCGGCCCGTTCCTGGAGCTGGAGGTGGACGGCCGCGGGCCGGGCGCCACGCTCGACCTGAGGCCGGGCGGGACGGTGCGGGTGACGGCGCGCGTGCTCGGCGAGGGGGCGGAGCGGGTGCGGCTGCTGACCGCCGACGGCGAGCTGGCGTCGGGGCCCGCCGGGGCGTCCGCCGATGGCCTGGACGCCTGCCTGCCGGTGGTGTGGCCGACGTACGTGGTCGCGGTCGCGGAGGGCGGCGGCGGGCGGGTGGTCGCCCACAGCAGCCCGGTCTACCTGGACGTGTGTCACCGGAGGGTGGCCAGGGAGGAGGACGTGACGTTCTGCCTGCGCTGGCTCGACCTGCTGGAGAAGCAGGTCAGGGACCGGGTGGCCGAGGACGTCCTGGAGGTGGTGGAGGAGGCGCGGCGGGTGTACCTGGCGCGCCTCCGCTGAGGAGAACGCGGGCCCCATCGGGGGTGCCCGCGTTCTCTCCCCTCCTGGCGAGGCGGTGGATCAGACCTGGCCGGCCTTCTCCAGGGCGGCGCAGCAGGTGCCGACGAGGAGGCGGGTGACCACGTACGGGTCGATGTTGGCGTTCGGGCGGCGGTCCTCGATGTAGCCCTTCCGCTCGACCTCGACCTGCCACGGGATGCGGACGGACGCGCCGCGGTCGGAGACGCCGTAGCTGTAGCGGTTCCACGGAGCGGTCTCGTGCGCGCCGGTCAGCCGGCTCTCGATGTCGGCGCCGTACTGGGTGATGTGCTCCATGGGCTTGTCGCCCTCGCCGAGAGCCTCGCAGGCGGTGATGATCGCGTCGTAGCCCTCGCGCATGGCCCTGGTGGAGAAGTTGGTGTGCGCGCCGGCGCCGTTCCAGTCGCCGCGGGCGGGCTTGGCGTCGAGGGTGGCCTCCACGCCGAACTCCTCGGCGGTGCGGTAGAGCAGCCAGCGGGCGATCCACAGGTGGTCGGCGACCTCGATCGGCCCGGCCGGGCCGATCTGGAACTCCCACTGGCCGGGCATGACCTCGGCGTTGATGCCGGAGACCTTCAGCCCGGCGGCGAGGCAGCGGTCGAGGTGGAGCTCGACGATCTCGCGGCCGAACACGGCCTCGGCGCCGACGCCGCAGTAGTAGTGGCCCTGCGGGGCGGGGAAGCCGCCCTCGGGGAAGCCGAGCGGGCGGCTGCCCTTGAAGAAGGTGTACTCCTGCTCGATGCCGAACCACGAGTCATGCTCGGCGTACTGCTCGGCGACCGGGCGGAGCAGGGCGCGGGTGTTGCTCTTGTGCGGTTCGCCGTCGACCATCTCGACCTCGCACAGCACGAGCACGCTGTCACCGCCGCGGATCGGGTCGGGGCAGGTGAGCACGGGACGGAGCACGAGGTCGGACTTGTGGCCCTCGGCCTGGTTCGTGCTGGAGCCGTCGAAGCCCCACACCGGCGGCTCGACCCCGTCGGCCAGGATCTTGGTCTTCGAGCGCAGCAGCGCGGTGGGCTCGGTGCCATCGATCCAGATGTACTCAGCCTTGTAGCTCACAGCGGTCCTTTCCCATGTTCGTCAGCCACGCCGAGTCTCGTGTACGGCCGTTTCCCCCTTTTTGCCCGAATGTGAACGCTGTGTTAAGGCGATTACTTTGCGCGCACGTCACCAGAGCCGGCCACGAGCTGCACGTTGGGGCCGCCCTCGCCGCACTCGGGACCGTTGGGGAAGCGGCCTTCGGGGGTGACGTCGAGAGTGCGGCCGAGCACGGAGCGGCCCTCAGCGTCGCGGAGCGTGAGACGCACCCGCACCGGGCTCTTCGGCAGGCCGGGCACGGAGGCGAAGCCGTGCGCGCCGCCCGTCTCGGCCATGCGGGCCGAGCAGGTGTCGCCCGCGCAGGTCGTCTCGACGGCCGCGGTGGCCGGGTGCAGGATCAGCTCGGGCCGGTGGCACGTCCCCGACCAGCACACCTCCAGCTCCGCCCGGTCCACCCGGGCGGCGAGCGGCGGCTCGACGTCCAGCAGGACCCCGACGGGGACGCCGATCGCCGTGCAGACCGGAGGGCCGGCGCACGCGGTCAGCAGAGCGGCGAGGACGAGGACGGTGGAGGGAGCGCGCATACCCCTGATGACGTGACCCGCGGGGCCGGGGTTCAGCCGTACGGTTCAGGCGAGCTCGCGCCGCCCGCCGCCGTCGTAGCCGAGCAGCCGCATCGCGGTGTCGGGATCCAGCGCCGCCGCCAGGAACTGGGCGCGGGCGTGCGCCTCGTCCCGCTCCCGGTCCGCCTTGGCCCGCGCCGCCCGCATGGCCTTGACGGCCACGGTGGTGAGCCCGGCGCCGACGACCACCGCCACCACCACCACGAACAGCGCGACCAGCAGCCACGGCGAGGCGACACCGGGACCGGGCGCGGCCGCCGCTCCGGTCTCCGTCCCGGCGGCGGGGCCGGCGGTCAGCACGCCGTTCAGCGACAGGGCGAGTACGACGGCCAGCCCGACGAGCGTGAACGCGCTGGCCACGACCACCCACCACCGGCCCCTCCCCTGCTCCGGCGGCGGCTGCCCGGCCCCGTCCGGCTGCGGCGGCGTGCCCCACGGCACGAACGCGGGCCCCCCGCCCGCACCGGACCGGGCTCCGCGATACGCCGCCGGCCTTCCACCAGCAGGCCCTCCGACCTCCGAAAGCGGGATTCCCGCACCGGGACGCGCCCCCACCCCTGTTCCCCGCCCCGCCGCGCTCCCCCGAGGACGCGCTCCTGCCCTCGGCACGGCCGGTGGGTCGCGGTCCAGCCGGTCGTGGTCCTGGTGCGCCCGGACGACCTCCGCGTGGTACTCCTCCAGTTCCCGCACGAACGCGTCGGAGGCGTACCCCGTACCGTCGACGCGCCGCCCGGGCCGCCGCCGCAGGATCGCCGCCACGTCGCCGCCGTCGAGCGTCCGGTGCGTCTCCAGCGCGTGCGCCAGGCACAGCACGTCCTGGCGATGCTCCTGGAGCAGGTCCCCGGTCTTCTCCAGCAGCCGCGCCAGGTGGCGTTCGACCCGCTCCCCGAGCGACCGGCGGTCCTCGTCCATCCCCAGCTCCCGCAGGGCGGGCAGCGAGGAGACGTCCGAGCCCATCCCCCACGAGGACTCCATGAGGGCGGTGAGGAGCGTGGCCGAGTGGAGGTCCCCGGAGACGTCGCAGGAGCTGTCCCCGCCGAAGAACATCCGCTCCCCCGCCAGGGAGGCGAGCGCGACCATCACGTCGGCCTCGTACCCCGACTTCCACCGGGCGGGCCGGCCCTCGATCCTGGCCGCGGCGGCCCCGCCCAGATGACCCGCGCCCTGCTCGATGGTGGCGACGCCGGGCTCCGGGCGGGCGCGCGTCACGTACGCGACCACCGCGTGGCAGGCCTCGTGCACGGCCGCCGCGTGCCTCCCGACGCCCCGCGGCCGCCCGGCCTCGGACGGGTGGCCGGCCTGGTGGACGCGGTCGACGCGGCCGGTCCGCAGCAGCGCCCCGTCCAGCGCGTCGGGCCGGCGGGCGGTCATGATGACGAGGACCCGGTACGCGGACAGCCGGCGCAAACGCCCGCGTGGCCTCCTGAGCCTGGACAACTCGCTGATCAGCGCCCGTCGCATGCCCGCACCGGCATCCGGCCGGGCGAGCGCCGAGCGGCTCTCCTCCGACAGGTGGGCCAGGCCGTTGCAGCCGGAGAGGCCGCCGCCGGGGACCGGCCCGGCCGGCGCGTCCGCCTCGTCGAAGAGGACGACCACGCCGCCGTGGCGCAGCGCCAGCGTGCGCAGCCTCATGAAGAGCGCCTTGACCTTCAGGACGCCGACGGCCGGAGGAGCCGCGGCGAACGCGCGCACGTCCACGACCACGTACGGCTTGCCGGTCTCACCCGCGACGGCCTCGGCGACCCGCGCCTTGCCGGGGCCCGGCGGCCCCCACAGCAGCAGGCCGCCCGGCGCGGATCCGCCGCCCTCCTCGATCGCGCCGCCCTCGCGCCAGCGGGCGAGGTGCTCCTGGAGCCGCTCGACCACGCCGTCCTGTCCCCGTACGTCGGCGAAGCGGGTGGCGACGGAGCCGGGCCGGTATGTCTCCACACCGTCCCTGAGCAGGAGCCGGACCAGGACGGCGGCCCCGGCGACGACCACGAGTCCTAACAGGAACGGCACGAACGGCGACGTCCGGAACAGGCCGGACAGCAGTCCGCCGGCGACCAGCGTGACGGCAACCGCCACCCAGAAGACGACCCTCACCGGCCGGGGAAGCCGGAACCCGGCCCTGTCGCGCGCCCGGCCCGGCTCCGGCAGGGACCTCGCGTACCTGGCGTACCTCGCGTACATCGTCTTCACCTGGGTCTACCTCCACAGGACGAGGCACCGCAGTGGTTCTGCCCGCTTTCTCCCCGGCTGAGCCGGGAGCGCATGAAGAAATCTTGACCAAATCTTGGCCATACCTTTGCCTTGGTTGTTACAGATCAGCAGAACCACCTGTCCTCGGGGTCCGACTTACGAGCGTCCCTCTTGGTGAGGCCCGGGACGTGGCCGAAGATGAAGCCACCCTCCTTTCGCGACGGAGCGCACGATGACAGAACCGGCCGGACCGGCCACGGAGACCGTCGACTCGTACGGGATGACGGCGGAGCGCGCCTTCGCCGACCTCTGGTCACGGGAGACGCTCACGTTCAGGGAACGCCGCCTGATCCTGATCGGCCTGCTCGTCGGGCAAGGGCTGGACGACCAGGTGACGCTGCAGCTCGACGCTGCCCTGCGCACCGGCGACCTGGACGAGACCGAGCTGCGGGAGATCGTCGTCTTCCTCACCCACTACGCCGGCTGGGCGCGGGGCACGCGGCTCAACAACCAGGTCGAGGACCTGGCCGAAAGGGTCAGGCGGGATCGATCCGATAGACGGAACCCGACAGGCTGAGCGCGTACAGCTCCCCGTCGTGGTCCTCGCCGAACGACGACAGCTGCTCCACCTCGCCCACGCGCCGGTCGCGCTCCAGATCGTCGACGGGCGCGGCCCTGATCCATCCGGCGCAGAAGTCGCCGTACAGGAACTGGCCGCGCAGCCACGGGATCTTCGCGCCGCGGTAGACGAACCCGGCGATCACGGAGCAGTTGCGGCCCTCATCCAGCGAGTAGACGATCACCGGGTCGACCGGGTCCTCGGCGCGGCCGGGGCGGAAGCGTTCGGCGCCCTCGCGCACGTCCCAGCCGTAGTTCTCGCCGCCCTCGGAACCGGCGGGCTGGTAGTCGATCTCCTCCCAGCGGTTCTGGCCGACGTCGCCGATCCACAGGTCGCCGTTCTCCCGGTCGAAGCCGAACCGCCACGGGTTGCGCAGCCCGTACGCCCAGATCTCCGGCCGCGCCCCCTCCTTGCCGACGAACGGGTTGTCGTCAGGAACCGCGTACGGCCGCCCGCCGCGCGGGTCGATGCGCAGGATCTTGCCCAGCAGCGTGCCGAGGTCCTGGCCGTTGCCCTCCGGGTCACCGGCGCCGCCGCCGTCGCCGAGCGCGACGTACAGGTGGCCGTCGGGGCCGAAGGCGAGCTGGCCGCCGTTGTGGTTGGCGAACGGCTGCTCCACGGTCAGCACCTCACGCCTGCCCGTGGCCTTCTTACCGTCGTAGGCCCACTCGGTGACGTGCGTGGTGCCGGCCCTGTCGGTCCAGTCGAGGTAGAGCCAGCGCCCCGACGGGTGGAACGCGACGCCGAGCAGCCCTTGCTCGTTGCCGCCGCTGACCTCCCCGGACAGATCGACGATCGTGTCACCGTCGGTGGTCCGCAGCTTGCCGCCCTGCTCGGCCACGTACAGGCGGCGATCATCCGCCCGGACGGTGAACGCCACCGGCCGCTCCAGCGCGGCGATCTCGGTGAACTTCAGCTTCCCCGCACCGGGCGTCGCGGCCCGGCCGTCCGGCGTGGACGGCCGCGGCGCGGCGGTGCCGACCGAGGCGGACGGGGTCGCCCCCTGCGGCTGCGCGGCGGAGCAGGCGGTCACGACGACGGCGAGCACGACCACGGCAAGGCGCACGCCGCCATCCTCGCACGCCCCCACCCCCCGCACCACCGACCGCACACCCTCCGATCAGACCTACGGCGGGCTGAGCGGGCCGCGGGCACGCATCGCGGCGTCCGGTCCGGGAGACGGGTCACCAGGGGGTTAGGGTGCTGGGCATGCCTACCGCACTGATCACTGGCGCCACCGCGGGCATCGGCGCCGCGTTCGCCCGCCGGCTGTCCGCCGACGGTTTCGCTCTGGTCCTGGTGGCGCGCGACGAGCACCGGCTCGGCGAGAGCGCCGATCAGCTCAAGCTGAGGTACGGGGTCGAGGTCGAGATCCTGCCTGCCGATCTGGCCTCGGACGACGGCCTGGCCCTGGTGGAGGCCCGCTGCCGGGAGGGGGTCGACCTGCTGGTGAACAACGCCGGTTTCGCGCACCGGCACGACTTCCTGGACACGCCGGTGGAGGACGAGCTGCGGATGCTCAAGCTGCACTGCGAGGCGGTGCTGCGGTTGACGCTGGCGGCGCTGCCGGGGATGCGCAAGCGCGGCAAGGGCGCGGTGGTCAACGTCGGTTCGGCGGCGGGCTTCTTCACGCGCGGCTCCTACAGCGCTTCGAAGGCCTGGGTGGCCAACTTCAGCGAGTCCACCGCGGCCGCGATCAGCGAGCCGGGGGTCAAGGTGATGGCGCTGTGCCCGGGGTTCGTGCGGACGGAGTTCCACCGGCGTGCTTCGATCGACATGTCGGGCACGCCGGGTTTCATGTGGTTGACCGCCGACCGGGTCGTGGACG
Source organism: Nonomuraea corallina (assembly GCF_027620315.1). Taxonomy (GTDB): domain Bacteria; phylum Actinomycetota; class Actinomycetes; order Streptosporangiales; family Streptosporangiaceae; genus Nonomuraea; species Nonomuraea corallina. The sequence goes on along the minus strand of NZ_JAPNNL010000018.1, from coordinate 40,978 downwards.
AGGCGCTGCGTGATCTGGCGCTGGGCAGGTGGGTGTCGGTGCCGTCGCTGCGCTACAAGGCGGTCGTCGCGGTCGGCAGGTTCGTGCCGCGCCGCCTGGTCGCGGAGATCTCCTCGCGCATCGGCCGCCGCTGACCCTTTCCGGCTCGTCCGCCGTAACCCCGGCGAACGGCCGGGCACGGGACGGGCCCTCGCCGCGGGAGGGGGTCGCGATGAGGGCCCTTACGGCCGCGGGCAGTGCCCGCGGCCGGGTATCGACGCCGGGGTGCCGGGCGGTCAGCGCCCGGCGTTGGCCGGGTGGCCGATGGCCAGGCCCGAGGTCGGGTCGAAGAAGTGCATGTTGTGGGTGTCGACGACCAGGTTGACGCTCTGACCGGGGCGCACGTGGCTGCGGGCGTTGACGCGGGCGGTCCACAGGGACTTGTCGCCGGACAGCGGCAGCGTGGCCTCCTCGTCGTCGCCCGTGTCGGCGGCGGCGACGGTGTCCTTGTGCTCCACCGGCGGGGCGTCGATCAGGAACAGCACGTTGATCTCGGAGCCGAGCTCCTCGGTGACCTCGGCCTTGGCCGGGATCGTCGCCCAGCCGTTGTCGGCGTGGGCGCCGGCGGAGGCGGCGTCCTCGAAGTCGGACGGGCGGATGCCGAGGATGATCTTCTTGCCGAGGTACTGGTCGAGGCCGGGCTTGTCGCTGAACGTGGACTGCGGGATGGGCAGCTTGTAGCCGGCGAAGGCCACCGCGGGGCCACCGTCGCGGACCAGCTCGGCGGTGACGAAGTTCATCGACGGCGAGCCCATGAACCCGGCGACGAACAGGTTGACCGGCCGGTCGAAGAGGTTCTGCGGGGTGTCGACCTGCTGGAGGAGGCCGTCGCGGAGCACGCAGACGCGGTCGCCGAGGGTCATGGCCTCGACCTGGTCGTGGGTGACGTAGACGGTGGTGACGCCGAGGCGCTCGTGCATCTGGTTGAGCGAGGCGCGCATGGAGACGCGGAGCTTGGCGTCCAGGTTGGACAGCGGCTCGTCCATGAGGAAGGCCTGCGGCTCGCGGACGATGGCGCGGCCCATGGCGACACGCTGGCGCTGACCGCCGGACAGGGCGGCGGGCTTGCGCTTGAGGTAGGTCTCGAGGCCGAGCATCTTGGCCGCGTCCTGGACCCGCTGCTGGATCTCGGCCTTGGGCATCTTGCGCAGCTTGAGGCCGAAGGCGAGGTTCTCCTCGACCGTCATGTGCGGGTAGAGCGCGTAGTTCTGGAAGACCATGGCGATGTCGCGGTCCTTCGGCGGCAGGTGGTTGACCACCTTGTCGCCGATGGAGATCTCGCCGCCGCTGATGTCCTCCAGGCCGGCGATCATCCGCAGCGCGGTCGACTTACCGCAGCCGGAGGGGCCGACCAGCACCATGAACTCGCCGTCCTTGATCTCAAGGTTGAGCCCGTTCACGGCCTTGACGCCACCGGCGTAGATCTTGTCGACGTCTTTCAAAACGATGGATGCCATGACAGTCCTTCGCGCAGGGCGATGGCCCCGATAGTCGGTGCGGGGGTTCCGCGTTCTTGGATACGTTTTCAAGCATCTCACCGCGAAAGAGCTGTCTGTGTCAAGAGTCCCGTCTATACAGGCGATGTGGGTACGACCGACTTCCGGAAACGCGGAAAGCATGATGGAATCGTTTCCATGGAGAAGCGTGCGACGATCAAGGACGTGGCCGAGGCGGCGGGCGTGGGCATCGCCACCGTGTCGAGGGTGCTGTCAGGCGGCTCGGCCAGCCCCGGGACCCGGGAGCGGGTGCTGGCCGTCGCCGCGCAGCTCGACTACCGGCCCAGCGCCGCCGGCCGCAACCTGCGCCAGCGCCGCACCGGGGGCCTCGGGCTGCTCGTCCCGGACCTGACCGACACGTTCTTCGGCCTGCTCGCCGAGGGAGTGCTCGCCCACGCGCGCTCGGCAGGCGAGCCGGTCGTGCTGGGCTCGACCGGCGACGACCCGGAGCAGGAGTCGGAGATGGTCGGCATGCTGCTGGAGCAGGGCGTGGACCGGGTGGTCGCGGTCCCGTCCGGCGACGCCGAGAGCTGGCGGCCCGCCGTCAGGGCGGGCATGACCGTGGTCTTCGCCGACCGCCTGCCCGGGGAGAGCCCCGATCAGGACGCCGAGGGTCCCGACCACGACCTCATGCTCCTCGACGGCCTGCCGCCGGCCCCGCCGGCGCGCCCGCTGGACACCCCCGCCGTGCTCGCCGACGACCGGTCCGGGATCCGCACGGCGGTGCGCTACCTGAAAGGGCTGGGCCACCGGCGCATCGCCTACCTCGGCGGCCCCGGCCACGAGCGGCGGGTGGCGGCGTTCCGCGAGGCGGTGGGCGCGCCCGTGGACGAGGAGCTGATCGTGTTCGCCACCGGGAGCCGCGACTCCGCGTACGCGGCGGCGGCCGGGCTGTTCCAGAGCCGGCCCGACCTGTCGGCGGTGGTGGCCGGGGGCAACGCGCTCGGCGAGGCCGCGGTGCTGGCGGCACGGGAGCTGGACCTGCGGGTGCCGCGGGACGTGTCGCTCGTCATGTACGACGACGTCCCGTGGGCCGAGCTCTGCTCGCCTCCGCTGACGGTGATCGCCCAGCCGGGGCGCGAGATCGGGTACCGCGCGGCGGAGCTGGTCCTGCGCGCGGGCGCCCGCCGCCCGCGCACGGTGGTGCTCCCCACCGAGCTGATCGTCCGGGGCAGCTGCGGCCCGCACCGCTGAATCCCCGGCCCGACCGGCTCGGAGCCGTCAGGTCGTGTCAGGTCGTGTCAGCCACGAGGGTGCGGGAGGCGACGAGCTGACCGGACTGGAAGCCCTCGACGCGGACCGTCCGGGCGGCGGCCAGGCCGGGGATGACCACGGTGACCGTGTCCTGGGTCACGTCGGCGGAGAGCCGCGGCCTGCCGTCCAGGTAGACGTCCGCCCGGTCCAGGAGGCTGGTGCGCAGGGTCAGCTCGTTCGCCGCGCCGACGACGCGCACGTCGAGGCCGCGTACCGGGAGCGCCGCGAGCAGCTCGCCCGCGCGGGCCAGCAGGTCCTGGTTGCCGGCCAAGAGGTCCCGGCGGGTCAGGCGGTGGCGGTGGCCGGGCCGCACGCCGAGGTCCTCGACGGGCGTGCCGGCCAGCGCGTGGACGCGCAGGGTGCGCCGGATCGACACGCGCATGCCCGCCCCGCCCGGCAGCGGCCGGTAGGGCGAGCCGGGCGCGGGTGACGGCAGTTCCAGCAGGAGCTTGAGCAGCTCGTGCGTCCACACGTTGGCGCCGCCCGCGCCGGTGTTGTCGTCCACGCCGAGGACCGGGCCGATGCCGTGGTCCTGGAAGCCGGCGGCGAAGATGTCGGTCGCGGAGTAGCAGCGGGCGTCGGTGACGAGCACGACCGGGCCGTGGTAGCACTGGCCGACGGCGTTCGCGCCGGCCGCGGGGGTGATGGGGAAGCCGGCCGAGTGCGCGGCGCCGATCTCCAGGGCCTGGTTCATGGACGGGCACCACGGGCCGAGGTCGATCTGCCCGGTCGGGTTCTCCTCGTGCTGCGCGCAGATGCGGGCGTTCAGCGGCGTGGTGACGAACTGGGTCGGCTCCGGGGTGATCGGATGCGGCGTGAGCGTCTGCAGCAGGAACTCGGCGGCGTGGATGTGCCCGCCTCCGTTGCCCCGCACGTCGACCACGAGCCCGTTCTGCGGGAGCAGGCCGGCGAGCCGGACGAACTCGCCGACGAACGCGCCGGGGTCGTTGGTGTTGAAGGTGAACACGCGCAGGTGGCCGAACGTCCCCGACGGGGTGACCACGGCACGCGCCTTGAAGAACGCCGGCATGGACGTCGGCAGGTCGGCCCCGGCGTCGGCGGGCTCGGCGGGAACGTCCGCGATCTCCGCCGTGAGCGTCCGGGGGACGTAGAGCATCCTGAGCGCGCGGCCGATCTCGTCGGTGCCCAGGTCGAGCCCCTGCGACACGGCCGCCATGGTGAGCGCGCCCGCGTCGACGAACGGCGGCAGGTTCGCCGTCACCCGCCACGGCTCCCGCAGCTCCCTGGCTATCCCGTCCCCGCCCAGATAGCTGAGCGTCACCCAGGACTCGTCGGGCGGCAGGTGGATCACCAGCGGCCGGATGGTCAGCGACTGCAGCCCGCGCGAGTGCCGGGCCGCCGGGTTGCCGCCCGCGTACCGCGCGGCGTTGGCGTCCACCGCCGCGCCGATCGGGGTGCCGTTCCAGTGGGTGACCTCGACGCCCGGCTCGAACCCCGGCGCGGAGAACCCCTCGACGATCCTGGTCACGAGATAGCGCGGGCCGCCGTCCTCGTGGCACTCCTCGACGAGGAACGGGAGATAGGCGACCTTGCTCGCGTACGGCTCCGGGAGCAGGTAGTTGGTGTGCAGGTCGCGTACGGAGTGGAAGATCTCCGACAGCTCGGCGTGGAAGCGCGGCTCGGGGTCGGCCGTCTCCGGCGTCTGCCGGCTGAGCCTCAGCGCGAGCAGGCGGAGCCGCTGGACCGGGTTGACCGCGTACATGGCGGTCTTCAGCGGCAGGTGGGCGTAGTTCTGCTCGATCAGCACCAGCGCCTGCTCCACCAGCGTGCGCCGGTCGGCGAGCGTCAGCGTGCCCGCCGTGCCCAGGAAGTCCCGCAGGTCCACCGCGTCGGCCAGTCGCTTGGCCTGTCCTGTCGCGCCCTCGTCGATCCCCATGTCGTCTCCCGCCCCGTGTGCCTGTCCGACACGGGTCAAGCTCTCAGAGGGCGACGGCGGTCGCGTCAGGTGGCGCCCTAGGGTTTTCCCTAGGGCGCGCGCTGCCGAGGCGTCAGAGGACCTTCTCGATGGCCGCCAGGATCGTCGGGTCCGTCGGGACGGTGCGGGGGCGGAAGCGGCCCACCACCGCCCCGTCGCGGTCGACGAGGAACTTCTCGAAGTTCCACTGCACGTCGCCGGTGTCGCCGTCGGCGTCCGGCGCCTCCACGAGCCGCTCGTACAGGGCGTGCCGGTCGGGGCCGTTGACGTCGGCCTTGGCCAGCAGCGGGAAGTCGACCCCGTACGTGGTCGAGCAGAACTCCTGGATCTCCTCGGCGCTGCCGGGCTCCTGCCCCATGAACTGGTTGCAGGGCATGCCGATCACGCTGAGCCCGCGCGGCCCGTACTCCTGGTGGAGCTTGACGAGGTCGGTGTACTGCGGGGTGAGGCCGCACTTGGAGGCCACGTTGACGATGAGCACGGCCTTGTCGCCGGCGAGGGCGGCCAGGGTGGTGGGCTCGTCCGCCAGTGTGCGGACCGGGATGTCACGAACGTTCATGGTCCGACCTTACGAGATGCCTGTCAGGCGCAAAACGTGACCTAATCCACATTTATCACCCAAAGACCCAGCAACAGCTATATATCGAGATCTTTACTGACGGACACCATTTCCATGGTCAATTCGCAGTAAAGGCGACAAGTCAGGCAGGGTGGCGCGGTCCCCGATTCCTCCGAAAGGGAACCCGCATGCCCATGCTCCGCCGTACCAGCGTCCTGCTCCTGAGCTCCACGCTCATGGTGGCGGGCGGCGCCACGGCCGCACAGGCGCAGAGCTCCCAGGCGAGTGCCACCAGCACGAGCGGCAAGAACAAGTCCATCGCCAAGAAGATGGTGAACAAGCGCGGCTGGAACACCACCCAGTTCAGGTGCCTCGTCAAGCTCTGGGCCCGCGAGAGCGGCTGGAACCACCGGGCCGGCAACCGTTCGTCCGGCGCCTACGGCATCCCCCAGGCGCTGCCCGCCGGCAAGATGGCCTCCCACGGCAGCGACTGGCGCACCAACCCCAGGACGCAGATCTCCTGGGGCCTGAGCTACATCAAGAAGAGGTACGGCACGCCGTGCCGCGCCTGGGCCCACTTCCAGTCCCGCCACTGGTACTGATCCAAACCCCAGGCTTGCGCGCGTTTCGCGGAAAGCGCGGGCCATCGAGGCGCCGGGCCGGTCCATCCAGGCCCAACGAGAGCGCCATATCTCCGCGTCGATCACGCAAACACCTGTCCTCGGCGTGCCCCGGGTTCTGACCGCGCGTCCCTGCGCGTACTAGAAACCGGCTCAGAGGACATGTCGTGGAGCCCTCCGGGCCGTCCGGCGAGAAGCCGGACGGAACAGGATCCCGGAGGGCCGCGCGGACCCTTCTCGTCCGAGCCACGGACGCGGACCGGCAGGGGCGCCGGGGAAGCGAGAGCGCCCGTCCGCACGCGACCCGACCGCGAGGATCGAATTGGACAGCAAGCGCACGCTACGCAGCACGGTCGTGACCATGACCGCGTTCACCGCCGCATTCTGCGGCATGGAGAGCGCGGCGGCGGCCGGCACCGAGAGCAGTCACGACGCGCCGGTGGCGCAGGTCCGTACGTGGCGGACCGCCGCCCAGCCACGCGTCCCGGCCCACCTGCCGAGGAGCCGGAGCAAGCGGTTCGCCCTGGACCAGGTGGTGCGCAGGTCATGGAACCTGCGCGAGTTCCGCTGCCTGGACAACCTGTGGACCAGGGAGAGCGGCTGGAACCACCGGGCCGTCAACCGTTCGTCGGGCGCCTACGGCATCCCACAGGCGCTGCCCGGCGGCAAGATGCGGGGAGCCGGCAAGGACTGGCGGCACAATCCGCAAACCCAGATCCGCTGGGGCCTGGCCTACATCAAGGGGAGATACGGCAGGCCGTGCGGCGCCTGGGGGCACTTCCGCTCACACAACTGGTACTAGCGGACGCCGGAGGGCATCCGCGACTCACCGGGTGCCCTCCCTCCTGGCCGGGTGCACCGCGATCGCCTGGATGAGCAGCTCCACCCCGAAGGCGAACTCGGCCTCGTGGTCGCAGGAGCCCAGCAGCTCCGACAGCGCGCTCACCTCCGGGAACAGCTCGGGGTCGATCTTCTCGGCGTCGATCGCCGCCTCGTGGACGGGCGCGAAGGTGGGGGTGACGCCGACCTCGCGCAGCAGCGATCCGACGATGAAGGCGATGAACAGCCGCAGCACCCGCACCGCGTCCACCCCGTCGAACCCGGCGCTGCGCAGCGTGGCCAGGGCCCGCTCGACCGGCAGCAGCCCGGCGTCGGTGTGGAGCTGACGGCTGACCACGAGCATGGTGCAGCGCGGGTAGTGGTGGGCGATCTGGCGGAAGGCGCGGGCCTGCATGCGGACCCGGTCGGACCAGTGGGCCTCCGGGTCGTCGGTGAACCCGATCTCGCTGAGCACGCTCTCGGCCACGCCGTCGAGCAGGGCGCCCTTGTTGGGCACGTGGTTGTAGAGCGACATCACGCCCACGCCCAGCTCCGAGGCGATGCGCCGCATGGAGACCGCGTCGGCGCCCTCGCGCTCGATCAGCTCGACCGCGGCGGCGACGATCCGGGCCCGGGACAGCGGCTGGGAGGTCATGGCTCATTGTATTGACGCGCGTCCGGCGCACGTGCCAGCCCCGGAGGAACGTACGGTGTACGTCACGCCCTGGAGGTCCGAGGTCGACGTGCGTGAAGGACATCGGGCTGTGGAGCCCGCGGCTGCGGCAGGCGTACGCGGACATGGGCGTGCTGGAGATGGCCGGCCAGTCGCTGGAGGCGCTGATGAAGCAGGACGAGGAGATCGCCGACAAGCTGGACGCGGCCCGCTTCGCGGAGGAGGAGGCCGAACGGCACGCCGAGGTGACCCAGACCATCACCCTGGGCTCCGACGGCTGACCCGTCAGTCCTCCGACCTCGCCAGCCGGTCCACCAGACGCGGATGCACGAAGTGGTAGGCCTGCGGGCCCGCCTGCCGGAGCAGGCCCGCCACCACGGCGGCATGGAGCAGGCTCGGCACCTCCATGCCCTTGATCCCGGACCGGCGGAACACGGTCCTGACGTCCGGGTCGTCGCTGCTGAAGATCTCCTGCCCGGTCTCGGCGAGCAACCCCGCGACGCCCGAGAGCGCCGTGGCCACCGCGTCCGCGCCGAACCCGGCCTCGGCCGTCCTGCGGGTGGCCCAGCCGGCGAACCACGGCAGGAAGTCCACCGGCCGATCGGGCAGGTCGTCGATCCAGGCCGGATCGCCGGTCAGCGCGGAGAGCAGCTGGGGCGAGCCGAGCAGGGCGTCGGTCAAGTTCAGCAGCCGCCCCGGGTCGGCGCCGTGCTCGCCGAGCACGCGGTGCAGCAAGTGGCGGCCCTCCTCCGGCACCACGCCCTCCACCGTGAGGACCCGGAAGCCCGGACGGGCCCGCGCCGGTCGCCGGTCCGTCATGATGACCCCGGCCCCGGCCAGGTCGGCCCAGCGCACCAGCCGCGTCACGATGGCCTCCCGGTCCGCGTCGCCGATCTCCTCCAGCCCGTCGAGGACGAGGACCAGAGACCCCCGCTGGACGACCGCGTTCGCGTCCGCGATCGGAATCTGGTACTCGCCCACCAGCGCGTGCGTCAGCCTCCGGTCGAACTCCGCGATGTCCGACCTGAGCGCCCGGAACGGCAGCAGGACCGCCACGCCCGCACCAGGGTCACCTGCCTCGTTGCGCCGCCGCGCCAGCCGGGCGGCGAGCACGGACTTGCCCGCGCCCTGCCTGCCGCTGATCAGCAGCCTCGTCCCCTGGGCCAGGATGTCCTCGATCGGGGCGGGGCGGGCCTCCGTTTCCTCGGGGAAGCGGACCAGCGGCGTCAGGAGCGCTCGTTCCTCGCCCGCGACCCCGCCCGCGCGCCGGCGCACCCGCTCGGCCAGCGTGGTTAGGGCGTCGTCCAGGGCGTCCCGGCTCAACCGGCTCTCCTCGGGCACGGTGTCCTCCGAGACCTGGGGCTGTTCCCGCGGCGGGACGGGGTCCACCAGATCGCCCGACTGCGGTGCCGGCGACTCCCGGACCAGGTCGATGTAGGCGCTGACGCTGTCCGGCACGCTGGTGCGGGACGCGGCGAGCTCGCCCACGACCCGCAGCGGCAGCGCGGGCCAGTCGGGCCGCTGTTCCTCCCCGGCCGTCTCCAGGTCCTCGGCGACCCGTTTGAGCAGGGTCGGATCGCTCATGAGCCGGGCGTAGAAGTCCGCGTCGCCGTCCCTGACCAGGAGCACCGCCGCGAGGACGCGGACCTCGTACGGGTCGAGCCTCCTCGCCCGCGCCACCCGGTCCTGCAGGACGAGGACGTTGACGAAACGCTTGATGGCCCGTGGGTTGGCCCGTAATCCGCAGGCGAGCAGGCTCTTCGCGGCCTGGATGTCGTGGTTGAGCAGCCCGTCCAGATAGGAGGCGAAGGCGTCCGCCGAGAGCCTGGGCATCTCGAAGGGAAACTGGACGATCTTGTCCAGGTACTCGCCCAGCGGGTCCTGGTACTTCTCCTTCAGCGCCGCCACCAGCGGCGCCTTGGCGACACCGAGCACGAAGACGCAGTTGTCGCGGTTGAAGTGCAGCTTCAGGGCCTCCAGCAGGGCGGTGATCTGGTCGACGTGGCAACGGTCCAGGTCGTCGATGAACACCACCAGGCGGCTCCTGTTCCGTTCGCGCAGGGCCGTCGCGACCAGCCTGCCCAGGTGGTCGTTCAGGCGGGTGCGTTCGGACCGGAGGCGGAAGTTCTCCTCGTCGTACGCCTTCAGCGCGCCCTGGACGTCGGACAGGTTGATCTTGACGGTGGACGAGAGGACGAGGGAGCCCAGAACCTGGGAGACGGTGCGCAGCGCCCTGATGACGTTCTCCCTGCCCTCCAGTTCGAGATCGGTGACGATGGCATGGAGCAGGGGCAGCACCGGATTCTCGTCGTACTGGTGACGCCACGGGTCGAACCACGCCAGCGCGCACTCGGGATCGTCCTCCAGCAGCGCTCGAACCTGCAGGAGCATCGAGGTCTTGCCGCTCCCCCATTCACCGAACACGCCGATGACCATGGGCGGGGTCGCGGACCGGGCCAGCTCGGCGAGATGCTCCGCGTACTCGCGTCTGTTGAGCGCGTCCTCTTTGACCGGCTCGTCGCTATGGGTGAACCCACGGGACTCGCCCGGCCCGGCCCGGCCCTGCGCGGGAGTCGTCTCCCCGATCGCCGCCTGCTTCCGCCGTCGCCGCCGCAGCAGCCACACCGTCGCCAGCAAGATCACTGAGACGGCCGCCAGCAGGCCGGGCCAGTAACGTTCCAGCGGTGACGGCGCAGGGGTGACGGCCACGGGACGCCGGTCGATACCGGCCTGCGAGATGAGCACGAGCTGACCGGTCGCGGCCCGCCGCCGCGGGCCCGGGACCAGGAGCACCGTGCCCTTGCCCGCGGCCGCGAGCCGGATCCGCCCGCCGCCCCGGACGGCCAGCACGTCGGAGACCCCGCCGATCAGCCAGACCTGGGCCTCTGCCGCCGGCCCCGGATTGCCGATCTCCACGCGCCACGTGCCGGCCGGGGTGAGACGGTCCAGACGGATGACGAGCCGGTCGCGGTCGAGGAACTGCGGGCCCGGCACCACCGGCGCGCCGGCCGGCACCCAGACGAGCACGAGCAGCACCACCGACAGCGCCCGTCCCCAAGGTCTGCCTGCCATGCCTCGATTTCACCCCGTCACAGCCGGTAACGCACGCTCCGGCACGGAAGGCTGCTCCTCTCGAACCGGCTCCGGCGCAGGAGAGGCGGTCACCGAGGGAGCCACCGGATCCGCGCCGACCGGGATCGAGACGCGCGTGAGTCCCTTTCTGAGATGGACCAGGGTGGTTGTCAGCGTCAGCAGGGCCATGGACCCGAACAGGAACAACGTCGCCCCCTTCGTGTCCCCCCAGGTGACGAGGAGACTGCCGATGAGCGGGCCGATGGCGACGGCGCTGTAGCTGACGAAGCGGGAGACGCTCACCACCCGTCCCCGCAGGTCGTCGGGAACCCGGCTCCAAGCGCTCCGCAAGGTGACGTTACTGAGCCCGCCCGCCAGACCGATGACCAGCAACGCCCCGAAGAAGGACGGCGCCAACTGCCCGAACGCCAGGATCAGCACGATGGCGGCGGTGCACGCCCAGACGTGTACCAGCATGATCGAGCGTCGTCGCGCCAGCCCCATCCACTCCACGAGGCGGCGCGCCAGCCTGTTGTGGGCCGTGCCGTTCTCTATCCGCGTCGAGATGCGGTCGCGCCTGGGCCACAGGAGTCCGCCGACGACCCCTCCGACGCCGGATGCGGCAAGGAAACTACCTACCCAAACGGGACTCAAGTCATCTTTTGTAGCAATCGTCAAGAAAACGACAATCAGGCATTGAACCATGAGATTGGTACAAGCAACGATGAAAGTCGCCAAACGGAGAAAACGATTACCCCATAGCGCGGCAAAACCGGCTCGCAGCTCGATACGCAAACTGACATCCTGCAGCCGCCGGGCGTCAGGAACCTCGCGCGGTAGAGTGCGGTAGGAAAGAGCCGAGCCCGCAAACATGAGCCCGTTGATCATGAAAGGGATAAAAGGGACCAATCCGTAAAGAAGGCCACCAAGCTGCCGTCCCACCAGGACGGCCCCGTGCGTGCTCGTCTCATGCATGGCCAGGGCCGCGTCGAGGTCGTCATCCCGGACCACCCTCGGGATCAGTGCCGACTCGGCGACCGACGACGTGACGGCCAGACCGCCTTCGACCAGCGCGAAAACCACCACCCACTCCACGCGCAACCGGTCCGAGAGCAACAGCACGACGAGCGCCCCCATGATGACGAAACGGACCGCCTCGCTGCTCATCAGGACCCGGCGCGGACCGATACGATCGATCAGGACGCCTGCAGGGATGTAACAGATCAGCCCCGGCATCGTAGAGGCGAAAACGACCCACCCTATCCACTCCGACGACCCCGTCAGGGTGTACGCCAATAACGGATACGTCACGCTGAGCGCACGACCACCTAGCATGGAGAAGGTTGATCCCCACCAGAGCCACCGAAACGGCCGATATTGGGCGAAAAGGTGTCTCATAGCGCGCCACATTTCCAGCACGAACACCTCGACTCTCGATATGCACCGGTGCGGCCGACACGCGTTCGGCGGCTTGACACATGTGAAACGAGAGCATAGGGCCACGCCTCGTAGCCTGTCCCTGAAGACGCGACGGATGGGGAGTCTGGATAGGGCTAAGCATCTCCCAAAGGGGAACCAAACGGTCACCAGGGGGAGAAATCCCGCAAGAGGCAGAGGTATCCCCGTTTACCTGTAGGGCAGGCCGCCTCCGGCCCCGGAACCCCGCCTGACCCGACGGGTCTGCGCGGCTCCCCGGCTCCGGGCGCCGCCACACCGCCCGGAGAACACCCCAACCGTCGTCAGGGGTGGGGGCGGCAGCCCGACGGGGCGCGTGCCCTGGTCGCATTCCCTTGATTTATGAGGTCGCCGCTCCCCAGACCCTTTCCGGAAATCGTACCGCCCCCTCACGGCCAAAACCCAGTCCGGCCGAGATTCCGGATCACCGTTACCGAATGGCGTCACACACCCCGCCCGCACAGGGGAATCAGCCGGCCTGATCGGTCACCGGCCACGAGACCTCGCCATTCGGGCGGACGTCTTCTACTGAGCTGTCCACGCATCGGATCGGGTCGATCACACACCCCGCCCGCACACATGAGAACACGCCCGCCGGCCGACTCCCGTAATACCGGTCAGACGGCCGACTGGAAGCTGGCAACGATGCCGCCACCCTCGGACAATCTCTCCCAGACCCTGTTCAAAGCCGGTATGTCGAGGTTCTTGAGTGCTTCTAGATCGATATCGCCCACATCGATCAGCCCGGTGGTGAACCTATCGTTCATCCAGTCTCCCTGGTCTCGGTTACGGCCGCCCGTAACACCCGAAAATTCCTTGCGTGTGATGGTGCTTTATATAAATTCTCCGGCCATCCATCGCCAAAATCAATCACGCGGGGGAAAATCGGACGGACGGGAGGGGACAGAACGATGGAGCAGGACATCGTGGGAGAGACGTCGGGCCAGATGCCGACTATCTGGGGGAAGAAGATTCCAGGCCGCAACAAGCACTTCACCGGCCGGGAGAAGCTCCTTGATCAATTGCGGGCGAGCATCATCTCCACCACCAAAGCGGCGGTCCTGCCCCAGGCGTTGCAGGGGCTGGGCGGCGTCGGCAAGACCCAACTGGCGATCGAGTACGCCTGGCGATATCGGGACGCCTACGACCTCGTCTGGTGGGTACCAGCCGACCAGCCGATGCTCGTCCCGAGCACCCTCGCGGCCCTGGCCGAGGACCTCAGGCTGCGCTCGGCCAACAGCGTGGGCATCGAGGAGGCCGCCGCCGGTGTCCGCGACGCGCTCCAGCGCGGCGAACCGATCGAGCGGTGGCTGCTCATCTTCGACAACGCCGACGAGCCCGAGGACATCCGGGACTTCATCCCGGAAGGCGGCCCCGGGCATGTGCTGATCACGTCGAGGAACAGCCGATGGAGCAGCGTGGCTGAGACCGTGCCGGTCGATGTCTTCTCCACCGAGGAGAGCGTCGCGTTCCTTCGCAAGCGCCTGCACAAGGAGGTGCCGCGGAAGGAGGCTGAGCACCTGGCGAACGAACTCGGCGACCTTCCTCTGGCGCTGGAGCAGGCGGCGGCTCTCCAGACGGAGACCGGGATGTCCACGCAGGAATACGTCGAACAGCTGGCCCTGCAGACCCGTGAACTGCTGGACCTGGGCAAATCGACCGAGTACCCCTTGTCGATGACGGCCGCCTGGCAGCTCTCGGTGAACGAGATCGAGCACAGGTTGCCCGAAGCCGCGCTGCTGCTGCGCTGCTTGGCCTTCTTCGGTCCTGACCCCATCCCGCGCGCCGTCTTCCGCCGGGGCAGCAAGAGCGGGGTCAAACAGCTGAGCTCCGTCCTGGCCAACCCCGTGCTGCTGGCTCGGGCGTTCGGCGAGCTCAACCGGTTCGCCCTGGTGAAGATCGAGCAGGAGGCGGACACCGTTCAGATCCATCGCCTCGTCCAGGCGCTGCTGCGCGACTCCATCGACCCGTCGAAGCGCGAGGACATCAGGCACGAGGTGCACCAGCTCCTGGCGGGCGGCGCCCCCGCCGACCCGGAGGAGACCACCAACTGGCCCCACTTCGCCGACCTGATCCCCCATGTGCGCCCCGCGGGCATCACCCGCTGCGCTGATCACCAGGTCCAGGCGTTCGCCATCAACGTCATCCGCTACCTGTTCCGGGTGGCGAACTACACCTCCGCACGGACGTTCGCCGAGGAATTCCTCGCCCACTGGACGGCCACCTATGGCGAGAAGGACGAGAACGTCCTGCGCCTGCGGCGGCACCTGGGCAACGTCCTGTGGCAGAGCGGCGCCTTCGACGAGTCCCGGGCCCTGAACGAGGAGACGTTCGACTACATGCGCGAGGTCTTCGGAGAGAGGCACGAGGAGACGCTGCGCATCAAGCTCACCTTCGCCGCGAACCTGAGGGCGAGAGGGCTGTTCAAGGAGGCGTTCGACCAGGACACCCAGTCACTGGAGCTGCACACGGAGGTCTTCGGCGCGGTCGCCCCCGCCACCCTGCGCGTGCTCAACAACCTGGCGCTCGACAACCTCCTGCTGAGCCGCTTCGCCACCGCCCAGGAACTCGCCGAACTGGTCTTCCTCGAACAGAGCAGCGCGAGGACCGGTGTCAGCAAGTGGGAGGTGCAGAGTTCCTGGAACGGGCTGGCGCGCAGTGTCCGGTTGACGGGCAACCACGTGGAGGCCTGCGACGTCGGCGAACAGGCCTACGCCCACGGCATCAACGAGCTGGGCATCGAGCACCCGCTCACCCTGGTGACGGCTCGCGACCTCTCCATCGCCCGGCGCAGGAAAGGGGATGTGGAAGGCGCCCTGGAACTCGTCGAAGAGACGTACCTCAGGCTGGACAAGCTCTTCGGCCCGGACAATCCGGAGACCATGGCCACGCAGGTCGCGTTCGGCAACACCCTGCGCCAGGTCGGCCGGGTGGAGGAGGCGATGCCTCTGGCGCAGCAGGCGCTCTCCCACTACCGTGCGATCTTCGGCGACCAGCACCCTTTCACCAACGGCTGCTTGATGAACCTCGCTTCCCTCTATCAGCTGCGCGGAGACGCCATCCGGGCCAGAGATCTCGACCGGCAGGCGCACGAAGGCCTGATCGAGAGGCTGGGTCCCCAGCACGGCTACGTGTTCGGCGCCGCCATCAACCTCTCCGGTGACCTGGCGGCGCTCGGCGACGTCGCGGCGGCCCGCGACCTCAGCGAGAAGACGCTGACGCAGGTGCGCGAGTTCTACGGACCCGACGACCTGCTCACGCTGTCGGCCGCCGCCAACGTCGCGCTCGACCTGCGCGCGGATGGGAAGGAGGATCAGGCGCAGGCGCTGTACGCGGACACGATGCGACGCTACTCACGCCATCCGCTCACCCACCCGGAAAGAGTCCACGCTTCCAAGAAAAGGCGCTTCAGCTGGGACTTCGACCCAGTCAGCCTCTGACGGCCGATCACGCGTTGCGGGCCAGCCAGGACTCCCGGTGCGCGACGGCCTGCTCGGCCGCGGCGTCCAGCGCGGCCTGGGGGACGCTCTCGGTCATCCAGGCCGCCAGCGTGCGCCGCATCACGGTCACGAACCGCTCGCCGGGCGCGGTGAGCCGGCCGCTGTCGAGGAGCGTCCCCGCCGCCTCGAACGCGGCCTGCCGCCAGTGCGCGAACTCGACGTGCGCCTGCAGGCCGGTCTCGTGTGCCCGCTGGCGACGCCAGAAGCCCGCGACCCCGAGATGCGCGTACGTGCCCTGGAGCAGTCCGGCCAGCGGGCGGGGATCGGGCCGCCAGGGCGCGTAGTACCTGCCGTCGTCGGGCTCCAGCAACTCCAGCGTGTCGAGGACCGCGCCCAGCTTGGCGTGCTGGACCTCGTGGGCGAACGTGTACGCGAGCCATCGCCAGTCCCGCGGCGTGGACATGCCGATGGCGCCGAACCGGTCCCTGGCCGTAGCGCTGTTCATGCGGTAGGCCGGGCCGGTGATGGGGGTCAGCACCGAGACGATCTCGGCGGTCTCCTCGGCGAGCGTCCAGTGCCGCGCTCGCATGACTGTCCAGGCGATCTGGAGATACTCCCGCCAGGTGTCCAGCTCGGCGGGGGGCAGCCGCCCGTCCGGCACGTCGCCGGGCGACCACCGGAACGGGTCGAGGTCGTCCACGCACAGGCTGAGGCCGTCCGCCGAGACGCTCCTCAGCGGGCGCCAGCCCGGCGCCTCGTCGTCACCCACGCGCACGCGCCGCCCGCCGGCCTCGATGGTCGCGTCCTCGCGCAGGGTCAGGTCGATCACCTCGGCCCGCTCCTCGATCACGAGCTCGCCCAGGGACGGCAGCATGATCCGGCCGTCCGGCGCGGGCGCCGCGACCCGCGCCGGGAGTCCCGCCCGGGCCGCAGCGGCCGCGGCCAGCGCGCCGAGCTGGACGGCGCCGGACCGGTCCGGCGTCGCGCGGGACCGCAGGACGTGCGTCGCCCACGCTCCGGTCGCCGGATGGCCGATCACCTTCTCCACGGCTTGCGGCGCCTTCTTCTCCAGCCACGCGAGCAGGTCGTAGGCCCGTCCCACGGCCGGATCGGAGCCGGCGAGCCGGACGACGCCCAGGACGAGGAGCCGGTGCTTGCTGCGCTCGGCGGCCACGAGATGGCGCGCGGCCTCCGCGCCGCCGCCGCCGGACGCCAGCCGGGTGAGGATCTCTTCCGGCAACCAGTGGGGCCGCGGAGTCATGGGCGTCCTTCCAGTCGGGCTCTCCGGAGATCGCTGACGAGCCGGTCACGGATGTGATCGATCAGCCGGTAGAGGTCGGGACAGTACACGGACGGGTTCAGGAAGCCGGTGTCGCGGCGGTAACGGTGCGTGTAGAGGCCGGCCCCGCACACGCGGCTGTAGACGCAGGCCTTGCACGTGTCGCTCAGCGCCTCGAAGCCCAGCTGCCGGGCCACCAGGCCAGGGTGCCGCAGCGCGTCGTCGAAGGGATGGTCGACGATGTTCAGCCCGGTCGCCGGCGCGCCGTGCCGGACCGCTTTCAGGGAGTCGGTCTGCTCCACCGTGCCATCGGTTTCGATCACCACCAGGGTGGACGGGGTGAGGCCCACGGACTCGCTGGCGGAGGCCCGGCCGAGGAGCAGGTGGAGGATCTCCTGGAAGAGCCGGACGACGGTCTCCCCGCTCGCCCCGTACCAGCGGTCGAAGACGGCCACGAGCCAGTCGCCGTACGGCGTCGCCGCGGGATCGGGCACGCGGCCCGGGGGCGGCGTGGCCCAGGTGCCGTGCGGGAGGAGAAAATCGATCACCGGTGGACGGAAGAGCAGCAGCGCCTCATAGGTCTCGACCGGATCGTTCGCCAGATCGACCGTGCACAACAGGCCGTGGTAAATGTCGTGGAATTCCGGCTCCATGAGGAGGGTAAGCCCTTCCGCGACCGCCGGATAACTGCTCCGGCCATCCGCATAGCGGCGGTTGCGGTCATTTCCAGCGGGGCTGCCGTCCAGGCTCACCCCCACGCCCACGTCCTCTGCCGCGAAGGACCGCAGCACGTCCTTGTCCAGGAGCACGCCGTTGGTCTGGACGACGGCGTCGACCCGCACCTCGGGGCCGGTCCTGTCCCGGACGAGCCGGACGGCCTGCCGCAGGTAGTCGGCGCCCGCCAGCAGGGGCTCGCCGCCGTGCAGGATCAGGCGCACGGCGTCGAGCCGGTGGGCCCGCGCGTGCTCCGCGATCCGATGGGCGACGGTGTCCACCAGCTCAGGGGCCATGATCATGGGCCGGGATCGCCAGCTCTGGTCGGCGAGCGTGTAGACGTAGCAGTAGTCGCAGGCGAGGTTGCAACGGCTGTGCGCCTTGAGAAGGAATTGACGGAACGGGTGCGGCCGCCACCCGTTCGTCAGCATTTCCGCCACATCGAGAGTCTCAGGCCACTCTCTGGCCGGGTCTTCCCACTGGTATGCCACCCTGGAACACCCCGCGCCCGCCGGAAATATCGGAGTGATTCACGATATTAACCGACGGCGAAAGAAATTGGGAGAAGCTCGCCGTCCGCCATAAATGCCAGGACTTAATTGCCATTACTGCGATAACGCTCGTGGAACCGGCGGTGCAGTTCTCTGACCTGTTCGGCCAGTTCAGGCGCCGGACCCTCCACCGCCGCGCTCGGCACCACCTCCCGGATCGCCAGCCCCCGCACCGGCGCCGGCGCCACCCCCAGCTCCCCCAGCCAGGCCGACAACTGCTCCGATGACGACGCGTACACGATCCGGCCCAGCCCCACCCACCCGTGGGCGGCCGCGCACATCGGGCAGTGCTCGCCGGAGGTGTACACGGTGGCCGCCGCCCGTTCCTGCGGGCTCAGGTGGGCGGCGGCCCAGCGGGCGAGTTCGAACTCGGGGTGGCGGGTGTGGTCGCCGGTCTCCACCACGTGGTTGTGGTCCTCGCCGAGGACGGTGCCGTCGCCGCTCACCAGCACGGATCCGAACGGTTCGTCGCCCGAGGCGAGGGCCTGGGCCGCGAGGTCGACACATCTGCGCAGGTAATGAAGGTCTGTCTCATTCATGAGGATCACCCTGCCACGTCCATAAATGGGTTGATTGACGGTACTAGCCTTAGAAGGATGCCCCCTGATACGCGCGTTCCCGGTCGTCCCCTGCTCGAAAACATCTCCCTGTGGCGGTTGCGGCGCTATCTGCGCCCGTACGTCGAAAAGCTCGTCTTCATCTGGCTCGCCGCGATCGTCGGCATCGGCGCCGGCATCGCGCTGCCCCTGGTCGGCCAGCGGGTCGTGGACGGGCCGGTGCGCGACGGCGACGGGCGGGCGCTGCTGCTGCTCGGTTCGGTGGCGCTCGGGCTCGGGGTCGTCGAAGCGCTTCTCATCTTCCTGCGCCGGTGGGCGCAGATCGGCCCGGTGCTCGGGCTGGAGACGAGCATCCGCGACGACCTGTACCGGCACCTGCAGCGGCTGCCGATGAGCTTCCACGGCGCGTGGCAGTCGGGCCAGCTGCTGTCGCGGGCCACCACGGACCTGTCGACGATCCGCCGGTTCCTCGGCTTCGGCATGCTCTTCCTGGTCATGAACATCCTGCAGCTGATCACGGTGACCGTGCTGCTGCTGAACATGTACTGGCCGCTGGGCGTGCTCGTGGCCGTCTCGGCGGTGCCGATCATCCTGCTCTCCCTGCGGTTCGAGAAGCGTTACATCCGCATCTCCCGGCAGGTGCAGGACGAGCAGGGCGACCTGGCGACGCTGGTCGAGGAGTCGGCCATCGGCATCCGCACGATCAAGGCGTTCGGCCGCCGCCACCACGTCTTCGAGCGCTACGACGAGGCGGCGCGCAGGCTGTACGGCACGTCGATGGACAAGGTGCGGCTGTCGGCGCGGTTCTTCGCGTTCCTGGAGGTGATCCCCAACGTCACGCTGGCGCTGGTGCTGCTCCTCGGCGCGCTTGCCGTGGGAGAGGGCGCGCTGACGCTGGGCGCGCTGTTCGCGTTCACCACGCTGGTGCTCCAGCTGGTGTGGCCGATCGCCAGCCTCGGCTACATCCTGGCCATGGCCCAGGAGGCGATGACGGCCGCCGACCGGGTGCTGGAGGTCATGGACACGGTCCCGGCGATCAGCGGCGGGCCGGCCAGGATCGAGCGGCCACGCGGTCACCTGCGGTTCGAGGGCGTGGAGTTCCGCTTCCCCGGCGCCGACCGGCCGGTCCTGCGCGACCTGTGGCTGGAGGTGCGGCCGGGCGAGACGGTCGCGGTGGTGGGCGCCACCGGCTCGGGCAAGACCACGCTGACCGCGCTCGTCCCGCGGCTGCTCGACGTCACCGGGGGCCGGGTCACGATCGACGGCAGGGACGTGCGCGACCTGGAGCTGCCCGCGCTCCGCTCGATCGTGGCGACCGCGTTCGAGGAGCCGACGCTGTTCTCGATGAGCGTGCGCGAGAACCTGACGCTCGGCCGCCTGGACGCCACGGAGGAGGAGCTGGACCACGCGATCCGGGCCGCGCAGGCGATGTTCGCCTACGACCTGCCGTGGGGGCTCGACACCCGGATCGGCGAGCAGGGCATGTCGCTGTCCGGCGGCCAGCGGCAGCGGCTGGCCCTGGCGCGGGCGGTGCTCAGCAGGCCGAGGATCCTCGTGCTCGACGACACCCTGTCGGCGCTCGACGTGGAGACGGAAGCGCTGGTCGAGGTCGCCCTGCGGGAGGTGCTGCGCGAGGCCACCGGCATCGTGGTGGCGCACCGGGCCTCCACGGTGCTGCTGGCCGACAAGGTGGCGCTGCTCGACGGCGGCACGATCACGCGCGTGGGCCGCCACCACGAGCTGCTGGCCGAGGTGCCCGAGTACCGGCAGCTCCTCGCCCAGGACGCCGATCTGGACCCGTCGGAAGGAGCCCTGCGTTGACCTCCGCCACGACCGACTGGCGCGGCGTCGCCTCCGAGGACCAGGACGAGCTGACCGACCAGGTGAGCGGCCTGCTGAGGGCCCGTTCCCGCAGGCTGCTGCGCGATCTGCTGGCCCCGCACCGCAAGGCCGTCGCGGTGCTCACGACCGTGATCATCGCCTCCAGCGGGGCCGGGCTGGCCATCCCCTTCCTGGTGAAGGTCGGCATCGACGAGGGCATCCCGCCGATGCTGAGCGGCGGTGGCGCGGGCACGCTGCTGATGGTGGTGGGGGTGATCCTGGTGGCGGCGGCCGCGCAGGCGCTCACCCGGCAGGCGTTCCTCACGATATCGGGCCGGATCGGCCACGAGATCCTGCTGGAGCTGCGCAGGAGGGTGTTCGCCCACTTCCAGCGGCTGTCGCTGAGCTTCCACGAGAAGTACACCTCCGGCCGGGTCATCTCGCGGCTCACCTCCGACATCGAGGCCATCGCCGAACTGCTCCAGGCCGGCATCGACGGGCTGGTGACGGCGGTGCTGACGATGATCGGCACGGCCGTGCTGCTGCTCGTCCTGGACCTGGAGCTGGGGCTGGTGGCGCTCGTCCCGCTGCCGGTCCTGCTGCTGTTCAGCCGGTGGTTCCGCCGGCAGTCGGCGATCGTCTACCGGCGCACCAGGGAGACGGTGGCGCTGGTCATCGTGCACTTCGTCGAGTCGATGACCGGCATCCGCGCGGTGCAGGCGTTCCGCCGTGAGCCGCGCAACCAGGAGATCTTCGAGCGGCTCGACGACGACTACCGCCAGGCCAACGCGCGCAGCATGAAGCTGATCGCGGTGTTCATGCCGGGCATCAAGCTGATCGGCAACGTGACGGTGGCGGCCGTGCTGTTCTACGGCGGCTGGCTGGCCTTCCACGGCGAGGTCACGGTGGGCGTGCTCACCGCGTTCCTGCTCTATCTGCGCGGCTTCTACGAGCCGATGCAGGAGATCAGCCAGTTCTACAACACGCTCCAGTCGGCCGGCGCGGCGCTGGAGAAGCTGTCGGGCGTGCTGGAGGAGGAGCCGTCGGTGCCGGAGCCGCGCAACCCGCGCGCGCTGCCGTCCGCGCGCGGCGAGGTGCGCTTCGAGGGCGTCCGGTTCGCGTACGTGGAATCGACGCCGATCCTGCCGGGCCTGGACCTGACGATCCCGGCGGGGCAGAGCGTCGCGCTGGTCGGCTCGACCGGGGCGGGCAAGACCACGCTGGCCAAGCTCATCTCGCGCTTCTACGACCCGACCGCGGGCCGGGTGCTGCTGGACGGGGCCGACCTGCGCGAGCTGGACGAGTCCACGCTACGGCGGGCCGTGATCATGGTGACGCAGGAGAAGTTCCTGTTCAACGGGTCTGTCCTGGACAACATTCGGTTCGGCAGGCCGGGCGCGACCGAGCGGCAGGCGCACGAGGCGGCGCAGGCGATCGGCGCGCACGACTTCATCGCCTCGCTGCCCGACGGCTACCACACGGACGTGGGCAAGCAGGGCGGCCGCATGTCGGCGGGCCAGCGTCAGCTGGTGGCGTTCGCGCGGGCGTTCCTCGCCGACCCGGCGGTGCTCATCCTGGACGAGGCGACCTCCAGCCTGGACGTGCCGAGCGAGCGGCTGGTGCAGCGGGCGCTGCGCACCATCCTGGCCGACCGCACGGCGCTGATCATCGCGCACCGGCTGTCGACGGTGGAGATCGCCGACCGGGTGCTGGTCATGGAGCGCGGCGAGATCGTCGAGGACGGGCCGCCGGACCGGCTGGTGGCCGCCGACGGCCGCTTCGCCGGCCTGCACCGGGCCTGGCTGGAGAGCCTCTCCTAGCGCGGCCCGGCGGCCGCGCCTTCCCGCCTCACCGGCTGGTCAGCCCTCGATCCAGCGGCGCCGTTTCGGCACCGGGCTGACCAGCGGGGTGGGATCGGAGGCGGCGCGGCCCGCGGGCCGGGTCAGCTCCGGGTGGCGGGCGAGATAGCCCTCGGGGAACCGGGCCGCCTGGCGGCAGCCGCACCTCGGGCACATCTCGGTGACCGAGGGCGGCGTCACCGGGACGCCCCCGCGCAGCCAGACCTCCCCGCCGTCGCGGGCGTCGGCCTGCCGGACGAGGTAGTCCTCCTCCCACACGTGCCAGCAGCTCCGGCACTCGAAGGGGACCCTTCTGAGCTCTTCCTTCATGAGGTCACCTCCCTCACCTTCGAGTCTCCGCCCGCCTCCCGCGCGCCCGCAACCCGCCCCTCACCTGACCGTCAGCACGAACACGAGGGCGCCGGCGACCACGGCGAGCGTGCCGAGCCAGGCGAACACCGCGTCGGCCTGGTGGTCCAGCGGCCTGCCGCCGTGCAGGGCCTCCTGGACCCGGCGGAAGCGGGCGCCGGTCCTGATGAGGAGGATCCCGCCGCACAGAGCCGCCACCGCGAACGCGGCCACCGCCGGGAGCGGCAGCCCGGCCCGCATCGCCAGCCCGGCGGCGCCCAGGCCGCCGGTCGCCAGCGCGACGGCGGTGCGCACCCACGCCATCCGGGTGCGCTCGCTCTGCAGCCCCTGGTCCCAGATCTCGTCGGGAGCGCCCATGGTCAGGCGGCGAGCAGGATCATCACCAGGGCCAGCACCGCGACGGTGGCGACCCCGTACCCGAACACGGACGCCAGCGCGGGCGGCGGGAGGGGCGCCTGGGAGCGCAGCGCGCGCTGGATGTTGCGCCAGCGCGGGTAGGCCAGGCCGGCGGCCAGCGCCGACAGCGCGACCAGCATGACGGCCAGGGTGGTGCGCAGCCACGGCACGAAGTCCTCGGCGGGAACCGCGGCCATGGCCACGCCGCCCGCGCTGAGCGCCAGGGCGGTGCTCAGCCAGGTGAGGAACGTCCGCTCGTTGGCCAGGGTGAAACGCGGGTCAGGCTCCATGGGAAAACGGTATTTCGGGACCATTCTCCCTAGAGAAAGCGGGGTTACCCTCCGGTGCAGGCCTCGGTGATCCGCTGGACGTAGGCGGCGGTCTCGGAGCTGACCTTCTGGGCGGCGTCGACGGCGTCGTTGACGTCCTTGACGTTGATGTCCGCCAGGGTGTTGGCGAGGTTGTCCGAGGCCTCCTTGATGGTGGTGTTGGCCGCCTGGTCGGCGAGGTCGTTGAGCTTGGCGGCGGTGTCGTCGAGCGCCTTCTCCATGGCCTGCGGGTCGTTGGCCAGCTGGGTGAGCTGCCCGGTCAGGTCAGCGACGATCTTGGGGGCCTCCAGGCAGGCCTGGGCCCGGTCGATCGAGGTGTTGACCTCCACGCAGCCGGTCGTGGCGAGCGCGAGCGCGGGGACGACGGCGAGGGACGCGAACCGGCGATAGCGGCGAGACATGTCCCGACCCTACCCAACGGCCCGCGTCCACGTGATCAGAGCTTGGCGAAACAGGGGCCGTCGAAGGTGTAGGACTTGGCGGTCGGCCCGGTGAAGAAGTCCCGCACCTCGGTGACGCCGGTCGGCGCGCTGTCGTCGGGCTTGTTGATGAGCGTCTGGCGGAAGGCGGCGGTGTCGGGGTCGTCGGCGTAGTTGCCGGCCTCGGGCGGCAGCATGCCCTCGTAGTCGACGGTCTTGAGCGACTTGACGGCGGCGAGCAGGCCGGCGCGGCTGACGTCGCCGTCGGCGACCATCTTCTCCAGCGCGGCCTTCATCGGGTACGCCCAGGCCCAGCCGGAGGTGTAGCCGTCGTTGGGGGTGACGCCGGGCAGGGATGCGCGCATGGCCTGGTGGCCGGGGGTGTCGGCGTCCCATGACTTGCCGGGGGACGACTGCTCGTACAGGGCCTTGAGCGCCTCGGCGGCGGGTGACTTGAGCAGGGCGGGGTTCCAGGTGGGGGCGGTGCCGATGAAGCGGCCCTTGAAGCCCGCCGCGGCGCTCTGGCCGACGATGGTGGCGGCGTCGGCCGGGCCGGTGGTGAGGATCACCAGGTCCGGCTCGGCGCGGGTGATCTCGGTGATGGCGCGGCCCTGCTCGGTGGCGCCGGGCGGAGTCTCGACGCTGGTGAACTCCAGCCCGTGCGCCTCGGCCGCGACCTTGGCGCCCGCCGCGGCGTCCGCGCCGTAGTCGCCGGCCAGGTGCACGGCCATCACGGACTTGGGCCGGTGGGCCTCCATGGCGTAGTCGACGGCGTTCATCGCCTCGACGCAGTAGCTCGCGCCGGTCTCGATGACCACGTCCTCGAACTCCCACGCCGAGGTCCAGGAGGCGGGGGCCGATACGACGCTGTTCGCCTTGAGGTCGCCGAGGATGGCGGCGGTGGTGGGCGAGCCGAGCGTCTGGGCCAGGCCGAGCACCTGCTCCTTGATCTCGTTGTAGACCTGCCGGTGCACCTCGGGGTTGTACTTGTTGTCGCGGACGTAGCGGGTGACGTCCACCTCGTACTTGCCGCCGATGCCGCCGGCCTTGTTGACCCGGGCCCAGAACGCCTTCTGGGCGTCGGTGATCGGCACGGCCAGGGCCGCGAACGGCCCCGCGGTCAGGTCGGAGATGGTGCCGAGGTAGATGCATCCCTTGTTGCCGTCGACAGCGGAGGGACAGGGTTCGCTGGTGACTCCTGTCGTACGGGCGTTCTGTCCGCCCTCGTCGTCCCCCCGGAAGACGCCGCATGCGGACAGAAGGGCCACTGCTGCAGTGATCGCCACTACATAGCGACTCTTCATGAAAAATCCCTTCTAGTAGGAGAAAGGCCATGATTTCCAGTAGTTCCGTACGCGGATCCAGAGGCCGAACAGGCCCCGCGGCTCGAAGATGAGGAACAGCACGATCAGCAGCCCGTAGAGCACGGTCTCGACCTGGAACACGTTGGGCGTCTGCGTGGTGTCGCCGCTGATGACGGGCACCAGCGCGGGCAGCGCCCGGGTCAGCGGCTGCAGCAGCGAGAGGAACAGGGCGCCCGCGATCGCCCCGGAGACGGTGGCCACCCCGCCGATCAGGACCATCGCGATGAACTGGACGGAAAGCAGCAGATTGAACGAGCCCGGCTCGACATAGCCGGACAGGGTGAACAGCAGCGCGCCCGCGCACCCGGCGTAGAAGGACGAGACGCCGAACGCGAGCACCTTGTA
This sequence comes from Nonomuraea corallina, assembly GCF_027620315.1. GTDB lineage: Bacteria > Actinomycetota > Actinomycetes > Streptosporangiales > Streptosporangiaceae > Nonomuraea > Nonomuraea corallina. Next base: position 15,633 of record NZ_JAPNNL010000018.1, on the reverse strand, counting down.
GCGGGTGAGCGGCACCCCGATGACGGCGGCGGCGATGTCGCGGTCGCGGATGGCCGCGAAGGCGCGGCCGACGCGGGAGCGGGCCAGGTTCCGCGCGGCGACCGCGAAGACCACCAGCAGGACGAGCATGAGCAGGTAGAGCTGCTGCTCACGGGTGCCGAACGCGCCGTCCTGGTCGAGCCTGACGCCGAGCAGGGTGGGCACGGCCGCCTCCCGGCCGACGCCGACGCCGCCGGTCAGTTCCTGCCACTCCTTGAAGACGTGCTCGCCGAGGAAGACCAGCCCGAGCGTGACGATGGCCAGGTAGAGCCCGCGCAGCCGGGTGGCGAGCGGCGCCACGAGCACCCCGGCCGCGGCGGCGGCGAGCCCGGCCGCGGGCAGCCAGACCCAGATCTCGGTGATCCCGTACCCGAGGGTGTCGCCGCCGGGCGGCCCGGACAGGGCGGCGGCGGTGTAGGCGCCGATGGCGACGAAGAACGCGTGCCCCAGCGAGACCTGGCCCGCGTACCCGGTGACGATGTTGAGCCCGATCGCCCCGATGGCCAGCACGTACGCGGCGGCGAGCACCTCCAGCGCCGGGTCGGTGAGCACCGCCGACAGCGCCAGCGCCAGCAGCACGAGGGCCGCGGCCGACACCCGCTTGGCCCGGGTGTCGAGCAGCGCCATGTCCTGGGCGTAGGAGGTGTGGAGCAGCGGCCGCCCGCGCACCCGGCGGGACCGGCCGGTCGGTATGGCAGGGGCGGCGGAAGGGCCGCCCGCCCGCGTTCCGCTCATACCCGCTCGACCTCCCGGGTGCCGAACAGCCCGTACGGCCTGACCAGCAGGACGACGAGCATGACCACGTACGGCGAGACGATCGCGAAGTTCTGTCCCAGCCACGGCAGGTAGGCGCCCTGGTACGACTGGAACAGCGACTCGACCACCCCGATCACCAGCCCGCCCGCCACGGCGCCGCCGAGCGAGTCGAGCCCGCCCACGATGATCGCGGGCAGGGCCTTGAGCGCGACGATCCAGGTGGTCTGCTCGATGCCCTGGCCGGTGCCGACGAACATGCCGGCCACCGCCGCGAGGAACCCGGCCAGCGCCCACGAGACCGCGAACACCGCGCTGACGGAGACGCCCTGCGCCAGCGCGGTCTCCTGGTCGTAGGCGGCGGCCCGCATGGCCAGCCCGTACTTGCTGTGGCGGAAGAACGCGAACAGCAGCGTGACCAGGGCCGCGGCGGCGGCCATCATGGCCAACCAGCGCTGCTGCACGACCAGCGGGCCGAGCGCGACCAGGTCGAACCCCCACGGGTCGCCGACCTGGCGCACGTCCCTGCCGATGAGACTGTTGACCACCACCCGCACCACCACGTCGATGCCGAGGGTGATGATCGCCACCACGAACACCGGCCGGCCCACCATCGGCCGGATCGCCACCCGTTCGATGCCGAGGGCGACGGCGGCGATGAGCAGCGCGGCCAGCAGCGCCCCGAGGTAGAACCCGGTGACGGGCGCGAGGTAGCTGACCGCCACCGCGCCGGCCAGCATGAGCGCGGGCTGGGCGAAGCTGATCACCCGGGTGGCCTTGTAGATGATCACGAAGCCGAGGGCGAGCAGCGCGTACACCGACCCGTTGCCCAGTCCTCTGATGATCGTCTCCAGCGTGCCGGTCACCGCGCGTACATCCCTTCGACCAGGTCCTCGAAGAGCTCGGCGACGGCGCCGCGCTTGACCTTCTGGGTGGCGGTCAGCTCGCCGTCCTGGTGATCGAGCTCCTTGGGCAGGAACGCGAAGCGCTTGATCTGCTCGGCCCGCGCGAACCGGGTGTTGACCTCGTCCACGACGCCCTGCACCAGCGCCCGCGTCTCGGGCTTGCCGGACAGGTCGCGGTAGGTGGTGTACGGGATGCGCCGCCGCCTGGCCCACTCCCCCACCGTGTCCGGCTCGATGCCGATGAGCGCGACGAGGTAGGGGCGCCGGTCCCCGATGACGACGGCCTCCTTGACGTACGGGGACGCCTTGAGCGCGTTCTCGATCTCGCTGGGGGCGACGTTCTTGCCGCCGGCGGTGATGATGACGTCCTTCATCCGGTCGGTGATCCGCACGTGGGTGCCGTCCACCCACTCGCCGACGTCGCCGGTGCGCAGCCAGCCGTCCGGGCCGAGCACGTCGGCGGTGGCCCGCGGTCTGCCCCAGTAGCCGGCGAACGTGCCCCGGTGCCTGGTCATGATCTCGCCGGTGGCCTCGTCGATCCGCAGCTCGACGCCCGGGTGCGGCTCGCCGACCGTGCCGAGCCGGACCCGGCCCGGCCGGTTGGCGGTGGCGATGGCGGTGTTCTCGCTCATCCCGTACACCTCGTGCATGGGGATGCCGAGGCCCATGTAGAACTTGAGCACGTCCGGCGCGATCGGGGCGGCGCCGGAGGCGGCGTAACGGACGCGGCGCATGCCGAGCCGCTCGCGCAGCGCCCGGTAGCAGAACACCCACCCGGCCGCGTACAGCAGGCGGGTGGCGGCGGTGTGCGTGCCGCCGGTGCGCACCAGCGTGTCGCCGATGCGGTCGGCGACCCGCAGCCAGAACCGGCCGACGGCCTTCTTGACCGGCGAGGCGGACTCCAGCCGGATGTCGACCTGGGCGAGCACCTTCTCCCAGATGCGCGGCACGCCGAACAGGATCGTCGGCTGCACCTCGCGCAGGTTGGCCTGGACGGTGTCGATGGACTCGGCGAAGTTCACCTGGACCCCGGCGGCGGCGTTGAACCAGACGGTGAACGCCCGCTCGGCGACGTGGCACAACGGCAGGTACGACAGCGTCAGGTCGCTCGGCGACGGCGGCGGGGAGGCGAAGCCGCCGCCCAGCACGAGCGTCTCGACGGCGAACTCGATGTTGCCGAGGGTCAGCATGACGCCCTTGGGCGGGCCGGTGGTGCCGGAGGTGTAGATGAGGGTGGCCACGTCGCCGGGACCCGCGCCTGCCGTCCGGGCGTCGAGCGCGCCGGGGTCCCGTTCGCGGTGCCCGGCGCCGAGCGCGAGCAGCTCCTCCCACGGCATCAGCCGCGGGTCGGTGTAGCGGCCGCGGATGCCGCGCGGCTCGACGTAGACGACGTGCCGCAGCTCGGGGCACTCGCCGATGACGGCCAGCGCCTTGTCGACCTGCTCCTGGTCTTCGGCGATGAGGATCTTCGCGCCGGAGTCGGCCAGCAGGTACGCGACCTCGGCGGGCGGGTTCGTCGGGTAGAGGCCGACGGTGACGCCGCGGGCCGCGAGCGTGCCGAGGTCGCCGTAGAGCCACTCGGGGCGGTTCTCGGCGTGGACGGCGACCCGGTCGCCGGGCTCGACCCCGAGCGCGAGCAGCGCGTGCCCGACCAGCTCGGCCCGCTCCCAGTAGGCGGCCCAGGTCACCTCCTTCCAGATGCCGAGGTCCTTGTGCCGCATGGCGACCGCGTCCGGGGTCGCCGCGGCCCGGTCGCGGACCCGGGTGACGAGACTGGTGAGCGTGGCGGCGACGGGGGTGGCGGGGGTGGCGGTCATGCGGTCCCTCCCAGGTATGCCTCGACGACCCGCGGGTCCTGCTGCACCTCGGCCGGGGTGCCGAGCGCCACCGGGCGGCCGAAGTCCAGCACCAGCACCCGGTCGGCCAGGTCCATGACCAGGCCCATGTCGTGGTCGACGAGCACGATCGGGATGCCCAGCTCGTCGCGGATGTCCAGGACGAACCTGGCCATGTCCTCGGTCTCCTCCAGGTTCATCCCGGCGACCGGCTCGTCGAGCAGCAGCAGCCGGGGCTCCATGGCGAGCGCCCGGCCCAGCTCCACCCGCTTCTGGACGCCGTAGGGCAGCAGCCGCACGGGGTGGCGGCGCCACGCCTCCAGCTCCAGGAAGTCGATGATCTCCTCGACCTCGGCGCGGGCGGCCAGTTCGGCGCGGCGGGCCCGGCCGAACCACCACAGGGCGGACAGCGCCCCGTAGCGGAAGTGGTGGTGGCGGCCGAGCATGAGGTTGTCCAGCACGGTCAGGTTGTGGAACAGCTCCACGTTCTGGAACGTCCTGGCCATCCCCATCGCGGCGATCTCGTGCGGGCGGCGGGCCAGCAGGTCCTCGCCGAGGAATTCGACCCGCCCCGACTGCGGCCGGTAGACGCCGGACAGCACGTTGAACACCGACGTCTTGCCCGCGCCGTTGGGGCCGATGACGGCCAGCAGCTCCGCCGGGCCGACCTCGAACGAGACGCCGTCGATGGCCTTGACCCCGGCGAAGCTCAGGTGCACGTCCGCCACCTCCAGGACGCTCACGACAGCCACCGCTTCCTGCGCTTGTAGTGCTTGACCTCGCGGAAGGAGCGGACCGCGCCGAGGTAGAACTCCTTGATGTCCTCGTCGGCCAGCAGGTCGGCGGCGGGCTTGTCCATGACGACCTTCCCGGTCTCCATGACGTAGCCGTGGCTGGCGATGGACAGCGCCATGGTGGCGTTCTGCTCGACCAGCAGCACCGTGGTGCCCTGCCGGTTGATCTCCACCACCAGGTCGCGCACCTGGGCGACGAGCGAGGGGGCCAGGCCCAGGCTGGGCTCGTCCAGCAGCAGGTAGCGGGGGCCGGCCATGAGGGCGCGGCCCACGGCCAGCATCTGCTGCTCGCCGCCGGACAGGTAACCGGCCACGCTCCCGCGCCGCTCGCGCAGCACCGGGAACAGCCCGTACACCCGGCCCAGGTGGGACTCGGCGGCGGTGTGGCCGCCGACCCTGAGGTTCTCCTCGACGGTCAGCTCGGCCAGGATGCGCCGGCCCTCCATGACCTGGCTGATGCCGCGCCGGACGATCTGGGCGGGCCTCAGGTGGTGGATCGGCTCGCCCTCAAGGGTGACGGCGCCCTTGGTGACCTCGCCGTCGTGCACGTCGAGCAGCCCCGACAGGGCGCGGAGCAGCGTCGTCTTGCCCGCGCCGTTCGCGCCGAGGAGCGCCACGATGGAGCCGGGCGGGACGACGAGGCTCACGCCGCGCAGCACCAGCATGACGTCGTCGTAGACGACCTCGAGATTGCGGATTTCGAGCACCGCGGCTCCCGGGTTTGTGGTACAGGTCACTCCCCGATGAGCACAGAGTCCACGTTCCTCCGACACGCAGCAAGGGGTCTGGCCGAAATCGCTGCCAACCTGTGTTTAAGATCGCGGACATGGCGACATGCGAACATCTGAATCAGGCGGACGATCCCCAGGCGCGCACCCCCGAGGGCTGCGAGGAGTGCCTGGCGGCGGACGGCCGGTGGGTCCATCTGCGCCGCTGCCTGAGCTGCGGCCACATCGGCTGCTGCGACTCCTCCCCCGGCAAGCACGCCACGGCCCACTACCAGGGCACCGGGCATCCGGTCGTGCAGTCGTTCGAGCCGGGCGAGACCTGGCGCTGGTGCTACGCCGACAGCCGGATGGGCTAGCGCGGGCCTGTCACCAGTCGCGGCGGTCGTGGCGCTCGTCGTACTCCTGCTCCGGGCGCAGGCGTTCGCCGGTGGAGAACATCGGCTCGCCGAGGTACGGGCGGCTCCTGTCGGGCTCCGGCCGGCCCATCGACAGCAGCGGGTCCACCGGGTTGGACGCGCCGCCGTTGTAGCGCTCCTGGCCGTAGCCGTCGCTCTGGCCGTAGCCGGGCTCGCGCCCGTACGCGGAGTCCTGATCGTAGGAGGAGGTCTGGCCGTAGCCGCCGGGATCGCGGGCGTAACCCGCGTCCTGGCCGAAGCCGGAGTCCTGGCCGTACGACGAGTCCTTCCCGTACGCAGAGTCCTTGCCGTACGCAGAGTCCTTGCCGTAAGCAGAGTCCTGGCCGTACGACGAGTCCTGGCTGTAGGAGGGCTCCTTGGCGTAGGCCGGCTCCTGGCCGCGGAACGGGTCCTGACGGCGGCCGGCGCCGGGGATGCCGTGCATGGGCGTGCCGAGCCCGGCCCCGCCGCCGCTCGGCACGGTGCGCGGCTGCTGCTGGTACTGGCCGCCGCCGTAGGAGTCGGCGCGCTGGTCGTAGGCGGGCTCGGCGGCGCGGGCCTGCGACGGGAAGCCGAGCGGGTCGGTGTGCGGCGGCTGGGCGCCGGGCAGCTGGTAGACCGGCGCGGCCGGCTCCTCGGTGTATTGGGGGCCGGCGAACGGCTGCGCGTCGTGCTGGACGTACTGCGGCCCGGAGTAGGGGTCGCGGTAGCCGCCGTCGCCGGCGTACTGCGGGCCGGTGAACGGGTCGCCCGTCTGGTCGGCGTACTGCGGACCGGCGAAGGGCTGGGCCGTGCCGCGCGGCGGGGTCGTCTCGCCGTAGGAGGCGACCAGCTTGTCCTGGTGGGCTGGGTTGCCGCGGGCGACGAGCACGTCGTTGGGGCCGAGCGGCGCGGGCGGCCGCTCCTCGTGGTGCGGCCCTTGGGCGGCGGGCCGGTGGTAGGTTCCGGTGCCGGGGATGATCTCGGTGCCGGGGTCGGCGTGGGCCTCGTGCGCGGCCTCATCGGACGGCGCCTCGCCGGAGGCCTCGGCGTATCCGTCGTCGAGGGTGTCGAGCAGCCTGCCGACGTCGTCCAGCGGCATGCGGAAGCTCGCGGTGCACATCTCGCCGCGCCACAGGCTCAGCACGAGGGTGCCCTCGTGCCAGGTCACTCTGAGGCACCGCTCCTGACCTCGGGCATCGAAGAAGACTTCACCGAACGATGGCAACGGGACAACTTCCGACATGGCAGACATACTGCTAGTACCAGCCTTTATCCGTCCACTCAACCCCGGAAAACCCTACTAAACCGGACTTCCCCTCTCCACCTGGAGTCCCTTGGTTCCCGCGGTTCCCAGGTGGAGTTCCACGGCCAGTGTGCCACGGGACACGGCGATGAGGTCTCCGAACGCCGGGATGCGCATGGCCGATCACGCCGCGTCCGGCGCGGCGGACCCTGGAATGCGGGTACCGTTGACTGCCGTGCCGGACTCCCATCTTCCGCCAGCCGATTCCCTGCTCAGCGTCGCGGTCAACGCTCTCGGAGGCAGCGAGCGGCAGGGCCAGATCACGATGGTCAAGGCGGTCCAGCAGGCCATCGACGACGGCGACCACCTGGCCGTCCAGGCCGGCACCGGCACCGGCAAGTCCCTGGCCTACCTGGTGCCGTCGATCCGCCACGCGATGGAGACCGACCGGCCCGTGGTCGTCTCGACGGCCACGATCGCGCTGCAGCGCCAGCTCGTCGACCGCGACCTGCCCCGGCTGGCCGAGGCCCTGGCCCAGGAGCTGCCGCACGAGCCGACGTTCGCCATACTCAAGGGCCGCCGCAACTACCTGTGCCGCTACAAGCTGACCGCGGCCTGGCCGGAGGATGACGAGCAGGACCAGCTGTTCGACGCCCGCGACGTGAGCGCCACCGGCCGGATGGTGCAGCGCATCCAGGAGTGGGCCGAGGAGACCGAGACCGGCGACCGCGACGAGCTGGTGCCCGGCGTCAACGAGCAGGCCTGGCGGCAGTTCTCCGTCAGCGCCCAGGAGTGCCTGGGGGCGAGCCGGTGCCCCAGCGGCGCCGAGTGCTTCGCCGAGCTGGCCAGGGCGCGGGCGGGCGAGGTCGACGTGGTCGTCACCAACCACGCGCTGCTCGCCATCGACGCCATGGGCGAGCTGCCGGTGCTGCCCGAGCACGAGCTGGTCGTCGTCGACGAGGCCCACGAGCTGGTCGACCGGGTCACCTCGGTGGTCACCGGCGAGCTGTCGGAGACCTCCGTCGCGCTGGCGGTGCGCCGGGTCGGCAGGCTCATCGACCAGCCGATCGCCGACCAGCTCATGGAGGCGAGCGAGGACCTCAAGGCGCTGCTGGCCGCCGCCCCGCCGGGCCGGGTCGACGAGCTGCCCGAGGTGCTCGGGCTGACGCTCGCGCTGGTCCGCGACAGCGCCGCCCGTTGCCTGACCGCGCTCGGGCCGCGCGGCGGCGACAAGGACGACCCCGACAAGGCGGGCCAGCGCAAGGCCGCGTTCACCGCGCTCGACGAGGTGCACGACACGGCCGTGCGCATGCTGGAGGCCTACGGGCACGCCGGCGAGGCCGACCGCGCCGAGGTCGTGTGGCTCGACGGCGCCACCGACCGCCGGCCGCCCGTGCTGCGCGTCGCCCCGCTCAACGTCGGCGGCATGCTCCGCGACAAGCTCTTCGGCGAGCGCACCGTCGTGCTCACCTCCGCCACGCTCGCGCTCGGCGGCAGCTTCGACGGCATGGCCCGCCAATGGGGGCTCGGCGACAAGGGCTGGCAGGGCATCGACGTCGGCTCCCCGTTCGACCACCCCCGCGCGGGCATCCTGTACGTCGCCAAACACCTGCCCCAGCCGGGCCGCGACGGCCTGCCCCAGGCGTACCTCGACGAGATCGCGGAGCTGATCGAGGCGGCCGGCGGGCGCACGCTCGGCCTGTTCTCCTCCATGCGCGCCGCCAAGGCCGCCACCGAGGCCCTGCGCGACCGCCTCGACGTGCCGCTGCTGTGCCAGGGCGACGACTCGACGATGCTGCTCGTCAAGCAGTTCGCCGAGGACGAGCCGACCTGCCTGTTCGGCACGCTGTCGCTGTGGCAGGGCGTCGACGTGCCGGGGCCGTCGCTGCGCCTGGTCATCATCGACCGGGTGCCGTTCCCCCGCCCCGACGACCCGCTCACCTCCGCCCGCCAGCGGCACGTCGCGGCCAAGGGCGGCAACGGGTTCATGACCGTCGCGGCCACGCACGCGGCGCTGCTGCTCGCCCAGGGCACGGGGCGCCTGCTGCGCTCCCAGCACGACAAGGGCGTCATCGCCGTGCTCGACCCGCGCCTGGCCACGGCCCGCTACAGCGGATTCCTGCTGGGCTCGCTGCCGCCGTTCTGGCGTACGACGGACCCGGCCGTGCCCCGCGCCGCCCTGCGCCGCCTGGCGGAGTGAACCGGCGAGGGGCTTCCTACGCCATCCAGTGAGACAGCTCCGGACGCTTGGGAGCCACCCCGTCGCCGGAGGAGACGCCGCGCAGGCGGCGCGACATCCACGGGACGAGGTGCTCGCGGATCCACTGCGCGTCCTCGCGGCGGCGCGCGCGGGGGTCGACCGCCCGCTCCGGCCACACCTTGTGCCAGTCGTCGAACGGCACCCCGAGGACGTCCAGGACGCGCGCCGCCACCAGCCGGTGACCGTCGGCGTTCATGTGGAGGCGGTCCTCGCTCCAGGCGCGCCAGTCACGCAGCCCCTGCATGGACCACTGGTCGACCAGCCGGCACCCGTAGAGGTCGGCGATCGAGCGGATGTGCAGGTAGTAGACGGCGAACCGGCCGCGCAGGCGGCGCATCAGCGGCGTGTCACGCGGGTCGACCCCGGTGAACAGCAGCACGTCGGCGCCGGTGGCGCGCAGGGCGCGGACGGCGCCGGCGAGCGTCTTGGCCATGACGTCGGGGTCGCTGCCGGGGCGCAGCAGATCGTTGCCACCGGCGCAGAGGCTGACCAGGTCGGGGGACATCTCGACCGCCAGGGGGACCTGGTCGGCCACGATCTGGTCGAGCAGCTTGCCGCGCACCGCGAGATTGGCGTAGCGGAAGGACGGATCGTCCAGGGCGAGCCGTTCGGCGACGCGATCCGCCCAGCCGCGGAACCGGCCGTCGCTGCCGGGGTCGTTCAGTCCTTCGGTGAAGCTGTCACCGAGGGCGACGAAGGAGCCGTAGTGCCTCATGACCTGACGTTCATCTCCGCGTTCTCGTGCTGCGGCGTGGGGACCCACGACTGTAGCGGCCCCCGCGCCGTAGCGCCCGCCGCCATCCCGGCGGGCGTCCGTTTCATGACCGGGCTATGACCTCGTACGCGCGCTCCAGGAGCTCCTCGGGCGGGCCTTCGAGCCGGGCGGGGACGGCCAGGTCGTCGAGGACGACGAAGCGCTGCCTGGCGCCGCGGTTCTTCTTGTCCAGGCGCATGTGGTCGCGCAGCCGGGGCCAGGCGTCGGCGTGGTAGGCGGTGGGCAGGCCGACCGAGGTGAGGATGGCGCGGGTGCGCTCGACGAGGTCCGCCCGGCCGTCGAGCCTGGACAGCTCCGCCGCGTACGTCATGCCGATGGCGACGGCCTCGCCGTGGCGCATCCGGTAGTGCTCGGCGCGCTCGATGGCGTGGGCGAGCGTGTGGCCGTAGTTGAGGATCTCGCGCAGCCCGGCCTCGCGCAGGTCGGCGCCGACCACGTCGGCCTTGACGCGGATCTTGCGCTCGATCAGCTCGCGGGTGTGGGGCCCGCCGGGACGGGTGGCGGCCTGCGGGTCGGCCTCGATGAGGTCGAGGATGACGGGGTCGGCGATGAACCCGCCCTTGATGATCTCGGCCAGGCCGGCCACGTAGTCGGCGCGGGGCATGCCGTCGAGCACCGACAGCTCGCACAGCACCCCGGCCGGGGGCAGGAAGGTGCCAACGAGGTTCTTGCCCTCGGGGGTGTCGATGCCGTTCTTGCCGCCGACGGCCGCGTCGACCATGGCGAGCAGGGTCGTGGGCACCAGCACCACCTGGACGCCGCGCAGCCAGGTGGCGGCGACGAACCCGGCCAGGTCGGTGGTGGCCCCGCCGCCGACGCCGACCACCGCGTCGGAGCGGGTCATGCCGTGGCGGCCGAACGCCGACCAGAGCCCGGCGGCCACGTCGGCGGTCTTGCACGCCTCCCCGTCGGGCACGGGCAGCGCCACCACGTCGAGACCGGCCTCGGACAGCGCGGCGGTGACGGGACGGGCCAGCTCGGGCAGGCCCTGCGGGTGGATCACGGCGACGGTGGCGACGCCGGGCCTGAGCAGGCCGGGCAGCTCGCCGTGGACGCCGGTGCCGACCACGACGTCGTACGGGCTCTCGCCGCGCACGGTGATGCGCGTCGCCTCGCTCATCGGCTCAGCCCTTCCACGATCTCGTCGGCGAGCTCGGCCGGCTCGCGCTTGTCGGTGGCCACGGTGAGCACGGCCAGCCGCTCGTAGATGGGCCGCCGCTCCTCCATGAGCTTCTTCAGCCGGCTGCGCGGGTTGAGCACCAGCAGCGGCCGGGCGGAGCCGAGGCCGACCCGCTGGACCGCGTCGGCGAGTCCGACCTGGAGGTAGACGACGGGGCGGCCGTCGAGCAGGGCCTGGGTCTCCTCGCGCAGCACGGCGCCGCCGCCGAGGGACAGCACGCCGTCGTGCTCGTCCAGCGCCCGGCGCACGGCCGCCAGCTCCAGCTCGCGGAAGCGTTCCTCGCCGTCCTCGATGAAGATGTCGCTGACGGGCTTGCCCGCGGCGGCCTCCACGTCGGCGTCGGTGTCACGGAAGGTGACGCCGAGACGCTCGGCGAGCAGGCGGCCGACGGTGGTCTTGCCGGACCCGGGCGGGCCGATCAGCACGGCCTTGATCATTTGATCACCATGGATGAGAGGTAGCCGGACAGGTTGCGCGCGACCTCCTCGACGGAGTCGCCGCCGAACTTCTCCACCGCCGCGTCGGCCAGCACCAGCGCGACCATCGCCTCGGCGACGACGCCGGCCGCGGGCACGGCGCACACGTCGGAGCGCTCGTGGTGGGCCTTGGCCTCCTCGCCGGTCTTGACGTCGATGGTCGCCAGCGCCCTGGGGACGGTCGAGATGGGCTTCATGGCGGCGCTGACGCGCAGGATCTCGCCGTTGGTCATGCCGCCCTCGACACCGCCCGCGCGGTTGGTGAGGCGCCGCACGCCGTCCTCGGCGGTGTAGGCGATCTCGTCGTGGGCCTGCGAGCCGGGCCTGCGGGCGGTCTCGAACCCGTCGCCGACCGCCACGCCCTTGATCGCCTGGATGCCCATGAGGGCGGCCGCGAGGCGGGAGTCGAGCCGGCGGTCCCAGTGGGTGTAGCTGCCGAGACCGGGCGGCAGGTGGTAGGCGAGCACCTCGACGACCCCACCGAGGGTGTCGCCTTCCTTGTGGGCCCGGTCGATGCGCTCGACGATGGCGGCGCTGCCTTCGGGGTCGGCGCAGCGGACCGGGTCGGCGTCGATGCGGGCCAGCTCGCCCGGGCCGGGAAGGGTCTGCGCGGGGCTCTCGACGCCGCCGATCGAGGTGACGTGGCTGAGGATGTCGACGCCGAGCGCCTGCTTGAGGAAGCGCCTGGCGACCTCGCCGAGCGCGACGCGGGCGGCGGTCTCGCGGGCGCTGGCCCGGTCGAGCACCGGGCGGGCGTCGTCGAAGCCGTACTTCTGCATGCCGGCCAGGTCGGCGTGGCCGGGGCGGGGCCGGGAGCGCGGGGCGTTGCGGGCCAGGCCCTCCAGCTCGGCCGGGTCGACCGGGTCGGCCGCCATGACCTTCTCCCACTTGGGCCACTCGGTGTTGCCGATGCGGACGGCGACCGGGCTGCCGATGGTGCGGCCGTGGCGGACGCCGCCGACGATCGTCACCTCGTCCTGCTCGAACTTCATCCGGGCGCCGCGGCCGTAGCCGAGACGGCGGCGGCGCAGCGCCTCGTCGATGGCGGCCGTGGTCACCTCGACGCCGGCGGGCAGGCCCTCCAGGATGGCGACGAGCTCAGGGCCGTGGGACTCTCCAGCGGTCAACCAACGCAACATGGTCCAAGTCTTCCATGCGCGACCGGGTGCGCCGTCCGCGCGTTCACCAGCCGAGACGCCGCCGAAGGGAGCGTTCAGCGAGGGGGCGTTCAGTGAGGCGGCCTTCAGTGAGGCGGCCTTCAGTGCGGCAGGCAGAGCGCGGCGAGTGCGCCGAGCAGCATGAACGGGCCGAACGGGAACTCGGTGCGCCGGCCGCCGCGCCGGCTGACCAGCAGCAGGACCGCGTAGAGTGCGCCGAGCAGCTGCCCGCCGACGGCGGCGACGGCCCACGGCTGCCACCCGGCCGCCGCGCACGCCATCCCGATCAGACCGGCCAGTTTGACGTCGCCGAGCCCCAGGTCGGCCGGCCTGATCAGCCAGAGCAGCCCGTAGCAGGCGGCCAGCGCCAGCCCGCCGAGCAGCGCCCTGGGCAACTCGCCGGTGGGCAGCAGGGTGACCGCCAGGATGGGGTACGAGGGCAGGGTGAGCACGTCGGGCAGCCGGGTGGTGCGCCGGTCGATGACGGCCAGGGCGGTCCCGGCGACCGCCGCGTACGCGTACGGCCAGCCGGCCCGCCACACCACGAGCGCCAGCACGGCGGCGGTGATCAGCTCGTGGGTGGGCGGCCAGGCCGGCACGGGCACGGTGCGCAGCGCCGCCCGGACCGCCGCACGGCCTTCGGCGCGCGGATCGGCGGGATCAGCCTCGAACGCGCCGGCCAGCGTCCGCACGTAGCACCCCGCCACGAGCCCCAGCAGCACGAGCGCCGCCACCCCGAGGACCAGCCAGAGCCCCGGCCCAGGCTCCGGCCCGGACGCGGAGGCGGGCACCGGACCGTGCGCCGCAGAGTGGAGGTCGTGCGCCGCTGGGTGTACGAGCACGCGCCGCACTCTAGTGGGGACGGGCGCGCGTCCGCCGGGGAGTTCGCGAACGGCCGGGGCGGACGCCCGGATCGCCGGTGGGACGGGGAACGTCGGGCCGCGACCGGGCCGTGGGCCGGGACGGGCTGCTACCGCCCGCGGGCGGCCTTCCTGCGGAACCAGCTCCGCTTCCTGACCGGCTCGACCCTGGCCACGGTGAGCCCGTCGAGGGTGCCGGACTCGACGGCGGCCAGGGCGCGCAGCACCTCGCCCTCGATCACGAACGGGACCGGCCCGGCCACGTCGATCACCACGGCCCCGGCTCCCTCGCCCACGGCGGCGCGGCACACCTGGAGCGTGGTGGCCTGGATGGGACGGGCGTCGGCCCGCCACCGCCGCAGCGCCGCGGCGCCGGTGAAGGCGAGCACGGCCTCGCGCCCGTCCTTGCCGACCAGCTTGGGGAGCGCCATCTCGCTCTCCTTCTCCTGCCGTACGCCGTGCGCGCCCATCTCGGACGAGGTGAGCAGGGCGACGACGGGCACCAGCAGCCGGCTCCCGCCGAGCGCGTTGAGCACGCGTTCGGGCCCCGCCGTGCCGGCCTGGTAGGCGGCCAGCGCGGCGCTCACCTCGGGCGAGACGCCGCCGTCGTCGTCCGGGTCGAGCGGGTCGGGAATGGTGAGCATGCTCCGACTTTATCCGGGCGTCCCGCCGGCTCCGTCCTCAGCGGGGGCCGTCGCCGCGCCCGATCGAGGCAGCCGGGTCGCGACCCGGGCATGAAGGCCCCTTGATCAGCGGCGATGGTGTCGACCCGCTGATCAAGGCGGCACAGGGCTCAGGTCAGGTCGTCGAGGTTCTTGCCCGACTCCCGCATCGCGCGCCGCATCGCCTGCCCCGCCTGGGTCCTGGGCTCCGTGCCGGGTTCCTCCACCGGCTCCTGGTCGTCCTGCGCCGCCTCCAGCAGCGGCTCGGTGTCGGTCTTCGGGGCGTTCTCGTCGGGTGTGCTCATCACGCGTCCTTCCTGGTCGGGGCCGTTCCTGCGCCCTACCCCGCCGGGACCGGCGAAACCGCGGGGCGTCAGCCGTCCACCGGGGGCAGCGCCCCCTCGGACTGCTCCTGGTCCGCCCCGGTGGCGCGCAGCAGGTCGACGACGATGGACCGGAGCTGCGCCACGATCACCGCGGAGGAGAAGCCGACGCCGTCGTCGGGCCGCTGCCGGGTGGCCACGGCCAGCAGGGCCTGGCGGGCCAGCACGGGCTCACGGCCCGCCCCCAGCTCCAGCTGGAGCAGCAGCGCCGCCTCCGACACCTCGCGCATCGACTCGGCCAGCGACGCCGGGGGCGGCTGCGGCTCGCCGAGCGCGGCCAGGGTGCGGCGGGCCAGCACCCTGACGTTCCTGAGCGCGTGGTCCACCGGTTCGGCCGCGGTCTCGTAGCGCGCCAGGATGGACCGCCGGTGCCAGTGCATCGGCGAGATCAGGATGATCTCCTTGCTGGTCTCCAGCGCCTGCTCGAACTCCGCCACCGCCGCCTGCGTGCCGCGCGCCTCCTCCAGCGCCTCCGCGGCGAGGTCGGCGTCGCGCTTCTCGATCGCCTCGGCCGCCTGTTCCAGCGCGGTGGACAGCGCGTCGAGCACCCCTGAGGCGTGCTTGGCGGCGAGGGTGAGCGGGCTGGCCGGCATCAGCGCGACCGCGGCCAGGCCCACGGCGCCGCCGACGAGCGCGTCCAGCATCCGGTCCAGGCCGCCCATGTCATCGCCCGGCAGCACGGCCGCGACCAGCACGGCCGAGGAGGCGACCTGCGACACGAACAGCGCCCCGCTGTCCAGCAGCACCGCGGTCACCATGGCGAGCATCACGACCAGTGTGATCTGCCACGGCCCCGAGCCGATCCAGGCGACCAGGAGGTCGCCCACGCCGACGCCGAGGCTGACGCCGACCACCAGCTCGGCCACCCGGCGCAGCCGCTGGCCGAGTCCGATGCCGACGCAGACGAGCACCGCGATGGGCGCGAAGAACGGCCGGGCGTGGCCGAGCACCTGAGTGGCCACGAGCCACGCCACACCCGCTCCGACAGAGCTCTGCGCGATGGAGGGAGCCATCAGCCCGAACGTCCCCCGCCGTTCCCGCATGTGATCGCCGAGCTTCCCCGCCACCCTTCTCATCGCCGCCGATCATAACGACATTCCGGTCACACAGGCCATAGCGGTCAATATCGGCCGACAGGCGTGCGGCTCACGCGAAAACCCGGGAGCCGGGCCTGGTGGCCGCCGTCAGCGGTCGGCGAGGAAGTCG
>NZ_JAPNNL010000179.1 GCF_027620315.1 Nonomuraea corallina | reverse complement strand
GCCCGCGACCGGCCCGTCGGCGCGACCCGTACGCCGGCCCGGCAGGCTGCCCATCGTGGCGGCCACCATCACCGCGGCCGTCGCCGCGCTCGCCCTGGTCGTGATGATCGTCGTCATGCAGCGCGGCGAGTCGTGGGTCCGGTTCGCGAACACCGCCGCCGCCCCGGTCACGTTCGAGCACCCTGCGGGCTGGACCGCCCGCACGCACGCCGACCTGTTCGCGCTGGCCTCGCCGCGGGCCGCCGAGTTCGAGAAGATGTTCGTCTCCGGCGCCAGCGCCGACTGGTCGCAGGTCAACCCGGTCATCAGCGGCGACCCGGAGAACGCGGTGGGCGTGTACGTCCAGGTGTCCGACACGCTCGACCCGGGGGCCTCCCGCGAGGAGATGAAGGCCAAGATGGAGGGCCTGCTGCCGGGCGAGGTGGAGGTGACGGCGCCGGTGCCCGACCGGGCGGGCAACAGCGACGCGACCCGCTACGACGGCACCCTGCGCGACCGCAACAGCGGCAACCAGCTGGGCTTCGTCGGCTACGTCATCGACCATCGGCCCAAGCCGATCCTGGTCATGTACTTCTGCGCGCAGCACCGCTGCGACGGCGAGACGCTGGTGCGGGTCCGCCAGAGCGTCCAGGTCTTCTGATCGCCCGCTTGCACCTGACTTGCGTACGGCTTGCCCTGCCTGTTCGCCGCCTGTTCAGGGGCTCCGCGGCCCTTTACCCTTCGGGAGCTGTGGGCATAAAAATCGTGATCGTGGACGACCAGGCGATGGTCAGGGCCGGGCTGCGCATGGTCGTCGAGAGCGACCCCGGCATGGAGGTGGTCGGCGAGGCCGCCGACGGCCGCGACGCCATCGCCGTCGCCCGGCGGGTCAGGCCGGACATCGTGCTGATGGACATCTCCATGCCGCGCCTCGACGGGCTCAGCGCGACCAGGGAACTGCTCGGCGCGCCGTCGCCGCCGAAGGTCATCACGCTGACGACGTTCGACACCGACGAGAACCTGTGGGCGGCGCTGCGCGCGGGCACCAGCGGGTTCCTGCTCAAGGTGTCGCCGCCGGAGCAGTTGATCGAGGCGATCCGGATCGTGCACGCCGGCGACGCGCTGCTCGACCCGGCGGTGACCAGCCGGGTGATCGCCTCGTTCGCGGGCCGGTCGGAGCCGACTCCGTCGCCCAGACTGCGGGATCTGACGCCGCGAGAGCTGGAGGTGCTGCGCCTGCTCGCCCGCGGGCTCACCAACGCGGAGATCGCGGACGAGCTGTACGTGGGTGAGGCCACGGTCAAGACGCACGTGGCGCGGGTGCTGATGAAGCTGGGCCTGCGCGACCGCGCACAGGCCGTCGTGTTCGCGTACGAGTCAGGGGTGGTACGACCGGGCACCTTAGCCTGATCTCACCACATGGAAGCCTTTGGGCGGCATTGCGCCCATATGTGTATATTTTTCGTCATAAGGCGGTAGTGACAGGAGATATTGCATGCACGCGTTCCCCAGAGTGCTGTTCGACGAGGCCCACAACGAGTCGTGGACCATCCGGCGCGAGGTCGCCGAGGCCGTGAACCCCGGCCACCCCGACGACTCCAGCTACGCCCGCGCCGCCGGGGTGCTGCGCCACCTGGGCCACACCGTGACGGCCCACGTCGAGGGCCCGCTCGACCCGGGAACGCTCCAGGACCACGACGTGCTGGTCATCGCCCACCCGGCGGGCGAGCGCTGGGAGCGCACCATCGGCGGGGGCGGCCCCGTCCTGTCCGCCGGGGAACTGGACGCCGTGCGCGACTTCGTCGCCGAGGGCGGCGGGCTGGTCGTGCTGGCCGAGGAGGAGCAGGACAAGTACGGCAACAACCTGTCCGAGCTCCTGGCCCGGTTCGGCGTGAGCATCGAGCACACCACCGTGCGCGACCCGCGCCACGCCCACCGCGGCGTCGCCACGTGGGTCGTCGCCCCGCCCGCCACCGGCGACGGGCTGCTCGCCGGCGTCAGGGCCGCCTGCTTCTACCGCTCCGGCGTGCTGGCGGCGGAGAACGCCACCGTCCTGTTCGCCACCTCCCCGGAGGCGACCCCGGCGGGCGCGCCGCTGGCCGTCGCGCTCCCGTACGGGCGCGGCAGGGTCGTGGTGTTCGCCGACTCCGACCTGTTCGGCGACGACTCCATCGACGACTACGACCACGCCAGGCTGTGGGGCAACGTCATCACCTGGGCCGCCAGGGTGCCGGCCGACGCGCCCGCCGCCGTCGCCGGGACCGGCCCCAAGGCCGCGCTGTTCGGCGAGCTGAAGGCGCTGGTGGAGGAGCTGCGCCCGCTCCAGGTCAAGGACGGCTCGGTGCCGGGGGACAAGGAGCGGGGCAAGGAGCTGGTCGCCGCCGTCGCCGCCAAGGTGGGCGAGCTGGCGCCGCACTTCCCGCACGACGCCGCGTACCTGGCGGCCGTCCAGGACGACCTCGCCCGCTGGGCCGGCCAGGACCTCGGCGTGCCCGACTTCCTGGACTCGCTCGAGCTCTTCCACCCCGACACCCAGCGCGTCGACGGCCTCGAACACCTGGTCGTGTTCCCCATGTACACCCAGAACGGCAACCCGGACCGCAACCTGGAGGCGGTCTGGATCCGCACCATCTGGCCCGGCTGGCTGGCCGAGCTGGAGGCCGGCGGCTACGACAACCCGATGTTCGTGCCGATCGCGTTCGAGGACTTCACCTCCGGCTACGACACCCACTCGGCCGTGCTCTTCCCCGAGACGGTCGCGGTCCGGCAGACGCCCGCCCGCTTCACCTGGGGCGGCATCTTCGCCGACCGCGAGTCCGCCCGCTTCCGCAAGGTGGCCGGCGCCGCCGTCGAGACGCTCAAGCTCGACCTGCCGCCGGACGCCGCCCGCCTGCTCGCCTCGCAGCGGCTCGCCCAGGACACGTTCGTGCTGTGGGACCTCGTGCACGACCGCACGCACAGCCACGGCGACCTGCCGTTCGACCCGTTCATGATCAAGCAGCGGATGCCGTACTGGCTGTACGCGCTGGAGGAGCTGCGCTGCGACCTCACCGCGTTCGGCGAGGCCGTCAAGCTGGAGCGGCAGGGCGTGCCGCACGCGCGGTACGTCCAGTACGCGGTGCTGTTCGACCGGCTGTTCCGGTTCCCGATCACCGGCCCCCGGGTGCGCAACTACGACGGGCTCGGCGGCCAGCTGCTCTTCGCCTACCTGCACCGCAACGACATCGTCCGGTGGACCGACAACCGCCTGTCCATCGACTGGGACCGGGTCGCCGACGGCGTCGCCGACCTGCGCGCCGAGGTGGACAAGCTCTACCGCGACAGCATCGACCGCTCCAAGGTGGCCCACTGGCTGGCCGCGCACGAACTGGTCGGCGCCTACGTCGCCCCCGACCCGGCCTCCGTCTGGGCCAGGGGGATCGACGCGCTGCCCGCCGAGCAGAAGGCCAAGGTGGACGCGGTCCTCCCCGACGAGTTCCCCCTGAGCATGTTCTACGAGGCGCTGCGCCGTAAGCTGACCGACGTGGTGGACTCGACGAAGGGGATCCGGGCATGATCATTCTGGTGACGGGCGCCGCGGGGCCGACCGGCGCCGCCGTGTCCGAGCTCTTCGCCAAGCAGGGCCACACCGTGATCGGCGTCGACAAGGACGAGGTCGACCTGCTCGACCGCGCCGCCGTCGAGGCCCTCGCCGGCCGGATCGAGGCCGAGCACGGCCACGTCGACGGCGTCGTCCACCTCGTCGGCGGCTGGCGCGGCGCGCCCGGCTTCGCCGAGACCGACCTCGCCGACTGGGACGCGCTGCACGACCTGCTCATCCGCACCCTCCAGCACGTCTCGCTGGCCTTCGAGCCGCTGCTGCGCAGGAGCGGGAACGGCCGGTTCGTGATCGTCTCCGCCAAGGCGGCCCAGCGCCCCACCGCGGGCGGCGCCGCCTACGCCGCGGCCAAGGCCGCCGCTGAGGCGTGGACCCTCTCACTGGCCGACGCGCTGCGCGACACCTCGTCCGCGGCCGTCATCCTCGTCGTCAAGGCCCTGGTCAACGACGCCATGCGGGCCGCCAAGCCGCAGGCGGCGTTCACCGGCTTCACCGACGTGCGCGACCTCGCCGAGGCGATCGGCCGCCTCTACGAGCAGCCCGCCGCCCAGCTCAACGGCACCAGATTGGACCTCACCACGTGACCCTCCGGCACGACCCCCTGCTCAAGGGCTTCGCCAGTGACAACTACGCCGGGGTGCACCCGGAGATCCTCCAGGCCATCGCCGACGCCAACGGCGGCCACCAGATCGCCTACGGCGACGACGTCTACACCGAGGCGCTGCAGGAGACGTTCCGCCGCCACTTCGGCGAGCGGGCGCGGGCCTGGCCGGTCTTCAACGGCACCGCCGCGAACGTCGTCTCGCTGCGCGCGATGACCGCCCACTGGGAGGCGGTGATCTGCGCCGAGACCGCCCACATCAACACCGACGAGGGCGGCGCGCCCGAGGTCGCCGGCGGGATCAAGCTGCTCACCGTGCCCACGCCCGACGGCAAGCTCACCCCCGAGCTGATCGACCGCCAGGCGTGGGGGTTCGGCGACGTGCACCGCGCCCAGCCCAAGGTGGTGTCCATCTCCAACACCACCGAGCTCGGCACCGTCTACACCCCCGACGAGATCGCCGCGATCTGCGCCCACGCGCACGACCTCGGCCTGCTCGTCCACCTCGACGGCTCCCGCCTCACCAACGCCGCCGCCGCCCTGGACGTGCCGCTGCGGGCGCTCACCGCCGACGCCGGAGTGGACGTGCTCTCGTTCGGCGGCACGAAGATCGGGCTGCTGTACGGGGAAGCGGTCGTGGTCCTCAACCCCGAGGCGGCCACCGGCGTCGACTACATCCGCAAGACCTTCATGCAGCTGTCGTCCAAGATGCGGTTCGTGTCGGCGCAGTTCGAGGCGCTGCTCGCGGGCGACCTGTGGCTGCGCAACGCGCGCCGGGCCAACGCCATGGGCCGGCGGCTCGCCGAGGCGGTCAGGGAACTGCCCGGCGTGGAGGTGCCGCGCCCGGTCGAGGCCAACGCGGTCTTCGCGATCCTGCCCAAGGACGTCACCGCCCGGCTGCAGAAGCGCTTCCGCTTCTACACCTGGAACGAGGCCACCGGCGAGGTGCGCTGGATGTGCGCCTGGGACACCACCGAGGACGACGTCGACGCCTTCGCCGCCGCCCTCGCCGAGGAGCTCGCCGCCGCCTGAGCGCCGGGCCGCGCGCGGGGCCGTCAGCGCCGCAGGGCCAGGCGCGCGGCCTGCCATCCGCCGACGCCGTGCACCCCCGGCCCCGGCGGGGTCGAGGCCGAGCAGAGGAACACTCCCGGCAGCGGCGTGCGCCACGGCGCCGGTGACCACACCGGCCGCTTCAGGAACTGGCCGAGGCTCGCCAGACCGCCGCCGACGTCGCCGCCGACGAGGTTCGGGTTGAGCGCCTCCAGCTCGGCCGGGCCCATCGTGTGCCGGGCCAGCACCCGCTCGCGGAAACCCGGCGCGTACCGTTCGATCTGCGCCTCGATCGCGCCGGTCATGTCGGCGGACGAGCCGTTGGGCACGTGGCAGTAGGCCCACAGCGGGTACCCGCCGCGCGTCGGGTCTGCCGCGTACGGCTGCACCAGCAGCACGTACGGCCTGGGGGAGTGGCGGCCGGCGGTCGTCTCCGCCTCGCTCAGCGCGATCTCCTCCAGCGTGCCGCCCAGGTGGACCGTGCCGGCCCCGGCCACCGCGGGATCCCGCCACGGCACCGGCCCGTCCAGCGCCCAGTCCATCTTGAACACGCCGGGTCCGTGCCGGAACCGGGCCAGCCGGTCGCGGTAGGCCGGCGGCAGTTCGGCCATCCGCAGGAACTGGCCGGGTGTCACGTCGAGCACCACCGTCCCGGCGTCCAGCTCGGCCAGCCGCCGCACCCGGTGACCGGTCACCGCCTCCCCGCCCAGCTCCCGCAGCCGCGCGACCAGGGCGTCGGCCAGCCGCTGGGACCCGCCCCGCACCACCGGCCAGCCCACCAGGTGCGCCAGGGTCGCGAGCGTGAGCCCGTACCCGCTGGTGAGCGGCGCCCGCAGGTCCAGCAGGGAGTGCGCGGCCATGCCCGCCAGCAGCGCGCGGCCCTCGACGGTGCGGAACGCCAGCCGCCCCAGCGCCGTCGCGGGCATCGCCGACGCCGCCCCGAACCCGGCCGCCGCCGCCAGCCCGCCCCACCGCGCCTTCGGCGGCGACCACGGGCCCAGGGGCTTCAGCAGCAGGTCCACCAGGGGGAACCCGGCTCGCGCCGCCGCTCCGGCGGTCGCCCGCCACACCGTCGCGTCGCGGCCCAGCCCTTCCGCGGTGCGGTCCGCGTCGCGGTGGACCAGCACGGCGGGGCGGTCGTCCAGGGGGTGGGCGGCGGGCAGCGGCGGCTGGGCGTACTCGACGCCCTTCAGGTCCAGGTCGCGCAGGGCGGGCGAGGCCAGCGCCATCGCCATCACGGTCGCGCCGACGTCGTGGACCACGCCCGGCAGCGTCAGCTCCGCCGACCGCAGCCCGCCGCCGAACGAGTCCGCCGCCTCCAGCAGCGTCACCCGCCGCCCGGCCTCGGCCAGCGTGACGGCCGCGACCAGGCCGTTCGGCCCCGACCCCACCACGATCGCGTCAACGCTCATCCGGCGACCCTCCGCTCCTCGCGTCCGTAACGGACCTCTGCCCAGGCTCAGGCTTCCGGAGAGGGGGAAAAGCGGCAAGATCCGTCGCCCCTTGCGCGAGCGAGCGGGTCACGCGAGGGAGCGGGTCACTGGAGGATCGACGGGAGCGGCTTGGCGTCGCGGTGAGCGAGCATGTCGGTCATCAGCTTGATCTCGCCCTTCTGCCCAGCGACGATCTTGCGAGCCATGCGGATCACCTCCTCACGGTCGGACAGCCGCAGCGCGCCCTCGGCCATCTCGACCCCGCCCTCGTGATGACGGATCATCAGCTGCAGGAACAGCACCTCGGCCTCGGCGCCCTGCGCCGCGCGGAGCCTGGTCAGCTCCTCGCTGGAGGCCAGGCCGGGCATCCGGCCCTCGGACGAGGCGGCGCCGGCGTGGCCGTGGCCGCTCATCCACGCCATCGGCCGCATGTCCGTCGACTGCGTCAGGCCCCACTGCTCCAGCCAGCCCAGGAACATGCCGCGCTGGTTGGCCTGGGTGTTGATGATGTCGAACGCCAGGTTACTGATCTCCGGCGACTCGGTCTTGTCCCTGATGGTGAAGGACATGTCGACGGCCTGCGCGTGATGCGTGGCCATGTCGCGGGCGAACCCCGCCTCGGGGGAGGTGTCGCCGGGCGCGCCCCGGCCGCCGAGGACGAACAGCAGCGCCGCCGCGGCGAGCGCGAGCACGGCGACGACGGCGAACAGTGGCGTACGAGCAGGTTTCTCCATGGCGCTGTCCACATTACCCACCTCTGCCGATGGGTCGTGATCGTACGCTTATACCGCGCTTATTCTCCGCATACGCCTGGAGCCAATAAGGTGACCTCTGTTGGTACGCCGATGGAGGAACGATGACGAAGGAGAAAGCGCAGGCCCGGCGGGAGCATCTGCAGAGGATGCGGGCCGAGCAGAAGCGCAAGGAACGCCGCACCGCGCTGCTGATGTGGGGCACGGGCGGTCTGGTCATCGTCCTGCTCGTCGGCCTGGTGGGCTTCTACCTGGTCAGGCAGGCTCGTGAGACGTCGCTCGACGCCGTGGTGAGCGTCAAGTACGACGGCGGCGAGCACGTCTGGAGCAAGGTCGCGTACAAGGAGACCCCGCCCGTCGGTGGGCAGCACAGCAACTACTGGCAGCAGTGCGACATCTACGACAAGCCCATCCACAGCGAGCACGCCGTCCACTCGCTGGAGCACGGCGCGGTGTGGATCACCTACCGCCCCGACCTGCCCGCCGACCAGATCAGCAAGCTGAAGGACGTCGCCTCCAGCACCGGCCAGCAGGAGTACATGCTGGTCAGCCCGTTCGAGGGGCTGCCGGCGCCGATCGTGGTCAGCAGCTGGAACCACCAGCTCAAGCTGGACAACCCGGCGGACCCGAGGCTGGGCGCGTTCATCAAGCGCTACCAGAACGGCGCCGACACCCCGGAGCCGGGCGCCACCTGCGGCGGCCCTGACGCCATCACCACCACCGCCGACCAGGCCCCGCTCCCGCCGGACCCGTCGGCCCAGACCCAGACGCCGATGGACACCGCGACCCCGCAGCCGTCGCAGTAGCCCCGATGCCCCGAAAGGCCCGGCCCGCCACGGCCGGGCCTTTCCGCGTCAACGGGGGTTCTTCGTGGACGAGCAGGTGGCGGGCCCGTTCCGGCGGTGGCGCCATGAGCACCGCTTCTAGGTGAGGAGCTCCTGCGCGGGCGTCCACTCCAGGTCGTGCGCCTCGGCGACCGGGCGGCTGGTCAGGTGGCCCTCGTGGGTGTTCAGGCCGAGCGCCAGCGCCGGGTCCTCGCGCAGCGCGCCGGCCCAGCCCAGGTTGGCGATGGCGAGCGCGTACGGGAGCGTCACGTTCGTCAGCGCGAACGTCGAGGTGTGCGGGACCGCGCCCGGCATGTTGGCCACGCAGTAGAAGACCGAGTCGTGCACCCGGTAGGTCGGCTCGGCGTGGGTGGTGGGGCGCGAGCTCTCGAAGCAGCCGCCCTGGTCGATGGAGATGTCCACCAGCACCGAGCCGGGCTTCATGCGCGCGACCAGCGTGTCCGGCACCAGCTTGGGCGCTTTGGCCCCGGGCACCAGCACGGCGCCGATGACCAGGTCGGCCTCCAGCACCGCGCGTTCGAGCTCCAGCGTGTTGGAGGCCAGCGTCTGGCAGTGGCCCTGGTAGATGAGGTCGGCCTGGCGCAGCTTGTCGATGTTCCTGTCCAGCAGCAGCACCTCGGCCTGCATGCCGAGCGCGATCGCGGCCGCGTTCATGCCGGACACGCCGGCGCCGATGACGACCACGTTGGCGGCCCGCACCCCGGACACGCCGCCCATCAGCACGCCCCTGCCGCCTTGGGAGCGCATCAGATGGTACGCGCCGACCTGCGGGGCGAGCCTGCCCGCGACCTCCGACATGGGGGCCAGCAGCGGCAGCCGGCCGTCGGGCGTCTGCACGGTCTCGTACGCGACGCCGGTGACGCCCGCGTCGAGCATCGCCCTGGTGCAGGCGCGCGAGGCCGCGAGGTGCAGGTACGTGAAGAGCACCTGGCCCTTGCGCATCCGGTGGTACTCCTCCGCGACCGGCTCCTTGACCTTGAGGATCAGGTCGCACCCTTCCCACACCTCGTCGGCGTCCGGCAGGATGGCCGCGCCGGCCGCCTCGAAGTCCTCGTCGGGGAGCGACGAGCCGGCGCCCGCGCCCTGTTCGACGAAGACCTGGTGGCCGTGGCGTACGAGCTCGTGCGCGCCCGCCGGCGTGAGGGCCACGCGGTACTCGCTGTTCTTGATCTCGCGGGGGACACCGATCCTCATGGCCGCTCCCGTCCTGGGCAGGCATCACTTTGCCGGAATTCCTTCTCTATTAGCTGCTTCTACACACAAAAAAGAGAAATATGCGGCTGATTACCCGGCATCCACCGGTCCTCGATAAGCTCACCCGCAGCCCGTAGTCAGGATGGGGACAGCGACGATGGACAAGCCGCAAGAGCCGCCGGCGGCAGCGGATCCGGGACCGCCGAAAGCCAGCAGGGTCACCACCATCATCCTGATCGTCTCGCTCGTCCTGATCGTGCTCATCGCGGGTGTGCTCGGCACCGTCGCCGTCCTGATGACCCAGGCCCCCGACGCCCCGCTCATCGGCGGCGACCCGCCGCAACGGCTGTCCACGCCGATCCACTTCGCCCCCGTGCGGGAGACCAGGGCCGCGCCCTGCCCCGGCGAGCAGGCGGCGCTCGACGAGGCCCAGACCACCTGCTACCTGCTGGAGGACGGCGTCACGGTCAACGCCGTGCAGGCCGTGGAGGCGGTCCGCGAGCGCGACGGCACCTACTCGGTGCGCGTCGCGGTCGCTCCCGCGTACAAGCAGAAGCTCGTCGACCTCCTCGACGAGCAGGTCACCGACCAGCGGCAGATCGCCGTCGTGCTGGTGCCGCGCACGGTCGTGGCCGCGCCCATCGTGACGCAGAGCATGGACGGCGACAGCCTGCGCATCGCCGGGATGACCCAGCAGGAGGCCGAGACGCTGGCCACCCGCCTGCTCGGCGACGCGGCCCCGCCGCCCTCCTCACCACCCTCCTCACCACCCGGCACCGGCGACCCCGCCCCCTCGAACTCCGCGACGGATCCCACCACCATCGGGACCGCCGACCCCACCGGGACCGGCGCGCCGACGGGCGCCGGGACCCGGACCCCCGACCAGCGGTTCGCCAGCTGCCAGGAGGCCACGGCCGCCGGCTTCGGCCCCTACACGCGCGGCACCCACGAGGAGTACGCGTGGTACGTCGACGTCGACGGCAACGGCGTCGCCTGCAACTCCGGAGACCTGCGCTAACCGAAGAACCCGCCCACCCAGTCGATCGCGAAGTAGGCCAGGAACACCGCCGACACCACCCACAGCAGCCACGGGATCTCGCCGAACTTGCCGCGCGCCGCCTTGATCAGCGTGTAGACGATCACCCCGGCGCCCACCCCGTTGGTGATCGAGTACGTGAAGGGCATCAGCGCGATGGTCAGGAACGCGGGGATGGCCAGCTCCACGTCGTCCCACGGCACGTTCTTGCTCTGCATCATCATCAGCGCCCCGACCAGCACCAGCGCGGGCGCCGCCGCGGCCGCCGGCACCACGGCCGCGAGCGGCGTGAACAGCAGCGCCAGCCCCAGCAGCGCCCCGGTCACCAGGCTCGCCAGCCCGGTCCGCGCGCCCTCGCCGACGCCCGCGGCCGACTCCACGAACACCGTGTTCGCCGAGGCGCTGGCCGCCCCGCCCACCATGCCGGCCACGCCGTCCACGGTGAGGATCCGGCCCAGCCGCGGCACCCGCCCCCGCTCGTCCACGAGCCCTGCCTCGTCGCTGACGCCGATGATCGTGCCCATCGCGTCGAAGAACCCCGACAGCACCAGGGTGAACAGCACCACGGTCGCGGTCAGCACGCCCGCCGTGACGAAGCCGCCGAACACGTCGACCTGCCCGACGAGCCCGAAGTCAGGCGCCGACACCAGCGACTCGGGCATCCGCGGCGCCACCACTCCCCAGTCGGCCTGGTCGATCGTGGCCACCGAGTTCACCACGATCGCCACGATCGCCGTCACCACGATGCTGATGAGGATGGCCGCCGGCGTGCGCCGCGCGTACAGGGCGATCATCAGTAGCAGCCCCAGGCAGAACACCGCCACCGGCCAGCCCGTCAGATGGCCGGTCGCGCCGAGCTGCACCGGCGTGCCCTGACCTCGCGTGACGAACCCGGAGTCGACCAGCCCGATCAGCGCGATGAACAGCCCGATCCCGACGCTGATGGCGTGCTTGAGCGCCAGCGGGATCGCGTTCATGATCAATGTGCGCAGGCCGGAGACGGCCAGCACGATGATGACCGCGCCCTCCAGCACGACCAGGCCCATGGCCTGCGCCCAGGTCATGTGCGGAGCGGCCTGGTAGGCGACCACGGCGTTGAGCCCGAGGCCCGCCGCCAGCGCGAGCGGCGCGTTGCCGATCAGCCCCATGAGCAGCGTGGAGATCGCCGCCGCCAGCGCGGTCGATGTGGTGAGCTGCCCGATCGTCAGCTTCGCGCCGGTGACGTCCTGGGCGCCGGCGAGGATGATCGGGTTGAGCAGGATGATGTACGCCATCGCCATGAACGTGGTGAGACCACCACGCACCTCACGGCCGACGGTCGTGCCCCGCCCGGACAGCTCGAAGAACCTGTCGAGCACCGGCATCCCCCTTCGGCGACCCGGGCCTTCAGCGACCCGGGCCTTCAGCGATACGGGGGAGTGCCGGATGCCCTACCCGGTGGGAAAGGCGATCACGCCTTCTCGTGCCTGCCGCCGCCGACCAGCGCGGCGAACTCCTCCAGCCCGATGCGGCCGTCGCCGTTCCGGTCGGCGGACGCGATGAACGCCTCGATCTCCGCCTGCGAGGCGCCGTGGCCGCCCAGGGCGTCGTTGGCCCTCCTGATCTCGTCGGCCGTCAGCAGGCCGTCGCCGTCGGCGTCGAACCGCTCGAACTCCGCCTTGGCGGCCTCGCGTGCGTCAGCCATAGGGTCCTCCCCGTTCGTCGCTCAGTCCACGGTGTGGGCCAGGGCGATATCTTCCGGTCTTATCGGAACGCGCGTCAAACGCAGGCCGGTCGCCGCGCGCACCGCCGCCGCGATCGCGGGGGTGGAGGAGAGCGTCGGGGGCTCGCCCGCGCCCCGCAGCCCGTACGGAGCGTACGGGTCTGGATTTTCCAGGATTTTCAGCTTCATGGGCGGCATGTCGAGAATGGTGGGGATCAAGTAGTCGGTGAAGGACGGGTTCAGCACCTTGCCGTCCCTGACCTGGATCTCCTCCATCAGCGCCAGCCCCAGCCCCTGCGCCGACCCGCCGTGGATCTGGCCCTCCAGCGCCTGCGGGTTCAGGATCCGGCCCACGTCCTGCACCGCCGCCAGCTCCACCACCTTGACCAGGCCCAGCTCCACGTCCACGTCCACCACCGCCCGGTGCACGCACAGGGCGAGCTGCGTGTGCGAGTCGCCCTGCCCGGTGACCGGGTCGAGCGGGAAGGTGGGCCGGTGCCGGAACTCGCGGGTCTCCTCGATCGGGCCGGTCCGCTCCAGCGCCTCCCGCGCCGGCAGCCCGCCGAACCGCTCGCGCACCGCCTCGCAGGCCGCCTTGACCGCGCCGCCCGTCACGTACGACTGGCGCGAGGCCGACGACGACCCGGCCGACCCGACCGAGGTGTCGGCCGTCGCCACCGTCACCTGGTCCACGCCCAGCTCGGTGCGGGCGATCTGGGCCTGGACCGTGACCACCCCCTGGCCCACCTCGGCGGCGGCGGTGTGCACGGTGACGTGCGGCTCGCCGTTGACCAGCTCGGCGCGCACCCGGGCCGTGGAGTAGTCGTCGAAGCCCTCGGAGAAGCAGATGTTCTTGATCCCGACGCCGTACCCGACGCCGCGCCGCACCGACTCGCCGTGCGTGGTCTGCGAGACGCCGCCCGGCAGCGCGCGCAGGTCGTCGCCTGAGGGCGGCGGCAGCGGGAACGACTCCAGCTCGCGCAGCATGTCCGCGAGCGGCGCGGGCGAGTCGATCACCTGGCCGGTGATCAGGGCCGAGCCCTGCGAGACCGCGTTGCGCACCCGGATCTCCACCGGGGACAGCCCGCACGCCTCGGCCAGGCGGTCCATCTGCGACTCGTACGCGTAGCACGCCTGCACCGCGCCGAACCCGCGCATCGCCCCGCACGGCGGGTTGTTGGTGTAGACGCCGGTGGCCTCCACCAGCACGTTCGGCACCTCGTACGGGCCGACGCCGAGCGAGGCGGCGTTGCCCACGACGGCGGGGGAGGAGGAGCAGTAGGCGCCGCCGTCCAGCAGGATGTCCGCCTTGACATAGACGAGCCGGCCGTCGCGGGTGGCGCCGTGCTCGTACCGCAGCCGCGCCGGATGGCGGTGCACGTGGCCGAAGAACGACTCCTCGCGCCCGTACACGATCTTGACGGGGCGGTTCAGCCGCAGCGCCAGCATGCACGCGTGCACCTGCATCGACAGGTCCTCGCGCGCGCCGAACGCGCCCCCGACCCCCGACAGCGTCAGCCGCACCTTCTCCGGCGGCAGCCCCAGGCAGGGGGCGAGCTGGTCCCGGTCGACGTGCAGCCACTGCGTGGCGATGTAGAGGTCGACGCCGCCGTCCTCGGCGGGCACCGCCAGCCCCGACTCCGGGCCGAGGAACGCCTGGTCCTGCATGCCGACCTCGTACTCGCCGGTCACCACCACCTCGGCCTCGAAGACCTCGCCGGTGCGCACCGGCTGGTGGCGCACCACCTCGGTGGCCAGCCGGGGGTCCGTCACGGCCTCGCGCACCTCGTAGTCGACCACGATCGCGTCGGCCGCGCGCCGCGCCGTCTCCGGATGGTCGGCGGCCACCAGCGCCACCGGTTCGCCCTGGTAGCGGACCTGGTCGACGGCGAGCACCGGCTGGTCCTTGCGCTCCAGGCCGTAGAACTTCTCGCCCGGCACGTCCTCGTGCGTCAGGACCGCGCGCACCCCGGGCATCGCCAGCGCCGGCCCCACGTCGATCGAGCGGATCCACGCCGACGGGTGCGGGCTGCGCAGCGTCGCCCCCCACACCATGCCCTCCAGCCACAGGTCGGAGGCGTAGGCGAACTCGCCCGTCACCTTCAGCACCGCGTCCGGCCGCCGCGCGCTCCGGCCGATGCCCTGCTCCAGCGAATCCGGCGTCCGCGTCCATCCTTCGAGCTCGGTCATCCTTCGAGTAGAGCATCGCCCGGGTGGCCCCGGTATGCGCGGCAGGTGAAATCGGGGTAAGCCACGCGGCCGGCCGGCTTGTATATTCCTCCAAGTGCGGATACGTGACCTGCTGGAGATCGGTGAGCCGCGCCTCCGGCTGCTCGCCGGCGACCCCGACCGCGAGTTCACCACGGTCCACATCACCGACCTGCCGGAGCCGGGACGCTACCTGTCAGGCGGCGAACTGGTGCTGACCGGCCTGATGTGGCGCACCGGCCCTGAGGACTCGGACCGGTTCGTGACGGCCCTGGTCGAGGCCGGGGTGGCGGGGCTCGGCGCCGGGCAGGCCTGGCTCGGCCACGTCCCCGCCGACCTGGTGACGGCGTGCGAGCGGGCCGGGCTGCCGCTCCTGGAGGTCCCCACCGAGGTGTCCTTCCGCACCCTCGCCGAGCAGGTCGCGCCCCGTCTGACCGGCGACGTCCGCGCGGCGCTCGGCCGCCATCGCAGGCTCGTCGCGGCCGTCGCCGAGGGCGCCGGCCTGTCCGAGCTGTTCGCGCTGACCGCCGCCGAGCTCGGCGT
>NZ_JAPNNL010000178.1 GCF_027620315.1 Nonomuraea corallina | reverse complement strand
CGTGTTCACCGCCAACGTCGCGATGAAGACCCGCCGGGACTACACCCTCGACCGGTTCTCCCCGGCGGCCTCCCCGCGGTGGGACAACCTCGCCGAGGCGTGGTCCGGCGCCGGCATGGCGGGCTACTTCGTCAACTCCTTCGTCGTCGTGGCGTGCGCCGTGGCCCTGCTGCTGCTGTTGGGGTCGATGGCGGGCTTCGCGCTGGCCCGGCTGCGGTTCCGCGGCTCCTCGGTGATCTTCCTGGGGTGCCTCGCGGGACTGTTCATCCCGTTCCAGGTGATCATGGTCCCGCTCACCCGGGTCATGGCCGACAGCGGCCTCCTCGACACCTACCCGGGACTGATCCTGGCCTACGTCGCCCAGTTCCTCCCGTTCACGGTCTTCCTGATGACGAGCCACTACCGGACCATCCCGGCGGAGATCGTCGACGCGGCCAGGATCGACGGCAGCACGGCGTACGGCGTGTACTGGCGGATCATGCTCCCGCTGGGCGCCCCGGCGCTGCTGTCGGTCGGCATCCTGGACACCCTGTTCTGCTGGAACGACGTGCTCATCGCCCTGCTCATGATGCCGTCGCCGGAGAACCGCACCCTCATGATCGGGGTCAACGCCCCGCGCGGGCAGTACTCCGGCGACATCCCCGTCTTCGCCTCGGGTGTCCTGATCGCCGCGGTGCCCGTGCTGATGATCTACCTCTTCCTCCAGCGCCAGATCACCGACGGGATCACCGCCGGCTCCACGAAAGGCTGACATGCGGATCACTGGTTATCGCACCCTGACGACGGTCCAGGAGTGGGGCCGGCCCGTCGGTGACGTCAACGGGGTCTTCGCCGACGGAGTCGTCCCCGTGCCGCTCGTCCTGGTGGACACCGACGAGGGGATCACCGGCGTCGGCCTCGGGCCCCACGTGGAGATCGAGACGGTCTTCGCCGCGATCGAGGGAGAGGACCCGCGCGGCGTGACGGCGCTCTACGACCGCATGCTGCGGCGTACCTTCAAGGCGGGTCACGCCGGCGCGGTGTTCGGCACGATCGGCGCGCTCGACACCGCCCTGTGGGACATCAAGGCGCGGGCGGCCGGTGAGCCGCTCTGGCGGCTGCTCGGCGGGCGCGACCGGAGAGTGCCCGCGTACGCCTCCGGCCTGGACATCGGCCTGTCCGACGACGAACTCGTCTCCGTCTACCAGACCTACGCCGGGCACGGCCTGCGCGCGGCCAAGCTCAAGGGCGGCCTCGACATCGAACGCGACCGGCACCGCCTCACCCTGGTACGGGACGTCCTGACCGAGGCGGGGCACGGTGCGCGGCCGGGGCTGATGCTCGACGTGAACGAGGCCTGGAACCGCAAGCAGGCGGTCCGGCACGTGTGCGAGCTCGAACGCACGCTGGACCTCACCTGGATCGAGGAGCCGGTGCGGCGGTGGGACGCCGACGGCCTGGCCGTGGTGGGCCGCGGGGTCCGCGCCTCCGTCGCCACGGGGGAGAACCTCACCGGGCTCGAACAGTTCCGCCCGCTGCTGGCCGCGGGGGCCGTGGACATCGTCCAGACGGCCGTCGTCTGGGGGGTGTCGCACTTCCTGCGGGTGTCGGCGCTGGCGCACGCCCACGACCTGCCGGTCAGCCCGATCGGCGCCACGCCCGTCGCGCTGCTGCACGCCGCGACGTCGGTGCCGAACCACCTGGCGAGCGAGCTGCAGGACCTGCGCCCGCCGCTCGGGCTGTCGCTCGACCTGCGGGTCGAGGACGGCGGGTTCGTCCTCGGTGACTCGCCGGGGCTCGGCATCACGGTCGACGAGCGGGCGATCAACGCCTCCGCCCGCGGCCCGGACGTCAGGAGGGCCGAGGGCCCCCACGTCCGGCCGGAGCACGCCGGGCGGCGGCTGCTGGCGGTCGACGGCCGCTCACCCGCGACGCGGTCTCCGGGATGAACCGAAGCCGTCAGGGCGACGAGAAGAGACGCTGCTGGATCTCCTTGCGGTAGTCGTCGAGGGTGTTGTCGATGTGCAGGGCCGCGGACTGGGCGGCCGCCTCGGGGTCGCCCGCGCGGATGGCCTGGTAGATCGCCTCGTGCTCCTCCACGGCCTTGGCGGCGTGCCCGCCCACCCCGCCGCGCAGGCCGATGAGGCTCGACTGCCCCTGCAGCCTGCGGGCCTCCCGGACGGCGACCTGGAGGAACATGTTGTGCGAGGCGGTGGCGACGGCGGTGTGGAAGGCGTCGTCGCCCTCGTTGAACAGGTCCTCGCGCCCGGTCTCGAAGCCGCGGCGGCACAGGTCGGCCGCTTCCTCGATGGCCCTCAGCTCGGCGGGGGTGGCGCGCCCGGCGGCCAGCCGGCTGGTCTCCATCTCCTGTGTCCGGCGGAACTCGAACAGCATGTAGACGTGGTCGAGGTCGGTCGGCAGGAAGAAGGCGCCCCAGCGGCCGGTGCCGAACATCCCCTCGTCGTCGGCCACGTACAGGCCGCGGCCCTTCTGGGCGCGGACGCGGCCGAGGGCGGAGAGGATCTTGACCGCCTCGCGCACCACGGTGCGGCTGGTGCCCAGCTGCTGGGCGAGCTCGTTCTCGGTCGGCATGCGGTCACCCGGACGCAGGCCCAGCCTGACGATCAACTCCAGGACCTGCTCGGCGGCCACCTCGTAGCCCGGCCGGTATCCGCTCTCACGCGGGGCCTCAGTCACGCTGCATCCTCCTCGCCGTTCCCCTGCAAGTATGACGGAAGAGCCGACCCTTGACCGCCTGCGACTGCCGCCCGATGAGTACGAAACATATGAACGGTTCATTCGGCGACCGGCGGCGCGGACACCGGCGAGCACGGGTGTCTCTGCTGGTGAAGCCGGAAATATCGCCTATTGGAGCCGTGCTCCTGGTGTCCGAATCGTGAAATAAGAAGGCTTAAGGGGTTGACGGCTTTCCCCGCTCCGAAGGTAATGGGGAGCGATGCCTGCGGCGCACGTCCGCTCCATCCCGCCATGGCGTCACCTGCCTGATGACCTGGGCGTGACCTGGCCATACGCCTACCCCCCGAAGGAACGACTGTGCCCTCACCGCCACTCGTCACGATGCTGAGACCGGTCCTGGCCGGCGTCGTCACCACCGCGCTGGCCGCGGCGTGCGTCCTCCTCGCCGCCGTCACCCCGGCCCGCGCGGCCACCACGACCCTGTACGTCTCACCCGGCGGCACCGGCACCGCCTGCACCTCCGCCCAGCCGTGCTCGCTGACCGCGGCGCAGGCGGCGGTGCGTACGCTGAACGCCGCGATGTCCGGCGACCTCGTCGTGGAGCTGGCCGGCGGCGTGTACCGGCTGGCCGCGCCGCTCCGGCTGACCGCCGCCGACTCCGGCAACAACGGCTACACCGTCAGGTGGCAGGCCGCGGCGGGGGCCGTCCCGGTCATCAGCGGAGCCAGGGCCGTCACCGGCTGGACCCTGGCCGACCCGGGGCGCAACATCTGGCGCGCCACCGTCGCGACCGGGATCGACACCCGGCAGCTGTACGTCGACGGCGCGCTCGCCACCAGGGCGCGCACCGCCGTCAACCGATCCGACTTCACCGCGAGCAGCACCGGGCTGCGGTTCACCAGCGGCGCGCTGAGCTACCTCAACGACCTCGCCGACGAGGGCCGGGTGGAGATGGAGAGCGTCGGCTCCTTCACCGACAGGTACGCGCCGGTGCAGAGCATCAGCGGCAACCTCATCACGATGCGGCAGCCCGCCTGGAACAACAACAACTTCGGGTACGACACCTTCACCAGCCCGCACCGGGCGGGGCCGCTCCACCTGGTCAACGCCTACGAGTTCCTCGACTCGCCGGGGGAGTGGCACCTCAGCCCCGCGACCGGCGCCCTGTCCTACATCCCGCTCGCCGGGCAGAACATGAGCCAGGTCAGCGTGGAGCTGCCGGTGCTCCAGTCGCTCGTGCACGTGGGCGGGACGTACGACGCGCCCGCGCACCACCTCACCTTCAGCGGGATCACCTTCACCGGCACGAGCTGGCTCGGCCCCAGCGGCGACCAGGGCTACGTGGACCAGCAGACCGGCGCGTACATGGCGGGCACCTGGAACTGGCCCGCGTTCACCGCCTGCCACCAGGGCTGCCGGCAGTTCGAGGCCACCCGGCCGAACTGGTACCAGATGCCGGCCGCCGTGCAGGTCTCCGCGGCGAACACGGTCACCTTCACCGACTCGCGCTTCCTCAACCTGGGGCAGACGGCCATCGGCATCGGCAACGACGCCAACGCGCACGCCGGCGGCGTCGGCCTGGGCGCCGCCGGCATCACCGTCACCCGGTCGGAGATCGCCCGCAGCTCGGCCGGCGGCATCGTGATCGGCGGCGTGCGCGCGGACGCCCACCACCCGAGCGACCAGCGGATGGTCAACCGGAACATCACCGTCAGCCACAACCGGATCCACGACCTCGGCCTCGACTACCGGGGAGTCGTCGCGGTCCTGTCCACCTACGTCACCGGCACCGACGTGTCCCGCAACGAGGTGTACAACATGCCGTACACCGGCCTGTCGATCGGGTACGGCTGGGGCGCCAACGAGCCCGGCGGCAGCACCCACTACGCCAACCGCGGCCTGTACGACTTCCAGCCGCGCTACACCACGCCCACCACCGCCTCCGGCAACCGGCTCGTCGGCAACTACGTGCACGACGTCATGCAGCAGATGACCGACGGCGGCTGCGTCTACACGCTGTCGTGGAACCCGGGCGCGGTGATCAGCGACAACCACTGCCTGCGCACCAACGGCTGGTTCGGCATCTACTTCGACGAGGGCTCGCGGTACTACACCGTCAGGAACAACGTGCTGGCCAACACCGGCACCTGGGCCACGGCCAACTACTGGTACGGCGAGAACATGGGCGACTTCACCGTCACCGGCAACTGGTCGACCAACGGAAGCACCAACGTCACCAACGGCGACCGCGGCAACGTGGTGAACAACAACGTCACCGTCGCCAACGGCGCCTGGCCGGCCGGGGCCCAGGCCGTGATCGCCTCCGCCGGGCCCGGCGGGCAGCCCTCGGGGGACACGGGCGCGTTGCGCGGCGTGGCGTCGAACCGGTGCCTGGACGTCAACGGCGCGTCCCAGGCGAACGGCGCGCAGGTGCTCATCTGGGACTGCAACGGCCAGGCCAACCAGCAGTGGACCGTCACCAGCGCCGGTGAGCTGCGGGTGTACGGCACCAAGTGCCTGGACGTGAACGGGGGCGGCACCGCCGACGGCAGCGCGGTGATCATCTGGGACTGCAACGGCCAGAACAACCAGAAGTGGCGGCTCAACGCCGACGGCAGCATCACCGCCGTGGGCGCGAACAAGTGCCTGGACGTCAGCGGCGCCGGCACCGCCAACGGCACCAGGGCACAGATCTGGACCTGCCACGGCGGCGCCAACCAGAAGTGGACCCGCACCTGACGGGGGCCGGCTCGCCCGCGGCCCGACAGCCGCGGGGCGCCGCCCCGCCCCGACCGGTCTTCCTGTCACAGGAGGGAACACCCATGTCCCGACGTCCGTGGCTCACCTTGCTGACCACGATGGCACTCGTCACCTCCGGGGTACTGGCGCTCGACGCCTCCCCGGCGGACGCTCTCGACATCCCGCCGTCCGACTACCAGCAGGTGTCGCTCGCGTCAGGCGGCGGCGAGCTGGGCGAGGCGATGTCGCTGGCCGTGCTGCCGAACCGGTCGGTGGTGCACACGGCGCGCGACGGCACGGTGCGCGTCACCGACGCGGCAGGCGCGACCAAGGTGGCCGGCCGGCTCAACGTCTACACCCACGACGAGGAAGGGCTGCAGGGAGTGGCGGTCGACCCCGGCTTCTCCTCGAACCGGCACCTGTGGCTGTACTACTCCCCGCGGCTGAGCACCCCGACCGGGGACGCGCCGGGCACCGGCACGCAGAGCCAGTTCGACCAGTGGAAGGGCGAGCTGTACCTGTCCCGGTTCACCCTCAAGACGGACGACACCCTCGACCTGGCCAGCGAGAAGGTGGTCCTCCGGGTCCAGAACGACCGCGGCCAGTGCTGTCACGTGGGCGGGGACATCGACTTCGACGCCGCCGGCAACCTGTACCTGACCACCGGCGACGACACCAACCCGTTCGAGTCGAGCGGCTACTCCCCGCTGGACGAGCGGACCAACCGCAACCCGCAGTTCGACGCCCAGCGCTCCTCCGCCAACACCAACGACCTGCGCGGGAAGGTCCTGCGCGTCAAACCGCAGCCCGACGGCACGTACACGATCCCGCCCGGCAACCTGTTCCCGCCGGGGACGGCGCGGACCCGGCCGGAGATCTACGCGATGGGCTTCCGCAACCCGTTCCGGATGAGCGTGGACAAGGCGACCGGCATCGTCTACCTCGGCGACTACGGGCCCGACGCCGGGGTGACCACCTCCGCCCGCGGCCCGAGCGGGCAGGTGGAGTTCAACCGCATCACCGGTCCTGGCAACTACGGCTGGCCGTACTGCACGGGCAACAACACCACCACCGAGACCTACAACGAATGGAACTTCGCCACCAACAGCACCGGCCCGAAGTACGACTGCGCGGGCGGCCCCGCCAACAACTCCTTCCGCAACACCGGCCTGACCACCCTGCCCGCGGCCAAGCCGGCGTGGATCCGGTACGCGGGGGACGCGGGAGGCCCGCCGGAGTTCGGCTCCGGGTCGGAGTCGCCGATGGGCGGCCCGGTCTACCGGTACGACCCCGCCCTGAGCTCGGCGATCAAGTTCCCCCAGGCGCTCGACGGGCGCTACTTCGCGGGTGAGTACGGCCGGCGCTGGATCAAGGCGATCGAGGTGGAGCAGGACGGCTCCTACGGCGAGATCGCGGCGTTCCCGTGGACGGGGACGCAGGTGATGGACATGGCCTTCGGCCCTGACGGAGCCCTGTACGTCCTCGACTACGGCACCGGGAGCAACAACCAGGCGCTGTACCGCATCGAGTACATCGGCGGCGCCAACCGCAACCCGATCGCCAGGGCGTCCGCCGACCGGACGTCCGGACCGGCTCCGCTGGCCGTGACCTTCTCCTCGGCGGGCAGCTCGGACCCGGAGGGCCGCGCCCTGACCTACGCCTGGGACTTCGGCGACGGCACCACCTCCACGGCGGCGAACCCGGCCAAGACCTACAGCGCGAACGGCTCCTACCAGGTGACGCTCACGGTGAGGGACCCCGAGGGGCTCACCGGCACGGCGAGCGTGCTCGTGACCGTCGGCAACACCGCGCCGGCGGTCACCCTGACCACCCCCGTCCACGGGCAGCCGTTCTCCTTCGGGGACACCGTGCCCTTCCAGGTCGCCGTCAGCGACCCGGAGGACGGCACGATCGACTGCGGCCGGGTCACCGTCGCGTACTTCCTCGGCCACGACAGCCACCGCCACCAGATCACCTCCGCGACCGGCTGCTCGGGCTCCCTCACGGTGCCGGTCGACGGCGAGCACGACGCCGCGGCCAACATCTACGGCGTCTTCGAGGCCTCCTACACCGACGGGGGCGGTCTGACCTCCACCAGCACCCGCACGCTCCAGCCGCGCCACCGGCAGGCGGAGCACTTCGGCGCCCAGCAGGGCGTCCAGACGGCCGACCACGCCACCGCGGAGGGCGGCAGGACGGTCGGCTTCACCGATGACGGCGACTGGATCTCCTTCCAGCCGTACCATCTGGGCACCGCGACGAGGATCACCGCCCGGGTGTCCTCGGCCGGCGCGGGCGGCAGGATCGAAGTGCGGGCGGGATCGGCGACGGGCACGCTGCTGGGGACGGTGAACGTGGCGAGCACCGGCGGCTGGGACACCTTCACCGACGTCTCGGCGAGCCTGGGCGGCGCGCCGGCCGGCACGACGACGCTGTACCTGGTCTTCCGCGGCCCGACCGGGCAGGGCCACCTGTTCGACGTGGACGCCTTCACCCTCGACACCGGCACCCCGTCCCCGGGCGGCACGAGCCCGCTGCGCGGAGTCGCGTCGAACCGGTGCCTGGACGTCAACGGCGCGTCCCAGGCCAACGGCGCGCAGGTGCTCATCTGGGACTGCAACGGCCAGCCCAACCAGCAGTGGACCGCGACCAGCGCCAACGAGCTGCGGGTGTACGGCACCAAGTGCCTGGACGTGAACGGGGCCGGGACCGCCGACGGCACCGCCGTGATCATCTGGGACTGCAACGGCCAGAACAACCAGAAGTGGCGGCTCAACGCCGACGGCAGCATCACCGCCGTCGGCGCGAACAAGTGCCTGGAGGTCAACGGCACCGCCAACGGCACCAGGGCACGCATCTGGACCTGCACCGGAGGAACCAACCAGCGCTGGACCCGCGTCTGAAAGGGACATCCATGTTGCGACATCTGATCCCCGCCGCCCTCGGGCGCACCGCGGGGAACGGCCGGAAGACCTCTGCGCGGCGCCTGCCGGCGGTGGCGGTGGCGGCGATCACCGCGGCCACGACGATGATCCCCGCGCTCCCCGCCCAGGCCGCCACCACCCAGGCAGCGTCCAAGGTGCTGGTGTTCTCCGAGACGGCCGGGTTCCGGCACGACTCGATCCCCACCGGCATCCAGGCGATCCGCGACCTGGGGGCGGCCAACGACTTCACCGTCGACGCCACGGAGGACTCCAGCGCCTTCACCACGGCCAACCTGGCGCAGTACGGGGCGGTGGTGTTCCTCAACACCACCGGCGACGTGCTCGACGACAGCCAGCAGGCGGCCTTCCAGGCGTACGTGGACGGCGGGGGCGGCGCCGTAGGGGTGCACTCGGCCGCGGACACCGAGTACAACTGGCCGTACTACGGGCAGCTGATGGGCGCCTGGTTCGCCAGCCACCCGGCGATCCAGCAGGCCACCGTACGGAACGAGGACCGGGCGCACGCCGCGACCGCCCACCTCGGGCCGACCTGGTCACGCACCGACGAGTGGTACAACTTCCGCGCCAACCCCCGCCCCAACGTCCGGGTGCTGCAGAGCCTGGACGAGGCCAGCTACAGCGGCGGCAGCATGGGCGACCACCCGATCACCTGGTGCCGCCCGCAGGCCGCCGGCCGCGCCTTCTACACCGGCCTGGGGCACACCCGCGAGTCGTACGCCGACCCGAACTTCCGCACGCTGCTGCTCGGCGGCATCCGGTACGCGGCCAAGGCCACCAACGCCGACTGCCGCCCGGAGACCGGGTACACGACGCTGTACAACGGCTCGACCACGGGCTGGTCGCAGGCGGGGCCGGGGTCGTTCGCCAACAGCGACGCCACGCTGACCTCCCAGGGCGGCATGGGGATGCTGTGGTACAGCGCCAAGGAGTTCGGCTCGTACTCACTCAAGCTCGACTGGAGGCTGACCGGCGACTCCAACTCCGGCGTGATCGTCGGGTTCCCGGCCACCGGCGACCCCGCCACGGCGCTCGCCACCGGGTACGAGGTGCAGATAGACGCGACCGACTCCCCGGACCGGACGACCGGAGCCATCTACGGGGTCAAGTCCGCCGACCTCGCCGCCCGCGACGCGGCGCTGAACCCGCCGGGGCAGTGGAACACCTATGAGCTGCTGGTGGAGGGCGAGCGGCTGCAGGTGTTCCTGAACGGCAGCAGGATCAACGACTTCACCAACGCGGATCCGGCCCGTTCCCTGCAGCAGGGATACATCGGCATCCAGAACCACGGGTCCGGCGACGTGGTGTCCTTCCGCAACATCCGCGTCAAGGAGCTGACCGGCACGCCGGGCGGCACCGGCGCGCTCAGGGGGGCCGGGTCGAACCGGTGCCTGGACGTCAGCGGAGCCTCCCAGGCCAACGGCGCGCAGGTGCAGCTCTGGGACTGCCACGGGCAGGCCAACCAGCAGTGGACCGCGACCAGCGCCGGTGAGCTGCGGGTGTACGGCAACAAGTGCCTGGACGTGAACGGGGGCGGCACCGCCGACGGCAGCACGGTGATCATCTGGAGCTGCAACGGCCAGAACAACCA
Source organism: Nonomuraea corallina (assembly GCF_027620315.1). Taxonomy (GTDB): domain Bacteria; phylum Actinomycetota; class Actinomycetes; order Streptosporangiales; family Streptosporangiaceae; genus Nonomuraea; species Nonomuraea corallina. The sequence continues at coordinate 5,111 of NZ_JAPNNL010000178.1, read as the reverse complement.
GAAGTGGCGGCACAACGCCGACGGCACGATCACGGCCGTGGGCGCCAACAAGTGCCTGGACGTCAACGGCACCGCCAACGGCGCCAGGGCGCGCATCTGGACCTGCACCGGAGGAGCCAACCAGCGCTGGACCCGCGGCTAGACCGGTCACACTCCGGCGCGGCGATCCAGGCCGCCGCGCCGGTCACCTCCGCCGCCCGGACGCGGTCAGCGGCCGGTCCGGGCCAGCGCGGTCAGCAGCCCCTTCACCTCGGTCGCCTCGTAGGAGTCACGGTCGAAGGGGCCGATGATCAGCGGCCCGTCGTCGGGCGCGTCGGGCAGCCGGCCGTGACTGCCCCGCACCGGCGACGGGTCGAGCGGCACCACCCGCATCGTGTACCGGAAGCCCAGTTTCTTCCTGGCGAGCGCCGCCGCCGCGCGCAGCTTGACGAACGGATCACCCGGGTCCATGAACAGCTCGGCCGGGTCGTAGCCGGGTTTGCGGTGGATGTCGACGAGCCTGGCGAAATCCGGGGCGCGGTCGTCGGAGAGCCAGTAGTAATAGGTGAACCAGGCGTCCGGCTCCGCCACCGCGACGAGCTCGCCCGCGCGTTCGTGGTCGAGCCCGTACTTCGCCTTCCCCGCCTGGTCGAGCACCTCGTCCACGCCGGGCAGGTCGGCGACGACGGCGCGGGCGCGGCCGAGGTCGGCGGGGTCGCGCACGTACACGTGGGCCACCTGGTGGTCGGCCACGGCGAAGGCCCGGGACGCCCACGGGTCGAGATACTCCATCCCGGCCTGGACGTACACCTCCAGGAGCCCCGCGGCGCGCAGCGCCCGGTTGACGTCCACCGGGCGGGACGCCGGGGTGATCCCGTACTCGGAGAGCACGACCACCTGGCCGTCCTCGGCCAGGAGCGGGGCGAGCGCGGCGTCGACGGCGCGGGCGGCCGCGACCGCCTCGGGGCCGGCGGGGCCGTACCGCTGGAGGTCGTAGTCGAGGTGGGGCACGTAGACCAGCAGCAGATCCGGCTGTTCGCGGGCCAGGATGCGGCGGGCGGCGGCGATGATCCACTGCGAGGAGGAGATGCCAGCGTTGGGTCCCCAGTAGGTGAACAGGGGGAACGGGCCGAGCGCGGCCTCGAGGTCGTCGTGGAGCGAGGGCGGGCGGGTGTAGCAGTCGGGCGACTTGCGGCCGTCGGCGTGGTAGACGGGACGCGGGGTGACGAGCAGGTCGGCCGGCGCGCCCATCGCGTACCACCAGCAGACGTTGGCGGTGCGCAGGCCGGGCTCGGCGGTCCACAGCTGGTCGCCCTGGATGAGCGCGTTGTGCTGCCGCCACAGCAGCACCTCGCCGAGATCCCGGAAGTACCACCCGTTTCCCACGATGCCGTGGTCGCGGGGCAGTGCGCCGGTCAGCAGGGTGGCCTGCATCGAGCAGGTGACGGCGGGCAGCACGGGCCGCAGCGTGGCCGCCGAGCCGGCTTTCGTCAGGCTTGCCACGTTCGGCATGTGCGCGAGCAGGCGCGGGGTGAGCCCGACGACATTGATCACGATCAGCGGTGCCATCAGGTCTCCTTCAGCCCGAGGGCGGCCAGTTGCGCCCGCATCCAGTGGAGCTCGGCGGCGATGCCGTGCGCGATGTCGGAAGGCGCGCCGGGAAGCACGTTCCACGTGTAGGTCTCCACCTCGACGTGCCTGGTCAGCGGACGCTCCCTGCCGAGAAGCGCCCCCAGCAGGTCCCGCAGGAAGGGGGCGCTGGTGGTGAGCGGAGGGGGCGGCGTGTCGTGCAGCGGGACGTGGAAGTGCACGCGCCAGCTCTCGTCCGAGGGCAGGCCACCGGCCAGGGCCTCGCCCAGGTCGTCGGCGTAGCCGGTGGCGGAGCGCGTCTGGTGGAGGAAACGCGGCTCGTCGAAGGCCGCCAGCGCCCGCTGCGCCCCGGGCGGCGCCACCAGGGCGCACGACGCCTGGAGCTTCACGATCGGCAACCCGGTGGCGGCGGCCGCGCCGGGCTCCTCGAACCCGACGGCCATGTGGCAGGCGTCCAGGCACAGGCCGAGGTGGTCGTGGTCCACGTCGCCCAGCAGGGCGCGCGCCTGCGACGTGGTCTCCACGACGCAGCCGGGCTCCGGCTCGAGGCCCAGCCGGATCACCTTGCCGGTACGGGCGGCCAGCGCGCGCAGCCCTTCGGCTGCCGCGTCGAGATGGGCCGTCACCGCCGCCGCTTTTTCCCTGGTCCACCCGGTCCGCCAGGCCAGGGGAAGCGTCGAGATCGTGCCTTCGGCGACGTCGTCAGGCAGCAGCGAGGCGAGGATGCCGGCGAGCCCGAGCGTGTGGCGCAGCCGCTCCGCGTCGGCCCAGTCAGGGGTGTAGACCCGGTGCTTGACGACCTCGTCCTGGAAGCCGCGGTAGGGGAAGCCGTTGAGGGTCACGACCTCCAGCCCGAGCGCGTCCAGCCGCTCGCGCAGCGCCGCGAGCTCCTCCGGCCGGGCGGTGAGGGCGGCGGCGGCGTGCCGGGACAGCCACAGCCCCAGCCCGAGCCGTTCCACGCCGAGCAGGCGCCTGACCCGCGCCGCGACGCCGGACAGCTGGCCGTGGATGCCGGGGAGATCCTCGGCGGCGTGCACGTTGGTGCAGTAGGACAGGTGCACCGTCGAGCCGTCCGGATGGCGCAGCCGCATGCTCAGCCCCGCCTGATCGTGTTGCCGGCGTAGTCCTGGACGGCTTCCGAGCCGGCTTCCGAGCCGGCTTCCGAGCCGGCTTCCGAGCCGGCTTCCGAGCCGGAACCGAGGCCGGGATCGAGGTGGAGCCGGCCGCTCTGCCCGTAGAAGGCGGCCGGGTTGCGCCACAGGACCTGGTCGACGTCGTCCTCGCCGAAACCGGCCGCGAGCATGGCGTCAGCCACCTCCCGCGTCTTGAGCGGATCGCTCCGCCCCCAGTCGGCGGCCGAGTTCACCAGCATCCTGTCCGTGCCGTACTCCTTGAGCAGGGTCACCATCCGGCCCGGGTCCATCTTGGTGTCCGGGTAGATCGAGAACCCCATCCAGCAGCCCGAGTCCGCGACCATGCCGACGGTCAGCTCGTTGAGGTGGTCGACCAGCACCCGCCCGGCGGGCAGCCCGGCGGCCCGCACCACCTCGAGCGTCCGGCGGGTGCCCTCGGCCTTGTCCCGATGCGGAGTGTGCACCAGCACCGGAAGATCGTTGTCCTGGGCCAGGGCCAGCTGGGCCTCGAACGCCCGTTCCTCCTCAGGCGTCATCGAGTCGTAGCCGACCTCGCCGACCGCGACCACGGAGTCCTTCAGCAGGTATCGCGGCAACTCGGCCAGCACCGGGGCGCATCGCGGATCGTTGGCCTCCTTCGGGTTGAGCGCGAGCGCGCAGTGGTGGCGGATGCCGTGCTGCGCGGCGCGGTAGGGCTCCCAGCCGAGCAGTGCGTCGAAGTAGTCGAGGAAGCTGCCGACGTTGGTGCGGGGCTGCCCCAGCCAGAAGGCGGGCTCGACGACGGCCCGGACCCCCGCGTCGTACATGCGCCGGTAGTCGTCGGTGGTCCGGGAGGTCATGTGGACGTGGGGGTCGAAGATGCGCATTCAGATCCTCTCCAGGACGTCGGCCGGGACGGGCCGGCCCGCCGCCCGCAGCTCGGCCGCGTAGTCCGCCAGCATCCGGGCCAGCTCGGCGTCGAAGCGGCGCTCCAGCCCGGCCACAGCCGTCAGGGGGATCGACATGAAGACGCACTTGAGCACTCCCTGCCGGTACGCGTGGTCGCTCAGCCACGCGGAGCCGTACGGGCCGAGGGCCGCGGCGACCAGCCGCGCGTCGTTGGTGCGCAGCGCGTCCTCCACCAGCGCGACCGCCGTGCCGTCCAGGTCGAGCTCGTGCAGGGCGGTCAGGATCGCCAGCCGTTCACCGCTGTCGCCGGCCTCGTACAGGCTCCGGATCACCGCGAGGTCGCCGCGCAGCGCGCGGAGCAGCGCGCGCCGGGTGCCAGGACCGCCCCGCCGTTCGGCCTGCGGGAAGAGGCGGTGGATCGCGTGCGGGTCAGCCTCGACCTGCCGGACGGCCGAGGCCGGCCACTCCCGCGCCGGCTCGTTCATGTGCCCTCCTCAAGAACCCGATCGATCGGTGGGCGACCTGCGGGGCCGCGTGGCTGTGCCGGGCCAGTTCCACGGCCACCAGACCGGTGTAGCCGCGCAGAGCGGCGAGCACCGGCACGAAGTCGATCTCACCCTCGCCGAACTCCAGGTGCTCGTGAACTCCCCGGCGCATGTCCTCGATCTGCACGTGCACGGTGTACGGCAGCGCCCGCCGCAGACAGGTGACCAGGTCCTCCCGCTCCACGCAGTGACAGTGCCCGACGTCGAGGGTGAGACCGAAGCGGGGATGGGCGTCGAGCATCGCCCGCAGCCGCTCGTAGCCGTCCAGGTCGGCGACCAGCATCCCGGGTTCCGGCTCGAACCCCAGCGTGACGCCCACCCGGTCGGCCTCGTCGAGCAGCCGGGCGCACCGGCGGGCCAGCCGCGGGTACGCCTGAGCCTCCGGCAGTCCGCCGGGCAGGGCGCCGCTCCACAGGTGCACCACGGGCGCGCCCAGGTCCGCGGCGACGCGCATCGCCGTGGTCAGGAAGTCCACCCGGGGTCCGGCGTCCTCGCTGACGAGGGTCGGATGGTGCTTGCGCAGGGGATCGAGGGTGTAGCGCCCGCCCGTCTCGACCACGACGTCCATGCCGAGCCGGTCGAGCAGCCCGGCGATCCTGGACACCTCCCCGGCCAGGGTGGGGGAGCAGGGGTCGAGATGGCCGTGGTCGAGCGTGACGGCCACCCCCGTGTATCCCAGGTCGGCGAGGACCGCGAGCGCCTCGGGGAGCCGGTGACCGGCGAAGCCGTTGGTGCAGTAGGCCCACTTCACGACGTCGCCAGCCGGGATGAGAGCCACCGGCCCGCGGGGAGCGAGCACAGCAGCGCGCCCGCCGTCCCGAACCGGCCGCCGCCCGCGACCGCCGCCGCCTGGAGCGGGATCAGGCCGAGGATGCTCAGCCGGACGGCCCGCCGTACGTTCTCGGGGTCGGGGAGGGTCCGTAACCCGGCCTGGACCGGGAGGACGGAGGCGAGATAGCCGGCGATGAGGACGCCC
>NZ_JAPNNL010000177.1 GCF_027620315.1 Nonomuraea corallina | reverse complement strand
GGCTTCGCCGAGCAGGTCAGGGGCGCCCGGCTGGTGATCACCGGGGAGGGGTCGCTCGACGAGCAGACGCTGCGCGGCAAGGCCCCCGCCGGCGTCGCCCGCGCCGCCCGCGCGGCGGGCGTCCCCGTCGTGGCCGTCTGCGGCCGCCGCGCCCTCACGGACGAGCAGCTGCGCGAGGCGGGCTTCGAGGCCGCGTACGCCCTCGCCGACCTGGAGCCCGACCCCGTCCGCAGCATGGCCGACGCCCGCCCGATCCTCACCCGCCTCACGGCCCGCCTGGCCGCCGAACGGCTCACCTGAGCCGACCCTGGAAGCCCGCGGCGTGCGGAGGAGCACGAGAGAGCTTGGGGAAGGCACCGCACCGAACGAACGCTGAAGGAGCACGCCCTTGTACGACCTCGTGATCCGGTCACGCAGGACCGTCACGCCCGGCGGCGAACGGCCGGCGGCCGTCGCCGTGCGCGACGGGCGGATCGCGGCGCTGCACGAGCACGCCGCCCCGCTGGAGTCGGCCGAGGACGTCGACCTGCGCGACCTCGTCCTGCTGCCCGGCCTGGTCGACTCCCACGTGCACGTCAACGAGCCAGGCCGCACCCACTGGGAGGGGTTCGCCACCGCCACCAGGGCCGCCGCGGCCGGCGGCGTCACCACCATCGTGGACATGCCGCTCAACGCGCTGCCGCCCACCGTCAGCGTGGCCGCGCTGGAGGAGAAGCTGCGCGCCGCCGCCGGGCAGTGTCACGTCGACGTCGCCTTCTGGGGCGGCGCCGTCCCCGGCAACCTCGCCGACCTCAGGCCGCTGCACGACCGGGGCGTGCGCGGGTTCAAGTGCTTCATGTCGCCGTCAGGCGTGGACGAGTTCCCCCGGCTCACCCCGGGGGAGATCCGCGAGGCCATGGCGGCGCTGGCCGGGTTCGGCGGGCTGCTGGTCGTGCACGCCGAGGACCCCGCCCTGCTGGCAGAGTGCGCCGGCCCCGGCTACGCCGCGTTCCTGGAGTCCCGGCCGGCGGCGGCCGAACGCAGCGCCGTCGAGCAGGTCGTCCGGCTCGCCCGCGAGACCGGCGCCCGCGCGCACGTCCTGCACGTCTCCAGCGCCGAGTGCCTCGACGTGCTGGAGGCCGCCCAGGCCGACGGCCTCCCCGTCACCGCCGAGACCTGCCCCCACTACCTGACGCTGACCGACGCCGACGTGCCGGAGGGCGACACCGCCTACAAGTGCTGCCCGCCCATCCGCTCCGCCGACAACCGCGACCGGCTCTGGGACGGGCTCGCCCGCGGCGTGATCGGCTGCGTCGTCACCGACCACTCACCGTCCACCGCCGACCTCAAGGTGCCGGACTTCGCCGCCGCCTGGGGCGGCGTCTCCTCGCTCCAGCTGGGGCTGCGCGCCGTCTGGACGGAGGCGTCCCGGCGCGGGCACGGGCTCGCCGACGTCGCCCGCTGGATGTCGGCCGCCCCCGCCCGGCTGGCCGGCCTGCGCCGCAAGGGCGGCATCGAGCCGGGCAAGGACGCCGACCTGGTCGCCTTCGACCCGGACGCCGCCGAACCCGTCGAGGCCCGGCGGCTGCACCACAAGAACCCCGTCACCCCGTACCAGGGCCGCCGCCTCAGGGGGGCCGTGCTCACCACCTGGCTGCGGGGCCGGCCCGTCGACGGCGTCCCGTACGGGACCTTCCTGCTGGAGGCGTAGATGCGTGACGTCACCCGCCTGCCCGACCTCGCGCTGCGCCGCCACGGCGGATCGGTCGTCGCCGCCAGTGACGAGTCCTTCGCCGGCAAGGAGAACCTCATCCGGCCCGGCAAGCCCGGCTTCCAGGCCGCGACCTTCGACGGCAAGGGCCAGGTCTACGACGGCTGGGAGACCCGCCGCCGCCGCGAACCGGGGCACGACTGGGCGATCGTCCGCCTCGGCCTGCCCGGCGTGATCCGCGGCGTGGTCGTCGACACCGCCTGGTTCACCGGCAACTACCCGCCGCACGCCGCCGTCGAGGCGGCCGAGGTCGCCGGCCATCCGTCGGCGGCCGAGCTGGAGCGGGCCCCGTGGGTCACGATCGTGCCCAGGAGCCCGCTCCAGGGGGACAGCGAGCACCTGTTCGAGGTGCCGGGCGAGCGCCGCCACACGCATGTGCGGCTGGTCATGTATCCCGACGGCGGCATCGCGCGGCTGCGCGTGCACGGCGAGCCCCGCCCCGACCTGTCGGTGTGGGACGGGCTCGGCCTCGACCTCGCCGCCCTGGAGAACGGCGGGCTGGTCACCGCCTGCTCCGACGCGTTCTACTCCTCGCCCCACAACGTCATCGCCCCCGGCCTGGCGCGCAACCAGGCGGAGGGCTGGGAGACCGCGCGCCGCCGCGACGGCGGGAACGACTGGCTCGTCGTCCGCCTGGCCGGGCGCGGGCGCGTCAGCCTGGCCGAGATCGACACGACCAATCTGATCTTCAACGCGCCCGCCGCCGTGACCCTCACCGGCCTCGACGGCGACCGCGAGGTCCCGCTGCTGCCGAGGACCCCGCTCCGGCCCGACACGCCGCACCGCTTCCGGCTCGGCCCGCACGACCCCGTCGATCACGTACGCGTCGACATCCATCCCGACGGCGGCCTGGCCCGCGTGCGCCTGTGGGGGCACCTGGTGTGATCCGCCCCGCCGCCCGGAGCGGCGGGGCGGTCACCCTAGTGCCAGAGGTGGACCTCCGAGCCCGGCGGGCGCTCGGAGTTGGGCGTCGGGCGCTGGAAGCGCACCACGCCGCTGTTGGACAGGTTGTGCACCCGCACCCGGAAGCCCTGCGCCTGCAGCTCGTTCTTCGCGTCGTTGATGCCCTTGCCCATCACGGCCGGCATGATCCGGAACTCCTGGTCGTCGCGGGCCTCCTGGTCGCCCCGGAACCAGTGCCAGAAGTCGGTCTGGCAGCGCGCGACCGTGATCATCGCCCCGGCGCCCTGGTCGACCTCGGACTTCGCCTTCGGCGCCTGCGCGATCACGGTGCAGGGCTCGGCGTCGTCGTCGACCTCGTTGACCTGCACCTGGAAGCCCTGCTCCGTCAGGAACGCCGCCGCCTGGTCCTTCGGCATGCCCCCCACGTCCGGCATGACCAGGCCCGCGCTGACGTAGATGTCGACCTTGGCGCCTTCCTTGACCTTGTCGCCCACCTGCGGCGAGGTGCGGATCACGTGGTTGCGCTCCACCTCGAGGTTCTTGACGCGGCGCATCCTGCCCACGGTCAGCCCCGCCTCGGCGATCGCCGCCCTGGCGTCGTCCTGCGTCATGCCGGCGGTCTTCGGCACCAGCACCCGCTTCGGGCCCAGCGACGGCACCAGCGTGATCGTCGCGCCGGCCTCCACCTGGGTGCCGTGGGCCGGATCCATGGCCAGGACCGATCCCTCGGCGATCTTCTCGTCGTGGCGGCCCTCGACCTTGACGACCTTGAAGCCCTGCGCCTTCGCGCTCTGCTCGGCCACCGCGAGGTTCCTGCCCACGAGGTTGGGCACGATCTTGTAGCTCTTCTGCGAGAAGTAGAGCCCGGTCGCCGTGACCGCGACCACCATGACCACGGCCAGCGCGATCAGGAACCAGCCAGGCTTGAACCGGCCGCCCTTCGAGCGCGGCGGAGCCGGCGGCGGCGCCTCCTCGCGCGGCTGGATCAGCGTGTGGAGCGGAGCCGCGGGCGGAGCGGTGAACGCGCCGGACGGCCGGGCGGGCTGCGGGCCCGACAGCCTCGGCAGCGCCCGGTGCGCCTCCACCGCCTGCACCAGCATCGCCGTGGCGTCCGCCGGGCGGTCCTGCGGCTCGCGCGCCGTCGCCCTGGCCACCAGCGTGTCGATCAGCGCGGGCACCTCGCCCACCAGCGACGACGGCGGCGGCACCGTGTCGTGCACGTGGCGGTAGGCGACCGACATCGGCGTCTCGCCGTCGTACGGCTGCCGGCCCGTCACCAGCTCGAACAGCATGATGCCGCACGCGTAGACGTCACTGCGCACGTCGGCGCCGCCGGTCATCACCTGCTCCGGCGACATGTAGCCGATCGTGCCGATCATCACGCCGGTGCGCGTCTGGTTGGTCGCCTCGATGGCGCGGGCCAGGCCGAAGTCGACCACCTTGATCCGGCCGTCGTCGGCCAGCAGCACGTTCTCCGGCTTGACGTCCCGGTGGACCATGCCCGCCTGGTGGGCCGCGCCGAGCGCCGCGAGCACCGGGATCAAGATCTCCAGCGCCTCGCGGGCGGGCAGCCTGCCGCGCTCGCGCAGCACGTCACGCAGGGTCTTGCCGGGCACGTACTCCATCGACAGGTAGACGACGTCGCCGTCGGTGCCCTGGTCGAAGACGTGCACCACGTTGGGGTGCGAGAGACTGGCCACCGACTTCGCCTCGCCGATGAACCTGCGCACGAACGCTGGGTCGTCGGCGAGCGAACGGTGCATCACCTTCAGCGCGACGGTCCGGTCCAGCCGGATGTCCAGCGCGAGGTAGACAGTCGCCATGCCGCCCCGGGCGATCCGGGACTCGACGCGGTAACGCCCGTCGAGCAGCCGACCGACCAGAGGGTCCGCAGTCGTCGTGTCCACCCGGCTGAGTTTACGGGCGTTTCGCCCCCGGGAAGGCCTGACCACCCGAAACCGATGCCGAGCCGTGCCGTTCCGTGACGCGAGCCTGCTGCTGAGCCGTGAGGAGACCGGCATTGCGTGGCTCGTCACGCCTGCCGAAGGCCGCGAAACGGGTCCCGGAGTGTCGCCGCGCCGGGAGAACATACTCCCGAAGAAAGTTCTTCTTTTCCGGGCGACCCCTCTCGGCGACGTGGCGTGTCCGAAAAGCGGGACCTCCGGATCGGCCGCGGTCGGCGCGGTGTCAGGGGGACATCGGGGAGGACGCCTCGGCGTACCGGCGGCGGGGGATCCGGCCCGCCAGCCGGGCGGCCCGGCCGGCCTGGACGGCCGAGCGCATCGCCGAGGCCATCAGCTCGGGCCGCTGCGCCCGGGTGACCGCCGTCGCCAGCAGCACCGCGTCGCACCCCAGCTCCATCGCCAGCGCCGCGTCGCTGGCGGTGCCGACGCCCGCGTCCAGGATCACCGGCACCCCGGCCGCCTCCACGATCAGCTCGATGCTGTGCGGGTTCCTGACCCCCAGGCCGGAGCCGATCGGCGCGCCCAGCGGCATGACCGCCGCGCACCCCGCCAGCTCCAGCCGCCGCGCCAGCGCCGGGTCGTCGCCGATGTACGGCAGCACCACGAACCCGTCGGCCACGAGCCGCTCCGCCGCGTCGAACGTCTCGATCGGGTCGGGCAGCAGCGTCCGCTCGTCGGCGATGACCTCAAGCTTGACCCAGTTCGTCCCCAGCGCCTCGCGCGCCAGCCGCGCCGTCAGCACCGCGTCGCCCGCGGTGAAGCAGCCCGCCGTGTTGGGCAGCACCTTGATGCCGCGCCGGTGCAGCACGTCCAGCACCGACCCGCGGGCCCGCGGGTCCAGCCGCCGCATCGCCACCGTGGTCAGCTCGGTCCCGGACGCCTCCAGCGCCTGGTCCAGCACCTCCAGCGAGGGCGCGCCGCCGGTGCCCATGATGAGCCGGGAGGAGAACTTCTCCCCGGCGATGATCAGATCATCCACCTTGCACCGCCGTCAGCACCTCCACGCGGTCGCTGTCGCGCAGCGCCGTCGTCTCCCACGCGCCGCGCGTGACCACTTCGTCGTTCACGGCCACCGCCACGCCGGTGGCCGAGGCGGTCAGGGTCCGCACGGCCTGCCCCACGGTCATGTCCTCGGCCACCTCGTGGGCGACCCCGTTGATCATCACCTTCATGACACATCCCGAAATCTCGCCGGTGAGCACAGTGTCGCGAGGCCGGTCTCCTCGCCTTCCAAGATCGCTGCGGTGAGCGGCGCGAGCAGCACCCCGCCGCGATGGTGACCGGTCGCCAGCAGCAGGCCGGGGGTCCCGCTCGGCCCGATGACCGGCAGGTTGTCCGGCGTGCCCGGCCGCAGCCCCGCCACCACGTCGGCCACCTCCAGCTCCGTCACGCCGGGCACCAGCTCCCTGGCGTCGCGGAGCAGCTCGTAGACCCCGCCCGCGGTCACCCGGGTGTCGAACCCCAGCTCCTCCTGCGTGGCGCCGACCACCAGCTCCCCGTCGCCGCGGGGCACCAGGTAGACCGGGGTGCCGTGCACGCTCCCGCGCACGCACCGGCCCAGCAAGGGCTGAGGGGACCGCAGGCGCATGATCTGGCCCTTCACCGGCCGTACCGGCACCTCGGCCAGCTCCCCGCTCCACGCCCCCGCCGCCAGCACCACCCGCTCGGCGGCCAGCGTCGCGGTCGCCGGCTCCGGCGGGGCGAGTCGTACGCCCACCACGCGGCCGCCGTCGCGCAGCAGCTCCCTCACCCGGGCGCGCACCACCGGGACGCCGAGCCGGTCCAGCGCGGCGAGCAGCGCCGCGGTCACGCGGCGCGGGTCCACCCAGGCGTCGGTACGGGCCAGCAGCCCGCCGCGGACGGACGGCGCCAGCATGGGCTCCAGCCGCCGGCACTCGCGCCCCGTCAGCCGCTCGACCGGCAGCCCCAGCTTCTCCATGAACCTGGCCTGCTCGTCCAGCATCGCCAGATCGTCGGACCCGAACGCGACGTCCAGCGTCCCGTCCTCCCGCAGATCCAGCCCGGCCCGCGCGGCCGCCAGCCACTGGGCCGCCTCACCCGCGTCTCCGAGCCCGGTGAAGGTCGCCCCGGTCTGTCCGTCTGCGCCGGTCCTCGCGGCCGGCTGTCCATGGGCCCCGTCACCCGAGCCGTCGAGCCCGGCGAAGGCCGCTCCGGCAAGGTCGCCGGCCTGCTCGTCCGCGCGAAATCCGGTGGCCGCTGAGGGGGTGAGTCCCGCGTCGGCGGCGAGGGCGGCGGCGAAGGCGGGCCAGCGGCGCAGGGACGCGGCGCCCAGGCGGAGCAGGGGTTCCTCGGTGTAGGTGACCTCGCTGATCGGGGCCAGCATGCCCGCCGCCGCGTAGGAGGCGCCGGTGGCGGGGGACGGGTCCACCACCACGACCTCGCGCCCCCGCCTGGCCAGCCGCCAGGCGATGGACAGGCCGACGATGCCGCCTCCGACGATCACATCCATGTCCGCTCCCTTCGCCGGCATGATCCGGATCAGGTGTCTTGCGGTCGAAGGCCCGGTCAAGCCTTCCTCTCAGCCCGGTGACGGCCGGACTCCCGCGCGTCGTGCACCACCACCCTACGACCTCCGGTGACAGGACGACACGCCGGAGTCCCGTACACCCGCGGCGCCCGCGCCGGGCCCGGCGGGCCGGGAAACGCGAAGGCGGCCGCGGGGAGCGGTGAGGCGGAGCGCCAGGTGAGGGCGGAATCAGGGCTCGGCGCGACGGCGCCGGGCGGCCCCCGTTATGGTCGCTTACGTGAATCATGTCGTGGTGGTGGGAGCCGGACTGGCCGGCGTGCGGAGCGTCGAGGCGCTGCGGGCACGCGGGTTCGGCGGCAGGATCACGCTGATCGGCCAGGAGCGGCACCGGCCCTACGACCGGCCGCCCCTGTCGAAGGCCGTGCTGGCGGGCGACGCCGAGTCCAGCTTCGTCGACTCCGACCTGGCGGTGCTCGAAACCGACTTCTGGCCGGGCGTCACCGCGAAGGCGCTGCGTGACGGGGTCGTGGAGACGACCGAGGGCGAGCTGGGCTACGACGGGCTGGTGATCGCCACCGGCGCCGAGCCCGTCAGGCTGCCCGGCGACGGCCCGCAGCACGTGCTGCGCACCCTCGACGACGCGCTGGAGCTGCGGGCCATGCTGGTGCCCGGAGCGCGGGTGGCGGTCATCGGCGCGGGCTGGATCGGCGCCGAGGTGGCCACCGCCGCCCGCCGGGCAGGCTGCGCGGTCACCGTGATCGAGGCGGGCCCGGCGCCGCTCACGCACGCCGTCGGCGCCGAGCTCGGCGCCCGCACCCGATCCTGGTACGACGGCATCGACCTGCGCCTGGACACGATGGTCGCCGCTGTCGAGGAGGGCGGCGTGGCGCTGGTCGGCGGCGGGTTCGTGGAGGCGCACGTGGTGGTGACCGGCATCGGCGTCCGCCCGGCCGTCGAGTGGCTCGCCGACGCCGACCTCGACCTGCACAACGGCGTCGTCACCGACGAGCACCTGCGCACGTCGCTGCCGAACGTGGTCGCCGTCGGCGACTGCGCCGCCTGGTGGTCGCGCCGGTTCGGCAGGCGGCTGCGGGTGGAGCACTGGGACACCGCGCTGGGCGCGCCCGAGGTGGCCGCCGCGACCCTGCTGGGCGAGGAGGCGGTGTACGACCCGGTCCCGTACTTCTGGTCGGAGCAGTTCGGCCACATGGTGCAGTACGCAGGCCACCACCCCGCCGGGGAGCGGCTGGTCTACCGGGGAGAGGTGACGGGCAAGTGGTCGGCCTGCTGGCTCGCCGCCGACGACACCCTCGCGGCGGTGCTGGCGGCCGACCGGCCGCGCGATCTGGTGCAGGGCCGCCGGATCATCGAAGCGGGTCACCGTCTGGACACGGAACGCCTGGTAGATCCGGACGTCCCTCTACGGGATTGTGTTGTTTGAGCAAGCACGGCGTGTGGTAATTGTGGTTTCGTGACGCTTTCTGTTGCACAGATCGACCGGGAGACCGACGCCCTCGTCGACGAGTGGCTCACTCTCCCCGAAGTGGCCGACCGCATGGGTCTCACCCTGGGCCGGGCCAAGCAGCTCCTCAAGGATCACAAGCTCCTCGGCGTGCGCCGGGGCAGCGGCGGGCCACAGGTGCCCGCGGTGTTCCTCGACGGGCGTGAGGTGATGAAGGGACTGCCGGGCACACTCACCGTCCTCCAGGACGCGGGCTACGACGACGTCGAGGCGCTGCGCTGGCTGTTCACCCCGGACGACTCGCTGCCGGGCTCGCCCGTCCAGGCGATCAGGGCCGGCCGTCACACCGAGGTCAAGCGGCGTGCCCAGGCCCTCGCTTTCTGACGCCCGCCTCTACCTCTGCACCGACGGCCGGCGCGACCGCGGCGACCTCGCCGAGTTCCTCGACGCGGCGCTCGCCGGCGGCGTGGACATCGTCCAGCTCCGCGAGAAGGGGCTGGAGGCCCGCGAGGAGCTGGAGCTCCTCGAGGTGTTCCGTGACGCCTGCGATCGCCACGGCCGGCTGCTGGCGGTCAACGACCGGGCCGACATCGCCTACGCCGCCCGGCCCGACGTGCTCCACCTGGGGCAGGACGACCTTCCTGTGACGGTCGCGCGAGAGATCCTCGGCGACGACATCGTCATCGGCAGGTCCACCCACTCCCTCGCCGAGGCGTCCGCCGCGGCGGTGGAGGAGGGCGTCGACTACTTCTGCTGCGGCCCCGTCTGGCCCACGCCGACCAAGCCCGGCCGGCCCGCGCCCGGCCCGCCGCTGCTCCGGCACGCGGCGTCGCTCGGCGCCGACCGGCCGTGGTTCGGCATCGGCGGCATCGACCTGGCCAACCTGGACGAGGTCATGGCGTACGGGGTCAGCCGGGTCGTCGTGGTCCGGGCGATCACCGACGCCGACGACCCGGGCGCGGCGGCGGCGGAGTTCGCCAAGCGCCTGGCCGCCGGCCACGGCTGACCCGGGGACGTCCTAGCTCGCGCGGGAGGTGGCGGCGACGGCGAGTTCGGCCAGCGCCGCGCGGGCCTCGGGCGTGATCGGCGCCCGCTCCAGCGAGGCCAGGGCCTCGCCGAGATAGTCGGCGATCATGTCCTCGCACGCCCGCAGGGCCCCCGTACCCTCGATGATCTCCCGCAGGGCGGTGACCCCGGCCCCGTCGAGCCCGGGGTCGCCGAGCAGGCGGCGCACGGTCGCCGCGTCGGCCGGGGACGCGGCGGCGAGCGTGCGCGCCACGAGCATCGTCCGCTTGCCTTCGCGCAGGTCGTCGCCGGCGGGCTTGCCGGTGGCGGCCGGGTCGCCGAACACGCCCAGGATGTCGTCGCGCAGCTGGAAGGCGATGCCCACCCGGGTGCCGTAGGCGGTGCACAGCTCGTCCACCCACGGCTCGCGCCCGCCCGCCGCCAGCACCAGGCCGAGCCTGAGCGGCTGCTCGACGGAGTACTTGCCGCTCTTGTAGAGCGCGACCCGCAGCGCCGAGTCGAAGGTGTTCTCGCCGTTGGCCTGCTCCAGCAGGTCGAGGTACTGGCCGCACATCAGCTCGGTGCGCATGTGGTCGTGCACCGGCTGGGCCGCCGCCAGCGCCGGCGCGGGCAGGCCGCTGGTGCACCACATCTCGCCCGACCAGATCAGCAGCAGGTTGCCCAGCAGGATCGCCGCGCCCTCGCCGAACTGCTCGGCCGACCCGTGCCAGGCCGCCTTCTCGTGCAGCGCCTCGAAGCGGCGGTGGGCGGCCGGCATGCCGCGCCGCAGGTCGCTCTTGTCCATCACGTCGTCGTGGACCAGGGCGCTGGCCTGCAGCAGCTCCAGCGAGGCCGCGGCGGTGAACACGCCGGGATCGTCGCCGCCGCCCGCGGCCCGCCAGCCCCAATAGCAGAAGGCCGGGCGCAGCCGCTTGCCCCCGGTCAGCAGGTCCTCCGCCGCCGCCCGGAGCGGCAGGAAGTCGGGCTCGCCGTCGGCCGGGAGACGCCGTTCGACGAACTCCCTGAGGCGGCGATCCACCTGGGTGCGCAGGTCGTCCATCATCGCGGCGTCAGTGGTCATGCCTTGAGACTAGTGGCCCGGCCTGGAAAGGCCGTCGAGCAGGTCGTGGTGCCGTCGCCGGGACAGGGCTGCGGGTACGCTTGGCCCATGGCGCTTGGTCAACCCTCCATCCTGCCCGGCCGTGTCCCCACCGTCCGCGAGCTGCTCGCCTCCGGTGGCCGGTCGTTCTCCTTCGAATTCTTCCCGCCGAAGACCGACGAGGGCGAGCGGCAGCTGTGGAAGGCGATCAGGGAGCTGGAGTCGCTGCGGCCGACGTTCGTCTCGGTGACCTACGGCGCCGGCGGCTCCAGCCGCGACCGCACGGTCGACATCGTCGAGCGGCTGGCGCACGGCACGACGCTGACTCCGGTCGCCCACTTCACCGCGGTCGACCACTCGACCCGCGAGCTGCGCCACCTGATCGGCCGCTTCGCCGACGCGGGCGTGCGCAACATCCTCGCCGTGCGCGGCGACCCGCCCGGCGACCCCACCGGAGAGTGGATCCCCCACCCCGAGGGCGTCCTGTACGCGGAGGACCTGGTCAGGCTGATCCGCCAGTCGGGCGACTTCTGCGTGGGCGTGGCCGCGTTCCCCTACAAGCACCCGCGCTCCCCGTCGATCGAGTCCGACACCGAATACTTCGTGCGCAAGTGCCGGGCGGGGGCCGACTACGCGATCACGCAGATGTTCTTCCGTGCCGACGACTACCTGCGGCTGCGCGACCGGGTCGCGGCCCAGGGCTGCGACACCCCGATCATCCCGTGCGTCATGCCCGTCACGCAGATGAGCACGATCGCCCGGTCGGAGCAGCTGTCGGGGGCGCCGTTCCCGCCGGAGGTGGCCGCCCGGTTCGAGAAGGTCGCCGGCGACCCGGCGGCGGTGCGCGAGCTCGGCATCGAGCATGGCGCCGAGCTGTGCCGGCGGCTGCTCGACGAGGGCGCGCCGGGCATCCACTTCATCACCTTCAACCGGTCGAGCGCCTCACGTGAGGTGTTCCAGCGGCTGCAGCCGGTGCCCGCCGTCTCCGGCTGAACGAGTTCCCCGCGCGCGGGGCGTGCGGGGTGTTGACTACGAGACATGATCGCTGACTTCTGGTTCGACCCGTCCTGCCCGTACACCTGGCTCACCTCGCGGTGGCTGGTGGAGGTGACCAGGGTCCGCCCGGTCGAGGCGCGCTGGCACGTGTTCAGTCTCGCGGTGCTCAACGAGGGCCGCGACGACGACCCCGAGGGCGACCCGGAGGGCTACCTGTGGGTGCCGGCGCGGATCGCCGCCGTGGTGGCCGACCGCTACGGCCAGGAGACGCTCGGCCGCTTCTACACCGCGCTGTGGACCACCGGCGGCCAGGACCAGGACTGGATCGGCGACCTGCGCACCGCGCTGACCGCCACGGGCCTGCCCGCCGACCTGGCCGAGGCCGGGCTCACCGACGAGCACGATCATCTGGTGCGGGCCTCCCACGCCGAGGGCATGGCGCTCATCGGCGGCGACGTCGGCACCCCGGTGGTCGCGGTCAGCGGGGCCGGCGCCGGCCGGGTGGTGTTCTTCGGCCCGGTCCTGTCGCGGGTGCCGGAGGGGGAGCAGGCCGGGCGGCTGTGGGACGGCACGCTCCTGGTCGCCGGCACCCCGCACTTCCACGAGCTGAAGGGCATGCCCCGCGAGGAACCCCGCCTGCCGTGACCTCCGCCCGCGAGGGTGCCACCCGCTCGCAGGGGGACCGAGCGGGTGGCAGGGGGACCGGGTGTGCGGAAGGTAACGGTCCGATCACCGTGCGAAGATGATGCCCGCCGTAATGACCGGCAAAACCTCAGGTCATGAAGGGGTCAGGGGGAGTCTTCTGCCGACGATCGCGTACTCCTCGTACCCGCCGGGGAAGATGAACCGGGTCAGCAGGTCCATGAACCCCATGGCGGCGTACAGGTGACGGGCGGTCGTCGGCTGGTCGTGCGTGGAGAGCACGGCCGTGCGCTCCGGCCGCCCCGCGCACAGGGTGGTGATCATGGCGCGGCCGATGCCCTTGTGCTGGTAGTCGGGGTGCACGTGGATCTCGGCGAGCTCGAACGCGTGGCCCAGCCACGCGTCGGCGGCGTCGGGGCCGGCCCGTTCGGCCAGCGACCGGTGGACGACGTCGTGCCACCACTGGCCCGGCGCGCCGCGGAAGCCGTACGCGAAGCCGACGACCCGCACTCCCTCCGGAGCGTCCCGCCGTTCGGCGAAATAGCACTGGAAGAACGGATAGGCGGCGTGGTTGCGCATGATGGCGCGCCGGCCCGCGACCAGGTCCGCGAGCGGGCGCATGGCCGCGGTGTACACGTCCATCACCGTGTCCAGCCGTTCGGCGAACTCGTCGGGCCCGGCGCCGCGAAACTCGATCACCGTCGCACCCTAGTGCATGTCATTCCACGTCCGCGGGCGTGCCGCCGGTGATGCGGACGAGCTCCTCGAACGTGGTCGGGAATACCGTGAGCGGATGGCCGCCGGCGGCCCACACCACCTCGTGCTTCTGCAGCCAGGTGTCCACCAGCGTGCGGACCGGGGCCGGATGCCCCACCGGGGCGACGCCGCCGATCGGCTGACCGGTCGCCTCCCTGACGAACTCCGGCGTGGCCCGCCGCACCTTCGACACCCCCGCGGTGCGGGCGACGAGCTCCACGTCCACCCGGTGCGCGCCGCTGGTCAGCACCAGCAGCGGCGCCCCGTCGGCGTCGAAGATCAGGCTGTTGGCGATGGCGCCGACCTCACAACCGAGCTGCGCGGCCGCGGTCGCCGCTGTGGGCGCCTTCTCCGGCAGCACCACGATCTCACCGGTCGCACCCAGGCTCCTGAGCGCGTTCTCCACTCGTACCGCGTTGGCGGGCAACTTCTCGGGCATGCGGACACTCTAAACAGATTGACTCCTTCATTACCCGGTTGGACGGTGGTGTAGGGTCCTTTGATTCGCTTTTTACCTGCTTGCGAGGTGGTACCGGTGAAGGCTCGACGGCTTCCGGGAGCGCTCGCTCTCCTGACCGCCGGAGCGGTCGCGCTGACCGGTTGCGGAGCGGCACCCGCCGGGGCGGCGTACCAGGCCATCCCCGCCGCGGCGGGCGCGCTCGCCGAGCCGCCCTCGGCCGTGACCGCGGCCGTGACCGCGCCGACGAAGAAGCTGAAGCTGGGCGCCAAGGGCAAGGCGGTCGTCTGGATGCAGAAACGGCTGCGCGAGCTCGGCTACCGGCCGGGCAGGATCGACGGGCGCTACGGCGGCACCACGCTCGCCGCCGTATGGGCGTTCCAGAAGGTCAACGGCATCACGCCCACCAGCACCATCGGCGCCACCACCTGGCGCGCGCTGGAGCGGCCCAGGCTCCCCAAGGTGCTGGCCGCGAACGGCAGGAAGACCCGCGCCGAGGTCAACCTGACCAGCCAGATCATGACCCTGTACGTGAACGGCGAGCTGAAGCTGATCAGCCACATGTCGTCCGGCAGCGGCGTCCCCTACTGCGAGACCACCGTCTGGCAGGGCAAGGAGCAGCGCTTCTGCGGCTCGGCCACGACGCCGACGGGCACGTTCAAGACCACCTGGCGGCGCGACGGCTGGCACAAGTCCTACCTCGGCGAGCTCTACAACCCGATCTTCTTCAACGGCGGCATCGCCTTCCACGGCGCGCTCTCGGTCCCGCTCCACCCGGCCTCGCACGGCTGCGTGCGGCTGCCGATGAACGTCGCGGAGGAGCTGCCGGGCCTGCTCGGCACCGGGGTTCCGGTCCACGTGCGCGGCAAGTTCCGGCGATGACGTCCGCATAACCGATCTTGGTGACAGGGGCGTTAGCGGCGACCTGCTGAACTCCCTCCACCGCTTCCGGGACGGTCCCGGAGCGGCCGGGGGAGTCTCATGCTGTACGCACCCGCCGCGCTCGCCGGCGCGCCCGAGTCCCGCTCGCCGAGGAGCCGCGTCCGCCTGCTGCTGGCCGCCGGGTTCGCGATCCAGGTGGCGCTGCGGTTATGGCTGTTCCGCTATCACACCAGACCGGTGGCGAACCCGGACGAGGTCGGCTACCTGATCGCGGCCCGGTGGCTGACCGGCGGGCCGGGGATCGACCTCAGCGGCCCCGGCACCACCTTCTACCAGGGCGGGTACGCGCTGCTGCTGACTCCCCTGTACGGGCTGACCGACGATCCGGTGATCGTGTACCGGCTCGTGGTCGTGGTCGGGTCTCTGGCCGCCGCCGGGGTGTTCCCGCTGGCGTACCTGCTGCTGCGGCGGCTGGCCGTCGGCGGGCGGGCGGCGCTGCCGCTGGCGTTCGCGGCGGGGGCGGCGCCCTCGCTGCTGCTGTTCTCGGGGCTGGCCCTGGCCGACGCGGTGCTGCCCACGCTGCTGCTCGGCTGGCTGCTCGCGGTGCACGAGCTGGCCCGGCTCGGTTCGGTGCGCGCCGGGCTGGCCGCGGGGGCGCTGGGCGCGTACGCGGTGGCGGTGCACCTGCGCGGCACCGTGGTGCTGGCCGTGACGGTGGCCGTG
>NZ_JAPNNL010000176.1 GCF_027620315.1 Nonomuraea corallina | reverse complement strand
GAGGCCCCGAGCTTGTGCTCGGGGCCTTTCCGCGTTTAGGAGGTCTGTGTCTGACGCAGGACGAAGACCCCCCAGCCGAGATACCGGCGTCCGTACTCCAGGTGTGAGCGTCTGGCCGTGGACAGGAATTCGCGCATGGCGTTCGCGTCGGGATCTGCGGGGTGGGCCCGGAGCCAGTCGCTCACCGTCCACCACTGGGAGGCCACGTACCGATCCCAGCTGTCAGGGCTGGCCAGCACCATTTCCAGCAACTCGAATCCCGCCTGCTCGAATCGCTCCCCCGTACCGGCGAGAGACGTGAACGTGTCCTCTTGTGGGGAGAAAGTGCGCACGGCTTCGGGCGGCGGCGTTTGCGTCCAGAAGCACTCACCCACCAGGACGATCCCGTCGGGGCGGAGCGGGCGGCGCATCAGGTCGAGGGTGCCGGCCAGGCCGCCGCCGATCCACGTCGCACCGATGCAGGACACGATGTCGTACGTGTCCGGTTCGGTCTCGTACGCGCCGGCGTCCGATTCGACGAACTGGACTTGGTCGGCCACCTCCAGTTCGCGGGCCCGTTCCTTGGCCGCTTCCAGGAATTCCTTGCTGATGTCGACGCCGACACCCTCGTGGCCGTAACGGGCTGCCCAGCGGCTGAGCATTTCGCCCTTGCCGCACGCCAGATCCAGCTGGCGCATTCCGCGCTCGATGCGACAGATCTCGCCCAGCAGGTCGAGTTTGGCGTCGGTAATGGGATTGAGTATGCGGTGGCGGGCTTCGGCTATTTCATGGAAACGCAGCGACATGCGGTTCAGTTTCGTGCAGCGGGGTCGTCCGTGCCACTGAATATGCAGGTCGGTCGTGGCGGGAGGGGTTTAGGACGCGGCTGTATAGCCGTCCCGGTGTGCTCCTCGGAAGCCGGCGGAGGGGTCCAGGTCAGGGCGGCGGCTGGACGGGGACTGGGACAGGTCTCGGCTTGCTAGGCTGGGAGAGTACTCGGGCCACCCCAACCACGGGTGGCCTTCGTCGCGTAAGGCCCGGGACGGGCGGCGACCAGCCACGGCGGGCCGGACTGACAGGCAGAGGGGCTCGCTGAGTGAGCCAACGAAATGGACCAGAAGTGAACAGAGATAGCGGATCGGACGGCGGGCAGCGCGAGCGCGGCGACAACGAAGACAGGCGCTCGCACGGCGACAGGGACGGCGGATCCGGCTCCCGCGGACGCGACGAGCGAGACCGCCCGTTCCGCTCAGGCGACGACAGGCGCTCCTACCAGGATCGCGGCCAGGATCGCGGCCAGGATCGCGGCGAGGGGCGCGGGCCGCGCGGTCAAGGCGGAGGCGGCAGGCCGTTCCGCGACCGTGACGACCGTGGACCGCGCGGTGAAGGCGGCTACCGGGAGCGCCGTGAGGGCGACGACCGGCGTTCCTATCGCGATCGTGACGACAGCCGCCCTTCCAGGGATCGCTATGAGCGCCGTCCGCACCAGGACCAAGGCGAGCGGCGGCCCTACCAGGACCGCGGCGAACGCCGTCCGTACCAGGATCGTGGTGAGCGGCGGCCTTACCAGGACCGTGGTGAAGGCCGCCCGTACCAGGGTCGTGGTGAAGGTCGTCCTTCCGGCGGTCGTGACGAGCGTCCGCCGTACCGCGACCGGGGCGAGAGCCGTCCTCCAAGGGACCGTGGGGAGGGTCGTCCTTCCGGGGGTCGTGACGAGCGTCCGTCGTACCGGGATCGAGGGGAGAGCCGTCCGTTCCGGGGTCGTGACGACCGTCCGTCGTACCGCGACCGGGGCGAGAGCGGTCCCCCGAGGGATCGTGACGAGCGTCCGTCGTACCGGGATCGGGGCGAGAGCCGTCCGTTCAGAGGTCGTGACGACCGTCCGTCGTACCGGGACCGGGGTGAGCGCGGTCCGCGTGAGGAGGGCGAGCGCCGGCCGTTCCGGGACCGCGACGACCGCGGCCCGCGGCAGGAGCGTGGTTACGGCGGCGAGCGCCGGTCGTTCCGGGATCGGGACGATCGCGGAACGCGGGGTGAAGGGGACCGCCGGCCCTTCCGCGACCGGGACGACCGCCCGCGGCAGGAGCGTGGTTACGGCGGCGAGCGCCGGTCGTTCCGGGATCGGGATGATCGCGGAACGCGGGGTGAAGGGGACCGCCGTCCCTTCCGTGACCGGGACGACCGCGGTTTGCAGCGAGGCCCGTCGCGGGACCGGGACGATCGCCCGTACCAGGATCGCGGCGAGCGTCGCCCGTACCAGGATCGTGGAGAAGGTCGTCCTTCCGGGGGTCGCGACGATCGTCCGTCGTACCGGGACCGCGGGGAGAGCCGTCCCTTCAGGGATCGTGACGATCGTCCGTCGTACCGGGATCGGGGCGAGGGCGGCCCGCCGAGGGGTCGTGACGAGCGTCCGTCGTACCGCGACCGTGGTGAGCGCGGTCCGCGCCAGGAGGGCGAGCGCCGTCCTTACCGGGACCGCGACGATCGCGGTCCCCGGCGCGACGACCGCGGCCCGCGCCCGTTCTCGCGGGAGGAGCGTCCCGGTGCCCGTGCCCGCTTCGGCAGGCAGGACCGCGAGGACGCCGCGCCGACGCGGGAGCCGCTGCCCGAGGTGGCGCCCGACATCAGCGCCGACGAGCTCGACAAGGAGGTGCGGGAGGAACTGCGGTCCCTGCCCACGGACCTCGCCGAACTCGTGGGCCGGCACCTCGTCGCCGCCGAGCGCGCACTTGAGGAGGACGACCCCGACAAGGCTCACGAACACACCAAGGTGGCTCGCAGGTTCGCGGCCAGGATCGGTGTCGTACGGGAGGCCGCGGGCATCGTCGCCTACCGGGCCGGACACTTCAGTGAGGCGTTGAGCGATCTGCGCGCCGCCAGGAGGATGACCGGTTCGGAGGCGTACCTGCCGGTCATGGCCGACTGCGAGCGCGGGATGGGTCGTCCGGAACGGGCGCTCGATCTGGTCCGCTCGCCGGAGGCGGAGCGCCTGGACCGTGCGGGGCGGATCGAGCTGACGATCGTGGAGTCGGGGGCGCGCCGCGACCTCGGCCAGCACGACGCGGCCGTCATCACGCTCCAGCGGCTGCCGGAGCTGCGTGACCCGCAACCCCGCCCGTGGTCGGCGCGGCTGGCGTTCGCGTACGCCGACGCGCTGGAGGAAGCGGGGCACCGGGAGGCGGCCGTCGACTGGTTCGGCAGGGCGATGGCGTTCGACGAGGACGGAGAGACCGAAGCCGCCGAGCGTTACTCCGAGCTGACCGGGTCCGTGATCGAGGACGTCGAGGAAGGCTACGACGAGGACTTCGTGTCTCCCGAGGGCGCCGAGTCCGATGTCGACGCCGACGCGGCGGATGAGCCGGTGACCGGTGAGGCTCGTGAGGCGGGGTCGAACGAGCAGGCGAGCCCGGCGCGCGCCGGGGAGACGGCCGGCGTCGGCGAGCAGGACCCGCGCGCTGAGGAGACCGACCGCGACGGCGAGCGGGAGGATGGCTCGCGGAGCCCGCGTGCCGAAGAGGTCAGCGGCGATGACGGGGACACGGACCCGCGTGCCGAAGAGGGCCGGCGTGACGCCGCGGAGACCGGCTCCGATGCCGGGGCGGCGGACGCCGAGGCCGGTGCCTCACCCGCGCCGATCGCCCCGTCCTTCATCGAGCCGGACTTCGGTGACGAACGTGACGACAAGCCCGGTGACGGGCCCGGCAAGCAGTCCGAGTAGGTGACTCCGGGGCACGCACTCGATTCCGAGACGCGGGTGCGTGCCCCGGCCTTCGCTCAGGGTGAGACGCGGTCGAGCCAGTGGAGGATGCCGGCGACGTTCGACGGCGCGCCGCTGAGCAGTTCGAACTGCTCGGCCGTCTCGTCCTCGTCGGCCATGGCCCGGTAGCGTTCCTTGGTGCGGTCGCGCACCATGGCCACGGCGTGGTCCAGGTCCAGGCCTTCGGCGTGGGCCTGGCGGGTGAGGTCCACCCAGACGCGGAGTTCCTCGGCCGACCGTTCGAGCGTCTCGCCCACCGCGTCGACCGGTCCGTAATGGCTGAACAGCAGGCGTTGCGGCTGCAGCGCCCGGAACAACGCGATCGAGTCCAGCGCGGTCTGCAGGTCGAAGTCCGGCGGCGGGGTCGCCGGGCGCAGGTCGCCGGTCTCCGGCAGGTAGACGCCGGCGGCGTCCCCCACGTACAGGTCGCCGGTGGCCGAATCGATCAGCCCTACGTGGTGCTTGGCGTGGCCGGGTGAGTAGTGGCTGCTCAGCGTCCTGCCGTTGCCGAGGTCGATGGCGCCGGTGTCGCCCAGGGCGACGATGCGGTCGGCCTCGGTGGGCGACAGTTCGCCGAACAGCGTGTCGAGGCGGTCGCCCCACACCATCCTGGCACTGGCCATCAGCCTGGACGGCTCGGCCAGGTGCCGCGCTCCCTTCTCGTGGACGACGACCTGCGCCGACGGGAAGAACTTGGCGATGTCGCCCACTCCGCCCGCGTGGTCGAGGTGGATGTGCGTCACCACGACCGTGGCCAGATCCTCTGGACCGACGCCGAGCGAGGCCAGCGCGTCACGGACGACGGGGGCGGAGGTCGACGTCCCGGTCTCCACCAGACAGGGGCGGTCGCCCAGGATCAGGTAACCGGCGGTGATACCGGAGTATCCGGCCATCTTCGTGTCGATCTCATAGACGTCGCCGCCGAGGGCGGTGATGTTGTCCACAGGCACTCCCGAGCCGCGTCCGCTATCCCCAGAACGGCATTCGAGCCGAACCGGACTTCCTCACATCGTAGAGAGTGATCTCCACCCGATCACCCATGGGAGGACGACAGTGGACCGCAACGAGGTCTTGCTGGTGGGACGGCTGTCCGCGGCAGCGGAGGACCGGAGCCTGCCGAGCGGCGACACCATGACGAAATGGCGGCTGCTGGTGCGCCGGCGCAGACACAAGCGGGGAGGCACGCTCACCGACAGCATTCCGTGTGTCAGCTTCGACCAGGAGGTGGCCGACGTCCTCCACTCGCTCAAGCCGCGTGACGCCATGGAGGTCACCGGCGCCTTCCGCTGCCGGGTCTTCGGCCCCGCATCCGCCAAGATCTGGACCTACGAGGTCGAAGTGACCACGGTCAGAGCCATCGAGGCTGACTCTCTTCCTCTGGACGAGCCCGCCGCGCCGCCACCTTCTTCCGCGCCCCGCCCGGTCGCCGAGCTGGCCAAGGTGACCTGACCGGGGACGGCTGGAGAGCCGTCCCATGGCGGTCAGCGGATGGCGAAGGTGCGCAGGATCAGCCCGGTGCGGGGTTTGGGGCCGAAGGAGGTGGACTTGCGAGGCACGCGTTCGCCGCCCGCCGCCACCGCCAGGACGTCGGCGACGGCCAGAGGTTCGAGGATGACGGCGGTGCCGCCTGTGGTGCCGGCGAGCTCGGCGGCGGCCCGGGGGTCGTGGTGGACGATGCGCACCGTCTCCTCGTCGTCCCGAAGGCCCCACACCTTGGGGAGCACGAACTCGGTGAGGATGGAGGTGTTCAGCGAGTTCCACCGGGCCGAGCGGTCCGCAGGCATGGCCTGAGCGAGCTGCAAGGGGTCCGGGTTCGACAGGAGATGCACGTCGGCGCCGCAGGCCAGCAGGAAGGCCGGGCCTTCGGCGTCGTGGAGCGCGGCCAGGCCCTCGTCCAGATCGGTGAAGTCCTGTACGCGCCAGGACCCCTTGGCCCTGGCCACGGCCTCGTCGAGCGGGAGCCGCGGGATGACCCGGTGGATGGCCTTGAGCTCGGGCGGGTACGCGTCGGTGTCCACGAGCAGCGCGAGCCCGAAGTCCCATGGGCTCCGCTTGACCGGCTCCGGCGGCTGCTCCGAGTCGAGGGCGTCCCGGCCGGCGTTCTCCCTGCCGCTCGGGGGTTCACGGTGGCCTGTCCGGCTGTCACGCTCATCCGGCCCGGGTTCGTCGCGGTGCCCTGCGGTGGGTTCCGGTCCGGCAGCCTCGTCGACGGTCGCCTGTCGGGGGCCGGTGGGCTCCGGCTGCCCGGTGCGGCTCTGGGAGGGCGGGACCAGGGTGGGGTGGAGGGCGTGTTCGCGGCGCTGGAGGATGCGGTACGTCGCGTACCTGTGGTGACCGTCGGCGATGAGGGCCTGGCGGGGGAGGAGGTCGGCGTTGACGGCCGCGATCTCGGCCTCGTCGGTGATCGCCCAGAGGCGGTGGGTCAGGCCGTCCTCGGTGTGCGCGGTGACCATGGGTGGCCGGCCGGTGGCCACCTCGTCGACGAGGCGGGTCGCCACGCCGTTCTGGCCGTTGTAGAGGAGGAAGATGGGCTCCAGGTTGGCCTGGGTGGTGCTCATGAGGGCGAGGCGGTCGGCGATGGGGCCGGGGAGCACGTCCTCGTGCGGCAGGACGATGCGCTGCGCCGGGTCCGGCAGGCAGACGTCACCGATGAGGCCCCGCTGCAGCACACCGGGGCCGCGCTGCTCGTACACGTAGAGCGCCGGCTCCTCGTCGGGGACGAGGACGCCCGCGTCGAGCCACGCCTGCAGTGTCCTCCTGGCCTCGGCGTACCGAGGGTCGGGCGCTTTTTGGGCAGAGCTTTGGGATTTGTCGGTTTCTTGTGAGGTTCGTTGTTCGGCCGACCGGTGCTCTGTGGGGATCTTCCGCGCGTCCGTGCCGGGCGAAAGGGGAAGGATGAGACGGACGACGTTGTTGGGATGGACGTCCAGGAGAGCGCGTACATCCCCGTCGGAGATGAGGTCGTAAGGCGGGGAGGTCACCTTGGCGGGATCGTCGACGGCGAAGCGGACGCCCCGGAACGGGCGCAGGATCAGTCCGTCCGGTATCGGCAGTTCAGAATTCCCCATACCGGGCATGCTGCCATAAACACCCGAGTCTTCCCGTAGTCGCCACAACGCCCCGGTGGCGTTCGATCCCGAAACTCCGTCGTACGCCGATGAAGGAGGGCTCACTCATCATGGAAGGCGCCAACGGCCACACTGATTCCCCCGGAACCCCTCAAGGTGACGTCTATGACTGGTACCAGCGTGGTGTGAAGCTTCTGCAGGAGGGCAGCCCGGCCGCCGCGGCGGCGCTGCTGGAACGCGCGGCGGACGCGGAGCCTGACTCGCGGAGCATCCGGGAGGCGCTGGCACGGGCCCAGTTCAACTCCCGGCGGTACCAGGAGGCGGCCAGCAGCTTCCAATGGATCGTGGAGGACAATCCCACGGAGGATTACGCCTATTTCGGATTGGGACTCTCCTTGTGGCGGACGGGCGACGTCGAGGCGGCCCAGGAACCGCTGGCGATCGCGGTCGCGATGCGACCTGACGACCGCAACTACGTGACGGCGTTGCGCAGCGTCCGGGCCACGTTGAAGGCCCGCCAGGACATGTGACACGCCTTGGGGCGCCGGGTCACGCGGGTCCCCGTCTGCCTGCGCCCCAGGCACGTGGGTGCCCGTCCCCTGCGGCTGGTACGCGGGTGCCCGCCTGCCTGCGGCTGGGACGCGGGTTCCTGTTCGGCTGCGGCTGGGACGTGGGTTCCCGTTCGGCTAATGCGGAGGTACGTGGGCTACCGCCGCCCACGTGGCGGGGAACGCGGGCTCTGGGGCATGGCCGCCGGGGAGGGCGGTTAGAGTCTCACGGGACGTGAGGCGGCGGCGGAAAGAGGCGTGGTGCTGATCGACGGTTACGACACCCTGCTGCTCGACCTTGACGGCGTCGTCTACCTCGGGCCGCGGGCGGTGTCCGGGGCGGCTGAGGCGCTGGCGGAGGCGCGGCGGCGCGGGGTCCGGCTGGCGTACGTGACCAACAACGCCTCCAGGACACCGGCCGCCATAGCCGCTCACCTGCGGGAGCTCGGGGTGCCGGCGGGGTGGGACGACGTGGTGACGTCGGCTCAGGCGGCGGCGCGGGTGGTGGCCGAGCGGGTGCCGCCCGGGGCGAAGGTGCTGGTCGTCGGCGGGGCCGGCCTGCGGATGGCGGTACGCGGGCAAGGGCTCAGGCCCGTCACGGCGGCGGCCGAGGAGCCCGCGGCCGTGGTGCAGGGGATGTGGGCGGGGCTGTCGTACGGGCTGCTGGCCGAGGGGGCGCTGGCGGTGCGGCAGGGGGCGCTGTTCGTGGCCGCCAACCGCGACTCGACCATGCCCATCGGACGGGGCGAGGTGCCGGGGAACGGGGCGATGGCGCGGGTGATCGCCACGGCGACCGGCGTGGAGCCCGTGTACGCGGGGAAGCCGGATCCGCCGTTGCACCGCGAGTCGATGATCCGTACGGGGGCGCGGCGGCCGCTGGTGGTCGGCGACCGCCTCGACACCGACATCGAGGGGGCCCGCAACGCGGGGGTGGACGGGCTGCTGGTGCTCACCGGCGTGGCCAAGCCGCTCGACCTGCTCACCGCGCCGCCGCACCGGCGGCCGGTGTACGTGACCGAGGATCTGTCGGGGTTGTCGGCTCCGTACCCGGAGGTGCGGGACGGGGCGTGCGGCGGTTGGCGGGCCCGCTGGGTGGACGGGGCGCTGCGGCTCGACGGCGACGGCAGCAGGATCGACGGGCTGCGGGCGGCCTGCGACGCCGCTTGGGCGGCGGCGGGCGCGGGCCGCGCGGAGGAGGACGCGGTCAAGCCCGTGCTGGCCAGGCTCGGCTAGGGCGGGGTCAGAGGAGCCGGCGCAGGCGAAGCAGGTCGCCGAAACTGGCGTCGATCTTCACGCGGCCGCCGAGCACCGCGCGGGCCAGGTCGAGCCGTCCGTCCACCAGCGCCACGAGGTCGTCGCTGACGATCGTCAGCTTGACGTCGGCGGGTTCGCCGTTCGCCGGCGGCGACTCCACGAACGGGTCGAGGCCGTCGTGGTGCAACCGCCCGTAGAAGGTCACGTCGAGGTCGGAGACGCGGCAACTGACCGTGCGCTCGACCACGTGCTTGGCCCGGTCCTCCGCGTCGATCTCGTCGAACTGGGCGACGAGCTTGACCAGTGCCGCCCGGCACTCCTCGACGCTTGCCATGAGCGCTCCTTTCTGATCCCTTGACGATCCGTAGCGTTCCACACCGAGCGCCCTGTATGACCCTTCAACGTGTGACACGCCCGCCAAGGTCCCGCGCGCTCGCCCGAGGCATTACCGTCGAGTCATGAGTGAGCTGCCAGAGGAGATCGGCGACGCGCGGGTGGACGCGGTTCTGGCCGGGCTGGACCGGCTGCCGGGCCTGCCGGTGAGCGATCACGTGGCGGTGTTCGAAGAGGCGTTCTCCGGGCTGGAGGCCGCGCTGGGCGCCGTGGACGCGCAGTGAGCCGCAGGATCCGGCTCGACAGCGAGCTGGTGCGACGTGGCCTGGCCCGGTCCCGGGAGCAGGCGGCCCAGCTCATCGAGGCGGGCCGCGTCACCGTCGGCGGGCGGCAGGCCGCCAAGCCGGCGACCCAGGTCGACACCGCCGCCGCCATCGTCGTGGCGCAGTCGCAGGACGGCCCCGACTACGTCTCGCGCGGCGCCCACAAGCTCCTCGGCGCGCTCGACACGTTCAAGAGCCTCGCCGTCGAGGGGCGGCGCTGCCTGGACGCGGGGGCGTCCACCGGCGGGTTCACGGACGTGCTGCTGCGCCGGGGGGCGGCGCACGTGCTCGCGGTCGACGTCGGCTACGGCCAGCTGGCCTGGTCGCTGCGGACCGACGAGCGGGTCACGGTGATGGAGCGGGTCAACGTCCGCGACCTCACCCCCGAACTGGTCGGCGAGCCGCCCACGCTGGTCGTCGGCGACCTGTCGTTCATCTCGCTGCGCCTGGTGCTGCCCGCGCTGACCGCCGTCGCCGCGCCCGCCGCCGACTTCGTCCTGCTGGTCAAGCCGCAGTTCGAGGTGGGCAAGGACCTCGTCGGCGCGGGCGGCGTGGTGCGCGACCCCGAGCTGCGCGCCGGAGCGGTCCGCGAGGCCGCGGCCAGGGCGGTGGAGCTCGGGCTGACCGTGCGCGGCGTCACCTACAGCCCGCTGCCGGGGCCGTCGGGCAACGTCGAGTACCTGCTGTGGCTGGGCAAGGGGGAGGGCGAGCCGCCGGTCGCCGACCTCGAGACCGAGATCCGGCGGGCCGTCGCGGAAGGGCCGCAATGAACAGGACCGTCCTGGTCACCGTGCACACCGGGCGCGAGGCCGCCGTCGACAGCGCCCGCCTGGTCATCCGCCGTCTCCTCGGCGCCGGCCTGCGCGTACGGGTCCTCGACGGAGAGGCCGGCGAGATCGGCGCCGAAGGCGTGGACGTGGTGCCGGCCGAGCCGAGCGCCGCCAAGGACGCCGAGGTGATGATCGTGCTCGGCGGCGACGGCTCGCTGCTGCGCTCGGCCGAGCTGTCCAGGCCCACCCGCACCCCGCTGCTCGGCGTGAACCTCGGCCATGTCGGCTTCCTCGCCGAGGCGGAGGTCGCCGACCTGGCCGACGCCGTCGACAGCGTGGTGGCCGGCCGCTACGACGTCGAGGAGCGCATGACCGTCGAGGTGCTGGCCCGGCAGAACGGCAACGTCATCGCCGACACCTGGGCGCTCAACGAGGTCACCGTGGAGAAACAGGAGCGCATGCTGGAGGTCGTCGCCGAGATCGACGGCCGGCCGCTGTCGCGCTGGGGCTGCGACGGCGTGATCTGCGCCACCCCGACCGGTTCCACCGCCTACGCGTTCTCCGCCGGGGGTCCGGTGGTCTGGCCGGAGGTCGAGGCGCTGCTCATGGTCCCGATCAGCGCGCACGCCCTGTTCGCCAGGCCGCTCGTCGTCTCCCCGCGCTCCACGCTGGCCGTCGAGATCCTGCCCGACACCCCGGGCGGGGTGCTGTGGTGCGACGGCCGCCGCCGCTACGACCTGCCCTCCGGCAGCCGGGTCGAGGTGCGCCGCGGCGCCGAGCCGGTGCGGCTCGCCCGGCTGCACGGCGTGGAGAGCACCGGCGCGCCCTTCACCGACAGGCTTGTCGCCAAGTTCGAACTACCCGTTCAGGGCTGGCGTGGGAGGGTGCGACCCTGAGTGAATTGAGGCAGCGAACGCGTAGGATCGCATGCGCACACGTGTTCGGGCGCGGCGCGGTCGATCGTAATCTCGCAAGTGACGGGAGTGGGCAGTGCGACCAAGGGTCGAGGAGGTCCGCATCCAGGGGCTCGGCGTCATCGACGAGGCCGTGCTGGAGCTTTCGCCGGGCTTCAACGTGGTGACGGGCGAGACCGGCGCGGGCAAGACGATGGTCGTCACGGGTCTCGGACTGCTGTTCGGCGGCCGGGCCGACCCCTCCCGCGTCCGGCCGGGCGCCGACAAGGCGACGGTGGAGGGCACGCTCGTCATCGAGCCGGGCGGCCGCGTGTCCCAGCAGGTCGAGGACGCCGGCGGTGAGATCGACGACGGCGAGCTCATCATCTCCCGCACGGTCTCCGCGGAGGGCCGCTCGCGGGCCTGGCTCGGCGGCCGGTCCGTGCCGGTCGGCACGCTGACCTACCTCGCCGACGACCTGGTGGCGGTACACGGCCAGATGGACCAGCAGCGGCTGCTCCAGCCCGCCAGGCAGCGCGCCGCCCTCGACCGCTACGCCGGAAACGACCTGGTCAAGCCGCTGCGCGCCTATCAGCAGGCCTACAAGCGCCACAAGCAGGTCGCCGCGCAGCTGGAGGAGCTGACCACCCGGGCCAGGGAGCGGACGCAGGAGGCCGACCTGCTCAGATTCGGCCTGGAGGAGATCGAGAAGGTCGACCCCAAGCCCGGCGAGGACGCCGCGCTGCGCGAGGAGGAGGAGCGGCTCTCGCACGCCGACGCGCTGCGCACCGCCGCGACCACCGCCCACACCGCGCTGCTCGGCGACCCCATGGAGGCCACCGGCGGATCCCGCGACGTGATCTCCCTGCTGGGCGAGGCCCGCACGTCCGTCGAAGCGGTCCGCGACTACGACACCGCGCTCGCCGCCGTCGCCGACCGGCTGGCCGAGGCCGGCTATCTGATCTCCGACGTGGCCACCGACCTGGCCTCCTACGCCGAGTCGATCGAGTCCGACCCCGCCCGTCTGGCCGCCGTGCAGGAGCGCAGGTCCGTCCTGACGGGTCTGATCCGCAAGTACGGCGAGGACAGCGCCGCGGTGCTGGCCTGGGCGCAGCGGTCGGCCGCCCGGCTGACCGAGCTGGAGGGCGACGACGAGCGCATCGGCGAGCTGGCGCGTGAGCACGAGGAGCTGACGGTCAGGCTGACCGAGCTGGCCACGGAGCTGACCCGGGTGCGCGAGGCCGCCGCCGAGCGGTTCGGCCAGGCGGTCACCGAGGAGCTGACCGCGCTGGCGATGCCGCACGCCCGGGTCGTGGTCCAGCTCACCCGGGCCGCCGACTTCGGCCCCGACGGGGTCGACGAGGTGGAGCTGCGCATGGCGGCCCATCCGGCCGCGCCGCCGCTGCCGCTCAACAAGGGCGCCTCCGGCGGCGAGCTGAGCCGGGTGATGCTGGCGATCGAGGTGGTGTTCGCCGGGGCCGACCCGGTGCCCACGTTCGTCTTCGACGAGGTCGACGCCGGCGTGGGCGGCAAGGCCGCGGTGGAGATCGGGCGCAGGCTGGCCAGGCTGGCCCGCACCGCGCAGGTGATCGTCGTCACCCACCTGCCGCAGGTCGCCGCCTTCGCCGACCAGCACCTGGTGGTGGAGAAGGCCGGCGACGGCAGTGTGGTGCGCAGCGGCGTGGTCACGCTCGACCATGAGGGCCGCGTGCGCGAACTGTCGCGCATGCTGGCGGGATTGGAAGACTCCGAACTGGGCAGAGCGCACGCTGAAGAACTTCTGGGGCTGGCGGCGGCCGACAGGTGATTGGGTGTGACATAGCGGACACGCCTGGTCATGTATGGCCTCGCAGGTCTTTTGCTCTGGCAGGATGGTCTTGATGAAGGTTCCGGGGAGCAGGATGCCGGGCCTCCGCGCGAGGAAGGCCAACGACCTTCCCGGCGTCACCGGGGTGGCGAGGATCGACCGCCGGACCAAGAGGCTCACCAAGCGCCTCCAGTCGGGAGAGATCGCCATCATCGACCATGTCGATGTCGACCGGGTCAGCGCGGAGGCACTCGTGGCGTGCGGGGCGGCGGGCGTGGTCGACGTCGCCGCGGGCATCAGCGGCCGTTATCCCAACCTGGGGCCGCAGATCATCGTCGAGGCCGGCATCCCGTTCGTCGACAACGCCAGCCAGGAGCTGTTCGAGCGCGTCAAGGACGGCGACGTGGTCCGGCTGCACGAGGGCATCATCTATCTCGACGACGAGGCCGTCGGCAAGGGTGAGGTGCAGACCGCCGAGACCGTCGAGGCGGCCATGGCGGAGGCCCGCGCCGGGCTGGCCGTGCAGATCGAGGCGTTCGCCGTCAACACGATGGAGTACGTCCGCGGCGAGGGCAAGCTGCTCATCGACGGCGTCGGCGTGCCCGAGATCCGGACGAAGATCGACGGCCGGCACGCGCTCATCGTGGTCCGCGGCTACCACTACAAGGAGGACATCGCCACCCTCCGCCCCTACCTGCGCGAGTACCGTCCCGTGCTGATCGGCGTCGACGGCGGGGCCGACGCGCTGCTGGAGGCCGGCTACCTGCCCGACGTGATCGTCGGCGACTTCGACTCGGTCTCCACCAAGGCGCTCACCTGCGGCGCCGAGCTGATCGTGCACGCCTACCGCGACGGGCGGGCCCCCGGCCTGGAGCGCGTGCGCCAGCTCGGCCAGGACGCGGTCGTCTTCCCCTCGACCGGCACCAGCGAGGACATCGCCATGCTGCTGGCCGACGAGAAGGGCGCCGAGCTTATCGTCGCCGTCGGCACGCACGGCACGCTGGAGGAGTTCCTCGACAAGGGCCGCTCCGGCATGGCGAGCACCTTTCTCACCCGCCTGCGCGTCGGCAGTAAACTCGTCGACGCGAAGGGCGTCAGCATGCTCTACCGGAGCCGCATCTCCACCTCCCAGCTGGTGCTCCTCGCGGTCACCGCTCTGGTGACCATGGGGGTCGCCCTCTCCGCATCACCGCTCGGCCAGATCTGGCTGAACGGTCTGCAAGACGTCTGGAACGCGTTCATCTTCTGGTTGGTCGGGCTCTTCTCGTGATCGATTTCCGTTATCACCTCGTCTCCATCGTCGCCATCTTCCTGGCGCTGGCCGTCGGCATCGTGCTCGGCACCAACCTGCTGCAGGATCCGGCGATCAAGACGGCCAACGAGATGACCAGCCAGCTCACCCGGGCCAACGAGGAGCTGCGCGGCCAGCTGGAGACGATGAAGGCGCGTGAGCAGGACCATCAGGAGTTCGTCACCGCCCTCACCCCGCAGCTCGTGCGGGAGAGCCTCGCCGGGGAGCAGGTGCTGATCGTCGAGCCGCCCGGGGCCGGCACCACCTATCGCGAGGCCACCGAGCAGGTGCTCGCCGAGGCGGGGGCGAAGGTCACCGGCCGGCTCCTGCTGCTGGAGAAGTTCTTCGACCCCAAGAGCGCCGGCGTGCTCGACGGCCTGGTCAACCAGCTCAAGCCCGCCGAGATGACCTTCCCCGCCACGGCCACCGTGCACGACAAGGCCGCCACCCTGCTCGCCGCCACGCTCATGACCACCGACACGGCCACGGCCGGCACCCCCAGCGAGACCCTGGCCGCCGTCGTCGACGGCCTCCAGACCGGCGGGTTCGTCGACATCGACGGCGACGCGCTCAACCGCGCCACGCTGGCCGTCCTCTACGCGCCCGACGTGCCGTACGAGGGGGACGACGCCGAGAGCCAGGTCGCGGCGCTCACCTCGGTGGCGGCCGGGCTCGACGCGGGCGGCAGAGGCGCCGTGCTGGCCGGCGCCGCGGCGACCTCGGCCGCGCCCGGCGGCGCCATCACCGCCCTGCGCGACGACGGCGAGATCGCCAAGCGGGTCTCCAGCGTCGACAGTGCGGATATGCCTGAAGGCCAGATCGTGATCGTCTACGCTCTGCGAGAGCAAGTGAACGGAGCCGCGGGCCAGTACGGCACCGGCGCCGGAGCCGCCGCGTTCCAGCCCGTGCCGCCCACCCCGACCCCGTCGTCCACCGAGTCAGGGAGCTGACATGGCCCGTGGCCTGCTCTACGCCCTCGCGGGCGCCGCGATCGGCGCCGCCGCGGCCCGCGCCGCCTACGCCGCGCTCACCCGTACGCCCGGCGGGGCGCTCGACCCCGGCAGCCGCTGGACCCGCAAGAACCACCGCGGCGAGCCGATCACGCTCCT
>NZ_JAPNNL010000175.1 GCF_027620315.1 Nonomuraea corallina | reverse complement strand
GTACCCCGGAGCTCGCGGACCAGGTGCCGGGTCGCCGGGGTCGGCTCGACCCCGAGCTCGGCCAGGGCCGTGGTGAGCCGCTGGAACTCGGCCAGGACCGCGTGCGGCGACCCCAGCGCGCCCTCCACCCGCATGCGCACGCAGTAGGCGGACTCGCAGAACGGGTCGCGGTTGATCGCGAGCGAGGCCAGGTGTTTGGCGCGTTCCACATGCCCGAGGGAGAACGCCACCTCGGCCGCGTCCACCGCCGCGTTCACGATCATCACCTCGAGCTCGTGCCGGCGTTCCTCGGCCCATTCCAGCTCGCTCTCGGGCAGGTACGGCCCCTCGACCAGCTCCAGCGTGGACTCGATGCGGTCCAGCCGCTCCTCGCCCGACAGCCGGCACGCATCGCCGATCATCCGCTCGAAGCGCAGGTCGGTGCTGTCCACGTACAGGCCGTCCGCCCAGCGGACGTGGCCGTGCGCGGTCCTGGACAGGTTCACCCCTGTCGCCTGGCGCAGCTTGTGCACCACCTGGCGGAAGTAGTTGCCGCCCCGGCGCGGGTCCGCGTCGGGGAACAGCCGCTCCTGCAACCGGTGCCGCTCCACGCCCTCGGGGTGCAGCGCGAGGTAGGCGGCGAGTTCGAGCACCTTGGTGCGGCGAGAGCAGCGGGGCACGCCGTCCACGATCAGGTCGACCACGGGGCCGTGCGTGTGCACGTCCACGACGATCACCCGTTCGGAGGGGGCGGCCGGCTGCCGCCTGCGCGCCTCCTGCGGCTGGTGCCCGACGAGCTGACGCCATTGGGTGCCGCCGGCGTCGTTCTCGATCTGGCGGCGCAGCACGCCCGGCACGTCGTTCAGCGCGTTCTTGAGCATGAACAGGCAGCCGATCGCGCTCGCGGTCTGGTAGGCGAGCTCGACGGCGGCGGAGGCCGCCTCGGTTCGGCCCAGCCGCGCCTCCGCCTCGGCCAGGTACGTCGCGGCGAACGGCAGCATGAGCGTGCGCCCGGAGGCCCGCATCGCCTCGGTGGCGCCGCGCAGCACCCGGGCCGCGTCCTCGGGGCGGTCGATGCGCAGATAGGCGAGCCCCTGGAAGGTCTGGCCCCACTCGGCGTAGCAGCGGTTGCCGCTCGCCGCCGAGCGACTGATCGCGTCGGCGAGGGTCATGCGGGCGTCGTCCACCCGGCCGAGCGCGAGTTGCAGCACGCCGACGACGACCTCGAAGCAGGGCTCCCAGCCGAAGAGGGTCCGCCGGCTGTGGTCGACCGCGGCCTCGGCGGCGGCCAGCGCCTTCTCCACCTGCCCCTCCGCCCACAGCAGCCACGCCTCGTGGAAGAACCACAGGTCGGTGTGAGCGCCGAACTTGATCGCCTCGGGCACCTCGTCGAGCAGCTCGCGGGCCAGGGTCAGCTCGCCCCGCCACACCAGGGCGAGCAGCGGGTGCGGGGTGCGGAAGAACGAGCGCGGCGGCCAGTTCCCCTCGTCGGGGAGCATGCGCAGGAGCTGGTCGAGCCGTCCCTGCACGAGCAGCCCCCAGGAGTAGACGCGCTCGCTGTCCACCCAGTCCCGGCCGGGCGGCGGGGCCACCGGCTCGCGGCCCGCCACCGCCTCCAGCTCGTAGCGCACGGCCTCGGCCCGGTAGTCGCCCTCGTAGTTGCGGATCAGCTCCAGGGCCTCGGCCGGGCGCCACTGCATGGCGTACCCGACGAACGCCACCGCGCCCGGGTCGGCCTTGGCGACCTCGCTCAGCCTGCCCTCCTGGTGCAGCCGGAGGATGAGCGCCTGCGCCTCCGGGATGCGCCGCACCCCGTACAGCGCCCGTAGCGCGGCGCCGAGCAGGACCGGACGGGACTCGACCGCCGTCGGGCCGAACGCCTCCAGCCAGCGCAGCAGCACCACCCAGTCGGCGCGGGCGGACAGCGCGGCCACGGCCTGTTCGGCCACGTCCGCGGCCTTGTCCAGCTCGCCGGCCTCCAGATAGGTCTCGACGGCGTCCTCGTGCATCCCGCTCTCCTGGAGGAGGCGGGCGTACCGGCTCTGCAGCCCGGGCAGCTCGCTCGGCAGGCGGGCCTGCAACTGCTCGCGCAGGTACTGCCGGAACCGCGGATGGTAGACCAGCGCTCGGTCGACCTTGGTGGCCGGCAGGTGCCGAGAGCCGAGCGACTGCCACAGCCGGTAGCCCCGATCGCCGCAGAGGGCGACGGCCGCCCTGGCGGTCACCCCGGCCGGGATCGACGTGCGCAGCAGGAAGTCCTGCTCCTCCGCGGGCAGCCGGGCGAGGATCTCCCGGGAGACGAAGCCGGCGAGCGCGTCCGGCCCGTTGCCGGGCTGTAGCCCGGGGATGATGTCGAAGGCCACGGCGGCGATCCAGCCCTTCGTGACCTCCATCAGCGGCGCGGGATCCCGGCCGCCCTGGCCGTGCGCGGCGAGCAGGGTGCGGGCCTCGTCCATGTTCAGCGCCAGGTCCTCGCCGCTCACCCGGGCGATCCTGCCCTGCAGCATCATGCGGCCGATCGGGCCGCCGAGGTCCTCGCGGCTCATGATGATCGTGCGCACGTTCGGCGGCAGGTAGTCGAGGAAGACGCCGAGCGCGGCCAGCGCCTCGTCGGCCGCCACCAGCCATTCGCAGTCGTCCAGGACGAGCAGCAGGGAGGTGTCGTGGACGCTCTCGGCGAGCATCGCCGCGACCTCCTCCGCCGGGAAGCCCTCCTCCAGCGCGGTCTCGACCGTGCGGGGCGCCTCGGGATTCACCTCGGCGAGGGCCTTGGCCAGGTAGATCATCAGCCGGGACGGGCTGCGGTCTCCCGCGTCGAGCGTCAGCCAGGCGAGCGGCCAGCCGAACCGCGCGGCGAACATCCGGGTCTGGACGGTCTTGCCCGATCCCGCGGCGGCGAAGATCACGATGGTCTCGTGGACCTCGAGCAGCGCGGAGAAGTGCTCGTCCAGGCGATCTCGCGCGATGGTCCCGCGCGGCAGACCCGGGGGAAGGACCTTGTGACTCAAGATCATGCAGACCTCAGTTCACCGGAGAGTAACGTCACGCCATGCCGCCGAAATCCCCGAGTAACAGCGGTGTTGGATTCCATGAAGTGGTACGGGACGTCCAAAGTCAATAGGTACGCGGCATTTAATGTTCCTTGGGCGTTATATACCTATAAATGATCATCTGGACGGCTCGGCTCGCCGTCAGGCCCCCATCGTGCCTCCTCGCCGTGCTCCGGGCGTCACCCGGACCGCCTTTCCCGAGGCGCGCGCGGCCATAACGAGGGGGGTAACGCGGGACGGGTGAGGTGGCTCGCGGAGCCTTTCGCCCACCGCACGTGAACGGAGCCCTCAGGTGTTCTACTACTTCCCGGACAACTACATGTGGTCCTCGGCCTTCAACCTCGCCCTGATGGCGGGCGGCTCGCTCGGCGAGATGCATCGGTGGCTCGCTCCGCTGCGCGACGGCGAGCCCGACGCCGAGGCCTGGGGCAAGGCCTGGGAGGGCATGGCCGGACAGCAGGAGGAGCAGGCCGCCAGGGACCTCCAAGGGGGCCTGCGCCGCAGCGCCGGCCTGCGCTATCTGCGCGCCTCGATCTACCACGCCAGCGGCGAGCGGCAGATCGCGCCCGGCCCCGAGAAGGCGGCCGGCTACCAGGCCGCGCTCGCCGCGTTCAACAAGGCCGTCGAGCTGGCGCCGCTGAACGTGGAGCGGATCGAGGTCCCCTCGCCCGACGGCGTCCTGCCCGGCTACCTCATCCCCGCCCGCACCGCCGAGCCCGCCCCCGTCGTGATCTTCTACGGCGGCTTCGACGTCACCAAGGAGATCCTCTACGGCTTCGTCGAGGAGGAGTTCGTCCGCCGCGGCATCACCTGCCTGGTCATGGACAGCCCCGGCGTGGGCGAGCCGCTCCGGCTGCGGAACGTGCCCTCCCGCCCCGACTACGAGGTCCCCACCGGGGCCGTCATCGACTACCTGGAGACCCGCGCGGACGTCGACGCCGACCGCATCGGCGTCATGGGCATCAGCCTCGGCGGCTACTACGCGCCGCGGTCGGCCGCGTTCGAGCCGCGCATCAAGGCGTGCGCCGCCTGGGGCGGCATCTGGGACTGGGGCGCCACCTGGGAGAAGCGCTGGGCCACCCGGTCCAAGACGGTCTCGGTGCCGTGGTTCCAGCTCCCCTGGGTGATGGGCACCGACACGATGGAGGCCGGGCTGGAGCGGGTCAAGCAGTGGACGCTCGTCGACGTGCTGCCCAAGCTCACCCAGCCGCTGCTGATCGTGCACGGCGAGAACGACCGCCAGGTCGCGGTCGAGGACGCGCACAAGGCGTACGAGGCCGCCGGCTCGGCCGACAAGACCCTGCGGATCTTCACCGTCGCGGAAGGCGGCGCCGAGCACTGCCAGACGGACGAGCCCGACCCCGCCCGGCAGCTCATCGCCGACTGGTTCGGCCAGCGCCTGGGCACCCTGCCCGCGCAGTCCTGAGTCCCGTTCCGCCACGATGGGGAGACATTGACGTGAGCACCGACACGACCGCCGGGGAAGGCGCGGCGCGCGCCGGCCGCGGCAAGGTGACGCTGGACGACGTCCACGCCCTGTGCGAGCGCTACCGCACCTGGGGCAAGTGGGGCCCCGACGACCAGATCGGCACGCTGAACTACATCGAGCCGGAGATGATCGTCGCCGCGTCGGCGCTCGTCCGGCAGGGCAAGGTGATCTCCTGCGCGCTGCCGTACGACGGCGACGGCCCGCAGAACGGCTGGGGAGGCCGGGTCAACCCGATCCACCTCATGCTGCAGGACGGCGGCGACGCCGCCATCGGCGCCCAGGACCACATGGCCCGGCTCCGCTACGCCGACGACGCCGTCTACATGCCGCTGCAGTCGGGCACCCAGTGGGACGCCCTGTCGCACGTGTTCTACGACGGCAAGATGTACAACGGCTTCGGCCAGGAGCACGTCTCCAGCACCGGAGCCGGGAAGTGCGGCATCGAGCTGACCACCGAGAAGGTCGTCGGCCGGGGCGTGCTGCTCGACATCCCCCGCCACCGCGGGGTGCCGTGGCTGGAGCCCGGCCAGGGCATCGACAGCGCCGAGCTCGCCGCGTGCGCCGAGGCGCAGGGCGTCACCGTCGGGCGCGGCGACTTCGTCCTCGTCCGTACCGGGCACATCGCCATGTGCCGGGCGCGGGGCTCGTGGGGCGACTACGCGGCCGGCGACGCGCCCGGACTCTCGCTCGACTCCACGCACTGGATCTGCGGCAACGAGATCGCCGGCGTCGCCACCGACACCTGGGGCATGGAGGTCCGGCCCAACGAGACCGACGAGATCTTCCAGCCGGTGCACATCGTGCTGCTCGTCAACGCGGGACTGCTGATCGGCGAGATCTTCGACCTGGAGAGGCTCGCCGACGACTGCGCGGCCGACGGCGTCTACGAGTTCATGTTCGTGGCCGGGCCGCTGCCGTTCACCAGGGCGGTCGGCTCCCCGCTGAACCCGCTGGCGCTCAAATGACCCCGCGCGTCCTCCGGAGACTCCCGTGAACGTCGACGAGCTGAACCGGCTCCCCATCGCCTGGGAGCCGGACCCCGCCGCCTTCCCCGGCACCCCGCTCGGGCGGATGGCCGCCCGGCACGGCCTCACCTCGGTCGACGAGGTCGCCGCCCGCGCCGCCGCCGACCCCGAATGGTTCTGGGCCGCCGCCGCGGACGACGTCGGGCTGCGCTGGCGTCGGCCGTACGAGCGGGTCCTCGACCTGTCCGACGGCCCCGCGTTCCCGCACTGGTTCAAGGGCGGCGGGCTCAACTGGGCCGACTACGCCGTGGACCGCTGGATCGACGAGGGCCGCGGCGGCGCCGAGGCGATCGTCTGGGAGGGCGACGACGGCGCGGTGCGCACCCTCACCTACGCCGAGCTGAAGGAGCTGATCGACCGCGCCGCCGCCGTGTTCGCCGCGCGCGGCGTCGGCGTCGGCGACGTGGTCGCGCTGTTCCTGCCGATGGTGCCGGAGGCCGCCGTGGTCATGCTCGCCGCGGCGAAGATCGGCGCGGTCGTCGCCCCGTTCTTCAGCGGCTTCGGGCCGGCCCCCGTCCGCGAGCGGCTGCTCGACTCCGGGGCGAAGCTCATGGTCACGGCCGACGGGTTCGAGCGGCGCGGCAAGCTCGTGCCGCTCAAGGAGACCGCCGACGAGGCGGCCGCCGGTGTCACCGGCCTGCGCACCGTGCTGGTGGTCCGCCGCCTCGGCCGTGACCTCTCCCTCGTGCCCGGCCGCGAC
Organism: Nonomuraea corallina; assembly: GCF_027620315.1. Lineage (GTDB taxonomy): Bacteria > Actinomycetota > Actinomycetes > Streptosporangiales > Streptosporangiaceae > Nonomuraea > Nonomuraea corallina. The sequence continues at coordinate 8,968 of NZ_JAPNNL010000175.1, read as the reverse complement.
GAGTGGTGGGACGAGGCGACGGCCGCCGCCGAGCCGATGACCGAGACCCCCGTCTTCGACGCCGAGACGCCCTGCGTGCTGCTGTACTCCTCCGGCAGCACCGGCCGGCCCAAGGGCTGCCTGCACACCCACGCCGGGCTGCCGTTCAAGTTCGCGCAGGAGGCCCGGCACGGCTTCGGCATGGACGTCGGCGAGCGCCTCATGTGGGTCACCGACATGGGCTGGGTGATGGGCGCCTACGTGGTGACGGCCGCCCTCACCAACGGCGGCACCGCCGTCCTGTACGAGGGCACCCCCGACCATCCCACCCCGGACCGGCTCTGGTCCGTCGTGGAGCGCCACCGCGTCACCGCCCTCGGCGTCTCCCCCACGCTCATCCGCGTCCTCGCCGGGCTCGGCGACCGGTGGCCGGACGCCCACGAGCTGCCCGACCTGCGGGTCATCTGCAGCACCGGCGAGCCGTGGAACCTGGAGCCCTGGTGGTGGTGCTTCCGCCACGTCGGCAAGGGCCGCACCCCGATCGTCAACATGAGCGGCGGCACCGAGTGCGGCGCCTCCATCGTGAGCGGCTCCGTCCACCGCCCGATCAAACCGGCGGGCTTCTCCGCTCCCTCGCTCGGCATGGCCGCCGACGTCTTCGACCCCGACGGCCGCTCCGTCCGCGGCCAGGTGGGCGAGCTCGTCGTCCGCGCGCCCTGGCCCGGCATGACCAAGGGCCTGTGGGACGGTCCCGAACGCTATCTGTCGACCTACTGGAGCCGCTTCCCCGGCAACTGGCAGCAGGGCGACTTCGCCTACGTCGACCCCGACGGCCACTGGTTCCTCCTCGGCCGCTCCGACGACACCATCATGCTGGCCGGCAAGCGCGTGGGCCCGGCCGAGATCGAGTCCCTGCTCGTGGACGACCCCGCCGTCGTGGAGGCCGCCGCGGTGGGCGTCCCCGACGACCTCAAGGGCGAGTCCCTCGTCTGCTTCGTGGTGCTCACCGGCGACGCCGACCCGGCCGAGGTCCTCCCGCGGCTGGAGGAGTCGATCGTGGCCCGCGAGGGCAAGGCCACCCGGCCCAAGGCCGTCCACGCGGTCTCGGCCCTGCCGAAGACCCGCAACGGCAAGGTGATGCGCCGCGTCGCCCGCGCCGTCTACATCGGCGCCGACCCCGGCGACGTCACCGCCCTGGAGAGCCGGGAGCCGCTGACCGGCTTCCCGCGCCGGGACGACGTCCGGCCGGGCCACGCCTGAGCCGCCGCGTGCGAAACCCCGCCCCGCCGTTCCCGGCGGGGCGGGGTTTCGCGTGTGGTCAGGCGGCCTGCGAGCGCCTCTCCGCGACGATGTCGGCCAGCGCGTCCTCCAGGGACCAGCGGGTGGCGTAGCCGTACTCCCGGCGGAAGAGGGAGTCGTCGAAGTTCATGGGCCAGCGGTGGTCGGAGTCCCCGGGCTCGATGACGGCGCCGGGGATGAGCTTGCGGGCGACCTCCACCATGTCGCCGACGCTCCGGTAGTCACCGCGCACGTGGTAGACGGGGCTCGACGGGGCCGGGCCCTGGCTGGCGCGGACGAACGCGTCGGCGGTGTCGTGGATGTAGACCATGTTCATCATCGAGCCGGCGTGGTAAGCGGGCCTGCCGGGCTCACCCGCGAGGGGCTTGGTGACCAGTTCGTCGATGAGCCGCCGGGCGGTGCCGATGAGGCAGGCCGCGCCGTAGGCCAGCCCGATGCGGATGGAGGTGTTGGCGACCCCGAGGGTGCGCAGGTAGTACTCCCCCATGGTCTCGCCGAAGATCTTGCTGCCTTCGTAGACGTCGCCGCCGTGGATGCGGGCGTCCTCGGCGATCGGGCGGGCGGGGTCGTGGTGGGCCGGGCTGAACAGGGCGGCGCTGCTGGCCAGGACGGTACGGGTCACGCCGAACAGGCGGGCGGCTTCCAGGACGTTGTAGGTGCCGACGATGTTGGACTGGATGCACTGGCCGCGCTGGGCGGCGGAGCGGTCGTGCAGTTCGGCGGCCAGGTGGATGACCCGGTCCACGCGGTGGCCGCTCACCAGGTCCGCGACGAGGGAGAAGTCGGTGACGTCGCCCTCGACGGCGGTGAGGGCGGAGGGATCGGGGGCGGCCGGCTCGCGGGCCCACTCGGGGCGGCGGTCGAGCGCGACCACCCGGTGGCCGTCGCGCAGCAGCCGGTCGACGACGTACGAGCCGATGAATCCGGTGGCTCCGGTGACCAGGTAGGTCATGGGGGTTCTCCTGATGGCTGGTGGTACGGGGTTGCTCGGGTGGTCGTCAGGTGCCGGGCCGGTAGCCGCCGTCGATCTGCAGAGCGGTCCCGGTGATCGAACGCGCCGCGTCGGAGGCGAGGTAGGCGAAGGCCGCCGCGGTCTCCTCCGGTTCGATCATGCGGCCGAGCGCCATCGACGCGGCGTAGCGCCGCTCCAGGCCGGCCAGGTCGAGGTCCGCGGTCGCGGCCTCGAAGATGCCGGTGCGGGTGGGGCCGGGCACGACGGCGTTGACGCGGATGCCGTCGCGGCCGTACGCGGCGGCCAGGGAACGGGTCAGGTGCAGCACCGCGGCCTTGGCCAGGCCGTACGCGGGGAAGGCGGGGGTGGGCCAGAGCGCGGCCGCCGAGGCGGTGTTGAGGATGACGCCGCCGCCGTTCTCGCGCATGCGGGCCACGGCGGAGCGGCAGCCGTGCCAGACGCCGCTGACGCAGACCCGCCAGACCAGGTCGAACTGGTCGTCGGCGTCGTCGGCGTGCAGGGGGCCGCCGGCGATCACGCCGGCGTTGTTCACCGCGATGTCGCAGCGGCCGAAGCGGTCCATCGCGACCTGGAACGCGCGGTCCACCTGGCCGGCGTCGCGGACGTCGGCGCGCTGGAAGACCACCGTCGTGCCGGCGGGGTCGATCGCGGCGGCGACCTCGGCCGCGGAGCCGGCGTGGTCGGCGAGCACGACGCGCGCGCCGTCGGCGGCGAAGCGTTCGACGGTGGCGCGGCCGATCCCCGAGCCGCCGCCGGTGACCACGGCCACCCGGCCGTCGAGGGGCGCGGTCATGACGCCGTCCCGGAGGGCAGGTGCTCGGCGAGGAACGCGCCGGCCAGGTCGGCGGTGGTGTCGGCGAGCTCGCCCATGGGTCCGCCGTGGCCGCCGTGCGGCAGCAGGTGCAGCACCTTGGGCTCGCCGGCGCGGGCGTGCAGGGCCAGCGCGTGCTCGGCCGGGATGACCGTGTCGTCGCTGGTGGTGATCAGGCACAGGGCGCGGGGGGCGATCGCGGGAACCAGGCGCTCGGGTGAGAAGTCGAGGGCGAGGCGGGCGTTCTCCAGCGGGTAGCCCTCGGGGTAGGTGGCGGCCATGAGCGCGGCCTCGGCGTCGGCGGCCGGGCTCGGCGGCAGCGGCATGAGCGTGCCGAGCGGCACCCGCTCGCCGGCGCCGGTCCGCGCCCGTTCCGCCTCGTCCCTGGCGATCCGGTCGAGGAAGGCGGCCCAGGCCTCGGGGCCGTGCAGGTCAGTGTGCAGGTCACGCAGCCACCGCCGCCCGTCGGCGAGCGGGACGAGGGCGACGCACGCGCGCAGGCGCTCGTCGGCGGCCGCGGCGGCGATCGCGATGGCCCCGCCGAAGCTGGCGCCCATCACGCCGAGCGCGGAGCCGTCGATCTCGGGCCGGCCGGCGAGGTAGGTGGCGGCGTTGGAGACGTCGCGGACCTGCTCGTACGGGTCGCAGCGGAGCCGGGCGCCCTCGCTGCCGCCGAAGCCGCGATGGTCGAGGGCGAGCACGGCGTAGCCGCGCCGGGCGAGCCGCCCGGCGAGCGGCAGGACGCGGAAGTTCACCGCGCCGCTCCAGCCCTGGCCGGCGACGAGGGCGGGCATGGCCCCCGCCCGTTCGCGGGGCGTGACCAGCACGCCGCGCAGCCGCAGCCCGTCACTGTAGAAGTGCACGATCTCGGCGTCGACCCGGGGGCCGTCCGGGAGGTCGAGCCGGATCTCGTTGTCGACCGACACGATCATGGTCGAAGGGCTCCTGTCCGCATGAGTGGAGTGCTCGTCGATGAGGATTCACCGCTGGGGCGCTCATCGCTGACACGTAACGCGGCCCCCCATTACCTCCCGCGTTACGCCCGCGCGCCGCCGCGCCGGGGCATGCCGGGCGGTTGTAGTGAGCGCGGGAGAAAGGAGCCCGCCATGGGGAACAGACCGCTGCCGATCGAGCCGGGCGAACGGCTGGACTACCTGCTGTCGAGGAAGAGCCTGCAGCTCGCGACGCTGGATCCGGACGGGGCGCCGCACCTGGCCACGATGTGGTTCGGCGTGCTCGACGGCGACATCGTGATGTGGACGCAGCGTACGTCGGTGAAGGCGCGCAACCTGCGGCACGACCCGCGCGTGGCGTGCCTGGTGGACTCGGGCGAGGACTACGGGAGCCTCAAGGGACTGTCGGTGACCGGTCGCGCGGAGCTCGTCGAGGACGACGAAGGGCTGCTGCGCATCGGGGAGGCGATCGTCTCGCGCAACTTCCCCGAGCCGGGGCGGCCCGACTACCGGGAGATGGCGCTGTCCGGCGCGCGGATCGGCATCGTGGTGCGCGCCGACCGCTGGGCGAGCTGGGACTTCGCCCGCACGTCCGGGCGGCGCTGAGGGGAGCCGGTCAGTGACCTCCGTACGAGGCCGCCAGCGCGGGCAGGAGCTCGCCGAGCACGGCGGCCTCGTGCCGGGGGGACTCGTCCAGCGGGTGCAGGATCAGATCGGTGACGCCGAGCCGGGCCAGTTCGGCGAGCTGCGCGGCGCAGGTCGCCACGTCGCCGTGGACCGTGGCCTCACGTCCCCGGTCGGGAGTCCCGTAGAAGCCGGTGAACCAGTCGTCGATCGTCCGGTGGGCGCGGGCACGGTCGGGCTCGACCAGCAGGTAGACGCGCTTGGCGACGCTGAAGGAGCCGAGCGGGCGGCCTTCCTCCGCGGCGACCTCGGGCAGGCGGGCGGCCAGCTCCGCGAAGCGCGCGGTGGGCTGCCGCCCGGCCGCCACCCAGCCGGAGCCGAGACGCAGCGCCCGGCGCAGCGCCGGGACCGACCCGCCGCCGACCCACAGCGGAGGCGGGGCGGCCGGGCGCGGCGTGATCGTGACGCCGGCGCAGGGCCAGATCGGGCCGTCGTGGGTGACGCCGGGCTCGGTCCACAGCCGGTGCACCACCGTCAGGAACTCGTCGAGGACCGCGCCAGGCCGGTCCGCCCACTCGCCCAGCCGGAGTGCCGGCCACAGGCCCCGGTCGCCGCTGCCGACGCCGACGACGAGACGGCCGCCGGCGAGGTGGCCGAGCGAAGCCAGCTGCTTGGCCGCCGCGACCGGGCCCCTCCCGGGCGCTACGAGAACGGCGATGCCGAGCCGTACGCGGGTCGTCCGCGCGGCGGCGAAGCCGAGCAGCGTGACCGGCTCCGGGGTGGGGACGCGGCCGGCGAGCTGGTCCAGTGTCCAGAGCGCGTCGACGGGCGCCGTCTCGACGGCGCCGAGCCAGGCGGCGATGGCGCCGGGGTCGTCGTCGGCCAGGCGCAGGGGCAGGTTGAGCCCGATACGCGGGCGTGGCGGAGTGGGCACGGGGACCTCCTCGGCGAGGGCGTCGCCGTCGCGGACAGAGGGCGGCCAGCGTGCCGGGGTCGCCGTTACCCGCGACGTTACGAACCCGGCCCGTAACCCTGGGGCGAACGGCGGGGCGGGAAGGTCACGGACGACAACCAGGAGGCACGAGCATGGCAGTCGAGCGGTTCCCGGTCGAGGGGGGCCACATCATGATGTTCGCGCGGGCCGTCGGGGATCCCCACCCCGCCTTCCACGGCGCGCTCACCGGCACTCCGGCGATCGCCCCGCCCACGTTCGTCTGGGCGGCCGACCACTACGACCCGGACAGCGCCGTCCGCCCGAAACCGGGCGAGCCCTGGATGGGGTCGGGCGCGACGCCTTCCGGCGTGCCGGCGGGTGAAGGGACGGGGCTCGGCCTGCACGCCGAGCAGCGTTACGAGTACCACCGGCCGGTCCGGGAGGGCGACGTGCTCAGCGCGGTGGATCGCCCCGGCAGGACGTGGCGGAAGGAGGGGCGCAGAGGCGGCGCGCTCACCTTCACCGAGCGGATCACCGAGTACCGCGACCGGCACGGCGAACCGGTCGTCACCGCGACGATGGTGATGGTGACCACGTCCACCGCGGTGGCCGGCGGATGACGGCCGTGACGGCGGGCGCGACCAGGGAGCTGGTGCTCGTCCGGGATCTGACGCGGACGCGGATCGTCCAGTACGCGGGAGCGTCGGGCGACTTCAACCCGGTGCACACCGACGAGCGGTTCGCCGTGGAGGCGGCGGGCTACCCGTCGGTGTTCGCCCACGGCATGCTCACCATGGGCATGGCGGGCCGGGTGCTCACCGACTGGTTCGGGCCCGAGTCGCTGCTCCGCTACGAGGCGCGTTTCCGCGCCCAGGTGTTCCCGGGGGCGTCGCTGACCGCCCGCGCCCGGGTGGAGTCGGTGGACGGCGACGGGACGGCGGCGGTCTCGCTGACCGTGACCGACGGACGGGACGTGGTGGTGATGACGGGGAACGCCGTCGTCCGCGCGTCCGCCGATGCGAAATGACCTCCGTGGAACGAGGAGACGTTGTCATGCCGGATGAGAGACCGCTGATCAGCCGTGTCGGTTTCGGGAGCGGCACCATGATCGCTCAAGGGTACGGCCAGGTGGACGAGGACGCCGCCCGGGGCGCGGTCGAGGCCGCCTACCGGGCGGGGGTGCGGTTCTACGACACGGCGCACTTCTACGGCTCGGGCCGCTCGGAGGCGATCGTCGGCGAGATCCTCCAGGGACGGCGTGACCAGGTGCGGCTGTGCACCAAGGGCGGCGTGCGGTACACCGACCCGACGAACCTGCTGACGCTGGTCTGCGACTCCTCCTACGACGCGCTGCGCCGGTTCATGGAGGAGTCGCTGACCCGGCTGCGCACCGACCACGTCGATGTGTACCTGCTGCACCAGTTCGACCCCGCGCTCACGCCGGAGCAGCAGATGGAGAACCTGCAGCGGCTCAAGGACGAAGGGCTCGCCCGCGACGTCGGCTTCTGCAACTTCGGCGCGGAGGCGAGCAGGCGGGCGCTGGCGACCGGCATCCCGACGGCGGTGGAGTACAGCTTCAGCCTGCTGGACCATCGCTACCTGCACGAGCTCTCGGACGCGGGCGCGCGGGGCGCGCTGCGCATCACGTACGGGTCGTTCGTGCACGGGCTGCTGTCGGAGAACTTCGCCGAGGACCACGAGTTCGAGCCGGACGACTGGCGTGGCCGGAGCCGGCGCGAGGGCCGATCCGGCACGTCGGGCAACGTGTTCTTCGCCGGGGACGCGTTCGCGGCGAACGTGGCGATCGCCCGGCGCCTGCGCGCCGTCGCCGACTCGCTCGGCATCTCGCTCGCCGCGTTCGTACTGGCCCTGACCGTGCGCCGGCCGTACTCGGATGTCGCGCTGTTCGGCAGCCGCACCGCGGCGGAGGTGGAGGACGGCCTGCGCGGGCTGCCGCTCGCCCTGGACTACGCGACGCTGGCGCGGGCCGGGGAGATCCTGGCGAGCGCCAACCGTCCGGCCGAGAACCTGCTCGGCCTGTGAATCCCCACCGCGGTGGCTCAGCGTAACGGACTCGTTAACGAGGCTTCCGCAGTATCTGGACCCCTGACGCATCGCCGTCACGTTGCAGGTGACTCCGCCTGAGTCATCCACCCCCGAGAGGTTGATATGCGAACGAGTAAACCGCGAAAGAGCAAGCTCGGCATCATTCTGTGCACGGCGCTACTGGCGGCGGCGTGCGGCTCCGGCGGGGGCGAGAGCGGCGACTCGGCGCAGGTGGGCGGCCTGCCGGCCACCATCAAGGTCGGCGTCCCGCTCGACCTGAGCGGCGCGGCCGGCATCGCGGGCGTGGGCACCAGCGAGCGCGACGGCGTGCGGCTCGCCGCCAAGGAGATCAACGACACCGCCTTCCTCGGCGGATCGAAGATCGAGCTCGTGGAGATCGACACCAAGGCGGACAAGCAGGAGGCCGTGCAGGCGGTGCTGCGGCTCGCGGCGGACCAGGTCGACGCGGTCGTGGGCTTCACCCTCACCCCGTCGTTCCTCGCCGCGGGCCCGCAGCTCCAGCAGAACGGCATCCCGACGATGGCGGTCGGGCTCTCCGCGGCGGGCGTCACGGAGGTGGGCGACTACATGTTCCGCCTCTATCCGGACATGGCGAACGTGATGCCGCCCGCCGACAAGGAGTTCGCCGAGACGTTCACCGGTCTCAAGACCGCGGCCTACCTGTACCAGAGCGACTCCGAGGCGGCCAAGATCGTCATCGGCAAACGCAAGGAGGTGCTGGAAGGCATGGGCATCTCGACGGTCGGCGAGGAGACCTTCGTCGGCACCGACACCGACGTGCGGGCCCAGCTCACCAAGCTCAAGCAGGCGAACCCGGACGTGCTGGTGACCATGCCGCTGCCCGGCATGATGAGCACGATCTATCTGCAACTGGACGAGATCGGCTATGACGGCCCGGTGTTCATGGCGCCGGACGTGAGCGACGCCACCATGGAGCAGGCGGGCAAGGCCATGCAGTGCTTCGTGTACGTGACCGCCTGGAACGGCCAGAGCACCGAAGGGAACAACCCCCACTTCCTGGACTACTGGCAGCAGCACGGCGAGAAGCGCTCCGCCACCGTGTTCGAGGCGGCCGGCTACGCGTCGCTGTGGTCCATGGCGCACGCGTTCAAGGCGGCGGGCAGCACCGACAAGAAGGCGGTCAGGGACGCGCTCGCCGGGCTGAGGGACATCGACTCACCGTTCGGCAAGATCGGCTTCACCGAGAACCGCGCCGCCAGCATCAAGGGCACCAAGCTGCAGATCGTGGACAGCAAGATCCAGCTGTTCGACCCGCAGACCGCCGCCTCCTGCAAGTAACCACCACCCGGGAACGCCCCCGCCCCCCC
>NZ_JAPNNL010000174.1 GCF_027620315.1 Nonomuraea corallina | reverse complement strand
TGCTCGGGGCCTTTCCGCGTTTCTGGAGCGCTTCCGGGGAGAGTTCCAACGGTTGGCGCTCCGGTACTCAGGCCGTTCCGAGGCGTCAGCTGGTTCCGAGGTACTCGTCGCGCAGTTTGCGGCGCTGGAGCTTGCCGGCTTCCGTCCGCGGGAAGTCGTCGCGGAACTCGAACCGGCGAGGGCGCTTGTACGAGGCCAGTCCTTCCGCGCAGTAGGCCTGCAGTTTCTCGGCCAGCGCCTCCCCGGGTGTGACTCCCGGTGAAGGCTGGACGATGGCGAGCACGCTCTGGCCCCAGTCGGGGTCGGGCACGCCGATCACCGCGATGTCCTGGACGGAGGGATGGGTGATCAGGAACTGTTCGATCTCGGCCGGGTAGATGTTCACCCCGCCGGAGATGATCAGGTCCGTCCTGCGGTCGAGCAGGAACAGGTAGCCGTCCTCGTCCAGGTAGCCGAAGTCGCCGACCGTGGACAGGCCGTCGAGCCGGGCGGCGGCGGTCTTGGCCGGGTCGTTGTAGTACTCGAAGGCCTGGCCGGCGTTGCTGAAATAGATCGTTCCAGGTTGTCCGACCGGCACCTCGTCGCCGTTCTCGTCGACGATGCGCAGGGTGGTGCCCGGTTGCGGCCGGCCGACCGTCCCCGGTTTGGCCAGCCATTCCTCGGGCGTGACCTGGGACATCCCGCCTTCGGTGGCCGCGAGGTACTCGTAGAGCTTGGGGCCGACCCACTCCATCATCTGCTTCTTGACCTCGACCGGGCAGGGCGCGGCGGCGTGGATGAGGCTGTCGATGCTGGACAGGTCGTAGCGGCTGCGGACCTCTTCGGGCAGGCGGAGCATCCGGTGGAAGTGGGTGGGCACCATGTGGCTGGTGGTCACCTTGTAGCGCTCGATGTCGCGTAGCACCGCCTCGGCGTCGAACTTGAGGTGGCAGACCACGGTGTGGCCCAGGTGCAGGGCGTTGATCGCGAACGCGCCGGGGGCGGCGTGGTAGAGCGGGGAGCACACGAGGTGCACGCCTTCCCGGCGGAAGCCGAGCGTGGAGAAGTGCCGGGCCGCGAGCGGCGCCTCCTGCTCGGGGGAGAGGCCGGACAGCGGGCGGCGTACGCCCTTGGGGCGGCCGGTGGTGCCGGAGGTGTAGTTCATGATCGCGCCCATGGCGCGGTCGCCGGGCTGGTCCTCGGGCTGGTCGCTCCAGAGTTCGGGGTAGGTCTGCCAGTCCGCGACCTCGCCGCCGATGGCGAACCGGTGTGCCGGCAGGCCGCCGACCTCGCCGTCCAGATGCTCGGCCAGGTCGGCGTGGGCGACGAGCACTTTGGCGGTGCTGTCCTTGACGATGTAGGCGACCTCGGGCGGTGCGAGATGGGTGTTGATCGGCACGATGTAGGCGCCGATCTGGAGGGTGGCCAGGGCGAGTTCGAGGTACTCCCGGCCGTTGCGCACCAGGATGGCGACCATGTCGTGGTTGCCCACGCCCAGTGCCCGCAGGCCGTGGGAGATGCGGTTCACCCGCGCGCCCAGCTCGCCGAAGGTGCTCTGGTCGCCCTCTGGGCCGATGAAGGCGATGCGCTGCGGATCCTGGAGTGCCAGTGCGTAGAAACCGGGACTGTCGGATGTCACGTCGGGGGCGGTAGGCGGCATTCGTTCCTCCAGACCTGTCGCGTAGCGGCAGTCGTCCAAAGACGCACACCAGATTCGGACACTAAATGTCCGAAATTACTCATGGGGGAGGTGTGCGACAATAAGGCCGGGCTAATTATGGACGAAATGTGTCCGCAACACAGAAACTAGGTCGGGGTCCCGTCGGTGTCAAGGGTCGCTCCCGCGCCGCCGGCGGGCCGGTAGCCGATGGAGGAGAGCACGAAGTCGACGACCCGCTCGGCGTAGCGGGGGGCGTCCTCCAGAAGGGCGGGCATCTTGTCGATCGGCGTGGACAGCACGTGGTTGACGACGATGCCGTTGACCGCGTCCAGCACGAGGGCCGGCGAGGTGCCCTGCGGGATCTCGCCCCGGTCGATGGCGAGCAGCACGAACTGCCGGTACATGGTCCGCCACTGCTTCCCCAGGTCTTCCATGGCCTGGCCGAACAGCTCGGGATAGAACTTGGCCTCGATCTGGGCCCGCAGCCCGACCAGGCCGTCGCGGCTCTGCTGGGCCCGCAGCGTCCGGACGCACATCGCCAGGAGGTCCTCCCGCAGCGAGCCGGTGGTCTCGGTCATGACGGGGGTGGTGAGCGAGGCCAGGGCTCCGACGATCAGCTTCTCCCTGCTCTCCCAGCGGCGGTAGAGGGCGGCCTTGCCCACCCGTGCCCGGCGCGCGACGGCGTCCATGGTGAACCCGGCCCAGCCGACCTCCGCGTAGATCTCCAGCGTGGCGTTGAGCACGCGGGGCTCGATGTCGGGGTCCGGTGGTCGTCCTGGTCGCGCCGTGACCGAAGCGGGCTTCATGCGGTCAAGTCTGCCAGGAATCGGGCGGTGCGCCACCGGACGGCAGTATTTACAGACGAACTTTGTCCGGATTATGGTGCTGGAAGGACCTGACGGAAGGAGCCTCCGTGGCACTGAACTTGGACCTGGCTGGCAAGGAGTGGGAGGGCCCGGGACGTCGATGGACGTCGACGGACGCCATCCTCTACGCGCTCGGAGTGGGGGCGGGGGCCGAGGATCCGCTGACCGAGCTGCCGTTCACGACGGAGAACTCACACGACGTCTCCCAGCAGGTGCTGCCCACCTTCGCCGTGATGATCGGCGGCACCGGCGGCTCGATGCCCCCACTCGGCGACTTCGACATCGCCCAGGTGCTGCACGCCGAGCAGTCGATCACCTTGCACGGCGCGCTGCCCCCCGAAGGGTCCACGGTGACCAGGAGCCGCGTGGCCGCCTTCTACGACAAGGGGCCCAACGCCATCGCCGTCCTGGAGTCGACGATCATGGACGCCGCGTCGGGGAAGGTGCTCGCCGAGTCCAGCACCGGCACCTTCATCCGCGGCGAGGGCGGTTTCGGCGGGGATCGCGGGTCCGCCGCGGCCTGGGAACGGCCCGCGCGGGAGCCGGACCACGTCGTCAGCTACCGCACCCGGCCCGACCAGGCGCTGCTCTACCGGCTGAGCGGTGACCGCAACCCCTTGCACTCCGACCCCTGGCTCGCCGAGAAGGCCGGGTTCGACCGGCCGATCCTGCACGGGCTGTGCACGTTCGGCTTCACCGGCCGGGCGCTGCTGCACACCGCGTGCGAGTCCGACCCCGAGGTGTTCGGCACCATGTCGGCCCGCTTCGCCTCCCCGGTGTTCCCCGGGCAGGAGCTGACGGTGGCGCTGTGGGACGAGGGCGACACCTGGCTCTTCCAGACCGCGGTGGCCGGCAAGGTCGTGCTGGACCGCGGCACGTTCACCCGGAGGACGGTGTGATCAAGAACTTCATGCCCAGGCCGACCCCCGAGACGGCCCCGTACTGGGAGGCCGCCAGAAAGGGTGAGCTGCGCGTGCAGCGGTGCGCCTCGTGCGGCAGGCACTACTTCTACCCGCGCCCGTTCTGCCGCTACTGCGCCTCCTCCGACGTCAGCTGGGTGCGGGTGTCCGGCCGGGCGCGGCTCGTCTCGTACGTGATCAACAGGCGGCCCATGCCGGGCTTCGAGGACGTCTCGCCGGTGATCGCCCTGGTGGAGCTCGACGAGGGGCCGCGGCTCATGACCAACGTGGTGGGCGTCGAGCCCGCACCGGAGAACCTGCCCCTGGACCTGCGGCTCCGGGTGACGTTCGAGGAGCGCGGCGGCACCGTGCTGCCGGTTTTCCAGCCCGAGGAGGAAGGCGCGTGACCAGCATGCACGGCGGCCGGATCGCGATCGTCGGCGCGGCCGAGACCGAAGAGATCGGCACGCTGCCGAACACCTCGATGCTCCAGCTGCACGCCGAGGCGGGCCTGAACGCGCTGCGCGACGCCGGGCTCACCCCCGCCGACGTCGACGGCGTGGCGACCGCCGGGCCGCTGGCCCTGGACGTGGCGCACCACCTGGGCATCAACCCGCGCTGGGCGGACGGCACCATGGTCGGCGGCTGCAGCTTCCTGCTGCACGTCCGGCACGCGGCGGCGGCCATCGCGGCCGGCGCGGCCGACGTCGTGCTCATCACCCACGGCGAGTCCGGCCGGTCCCGGGTGGGCGCGCGGCAGTGGGGCGGGCAGAACGAGACGCCCGCCGGGCAGTTCGAGGCGCCGTACGGGGCCATCACCCCGTACGCCACCTTCACCGTCCCCGCCCTGCGCTTCCTGCACGATCGCGGCATGGGCCGGGAGGACCTGGCCCGGGTCGTCGTCGCGCAGCGGGAATGGGCGGTGAAGAACCCGCGGGCGCTGCGGCGCGACATCGTCACGGTGGACGAGGTGCTGCAGGCTCCGGAGATCGCCTACCCGTTCACCCGGGACATGTGCTGTGTGGTCACCGACGGCGGCGGCGCCCTGGTGCTGACCAGTGCGGAGCGCGCCGCCGACCTGCCGCGCGGTGACCGGGCCGTCTACCTGCTGGGGTCCGGCGAGGCCACCGAGGCCGCGATGGTCTCCCAGATGGAGGACCTGGGCTCCTTCCAGGCGTTCCGCCGCTCCAGCGGCGAGGCGTTCCGCACGGCCGGCCTCGGCCACAGGGACGTCGACCATCTGATGATCTACGACGCGTTCGCGCACCTGCCCCTCTACGGGCTGGAGGATCTCGGGTTCGTCGGCAGGGGCGAGTCGGGGGCGTTCGTCGCGGACGGCCACACCGTCCCCGGCGGCAGCCTGCCGACGAACACCAACGGCGGCGGGCTGTCGTACACGCACACCGGCATGTACGGGATGTTCGCCATCCAGGAGGCCGTCAGGCAGTTGCGGGGCGAGGCGGCGGCGCAGGTGCCGGACGTGGAGGTCAGTTTCGTCCAGGGGGTGGGGATCTTCTTCGCGGCATCCGGCAGTCTTATCCTGTCAAACCGCACATCTTGACCGAATGGAGTCCGGCGCCGATGCCTCTTCCTCCCGGAAAGTCGAGCGGCGTCGTCACCGCCGCCCTGGCCTTCAGCGGCATGGTCGTGTCGATGATGTTCACCCTGGTGGTGCCCATCATCCCCGACCTGCCGCGGCTGGTGTCGGCCTCTGCGGAGGACGCGTCCTGGGTGATCACCTCCACGCTGCTGGCGTCGGCGGTGTTCACCCCGGTGAGCGGCCGGCTGGGAGACATGTACGGCAAGCGCCGCATGATGGTGATCAGCCTCGCGTTGATGGTCGTCGGGTCGGCGATCTGCGCCCTCACCAGCGCGCTGCCTCTCGTCGTGCTCGGCCGTACGCTCCAGGGCTGCGCGGTCGGCGTGATCCCGCTCGGCATCAGCATCATGCGCGACCTGCTCCCGCCCAGCCGGATGGGGTCCGCCATGGCGCTGATGAGCGCCACCATGGGCGCCGGCGGCGCGATCGGGCTGCCGCTCGGCGCCGTCGTCGCCCAGTACGCCAACTGGCACGTGCTCTTCCTGGTCTCGGCCGGCATGGGGGTGATGGGCCTGGTCCTGACCCTCGCCCTGGTGCCGGACTCGCCGCTGCGGACGGGAGGGCGGTTCGACTTCGCCGGCGTGGCCGGGCTGTCGGCCGGCCTGATCTGCCTGCTGCTGCCCATCAGCAAGGGCGGCACCTGGGGATGGACGAGCCCGCTGACCCTGGGCCTGTTCGCCGCGGCGGCGGTGATCCTGCCGCTGTGGGGATGGGCGGAGCTGCGGGTCGGCAATCCGCTGGTCGACCTGCGCACGACCACCCGCCGCGAGGTGCTGCTCACGAACCTGGCCTCCATCGCGTTCGGCTTCGCCATGTTCGGCACCCAGCTGGTCTTCCCCCAGGTGCTCCAGGCGCCGGCCGGCTCCGGCTACGGGCTCGGGCTGAGCCTGTTCGACGCCGGGCTGTGCATGGCGGTGGGCGGCGGCATGATGATCGTGCTCTCGCCCGTCTCGGCCCGCGTCACCGGCGCGTACGGGCCCAAGGTGACCCTCATCCTGGGCGCGCTGCTCGCCGTCTCCGGCTACGTCACCGCGCTGCTGCTGATGACGGAGGTGTGGCACGTCGTGCTGGCCGCCACCATCGTCTCGGCCGGGGCCGGTCTCGGCTACGCCGCCATGCCGGCCTCGATCATGAGCGCGGTGCCGACCTCGGAGACGGCGGCGGCCAACGGCTTCAACTCGCTCATGCGCTCCATCGGCACGTCCATGGCCAGCGCGGTGATCGGCGCCGTGCTGGCCGCGCAGACGGTCCGGCTGGGCACGGCCACGCTGCCCTCGCGTGGCGGGCTGGAGATCGCGCTGATCATCTCGGCGGTCGCGGCGACCGCCGGCATGATTCTCTCCGTGTTCCTGCCCAGGCGCCGGGCCGCCTGGCCGGGCGCCGACCGTCAGCTCACGCCGGGGCGCCCTGACACCGGCACGCGGCTCCCGGGGAAGGCTGCGAGCCCGCTCGCCGGCGACGCCGCGCTGGACGTCGCCGGCACCCCCGGCGAACCAGGCCCCCGGCGTACGGAGTAGCGCCGAGGACGGCTGAGCGGCCCGTCCGGTTTCCGGGGCCGGTCTCCCAGGGTCTGGTCTCCCGTGGGGGTTTCCGCGACCGCTTTCCGGCTGGGCGGTTGGTCAGCGGGGGAGGACGAGCAGGGCGTCGCCGACGGCGCGTTCGCGGCCGTCGGACGGCTGGTTGACGACCTTGTTCTTCACCACCATGGCCGTCGACCCGCCGCCGTCCAGGTTGATCGCCTGGGTGGCGCCGAGCCAGCGCATGAACTGGGCGGCCTCGATGAAGTTCGCCCCCACGGTGACGCCCGGCCGGCGGCCGTCGATCGTGGCCAGGATCAGGCTCCCGTCGCGGGTGGTGCCGGCGAGGGTGCGCGGGTGGCGGCGCAGGATCATGTTGAGCGAGTCGTGGCCGTCGCGCCTGGCGGTGATCTGGGTGCGGCCGTTGCGGACCAGCCCCACGCCGCCCGCCACGACGTGCAGGTCAGGGGTGAGCTGGAGGTTCCGGCCCTTGCGCAGGTCGCGCACCTTGGTGTCGATCTTGACGGTCCAGCCCTGCCAGAGGTGCTCGTTCAGCCACATGGCGGCCTCGCCCGCGCCGTGGAGCACCCGCTTGCCCTTCGGCACGGCCGCGCCGGGCGCGCGGACCGCCTCGACCCGGCCGTTGGCGTCGATGACCACGTCGGCGCCGTCGGCCGCGGGGGTCTTGGCGCCGTACTCCTCGGTGTAGAGGACGAGCTCGCCGGGCACGGCCGCGCGGTTGACGCCGGCGATCGGGTGCTTGGCGCCGTCCTGCGAGATCGCCGTGATCGTGGTCCGCAACTCGGTGATCCTGGCGGTACGGCCGCGCAGCACGATCGCCGAGCGGCCGGGGACCGCCTCGCTGAGCAGCCTGCCCGCGACGACCGAGGCGCCGACCGGCTCGCCGCGCAGCTCCTTGGCGGTGTGGATGTTGAAGAAGCCGCCGTTGACGGCCGCGATCGCGCCGTCCCGCCTGGCCATCGAGGAGAGCGTCTCACGCTTGGCCACGCTGGTGCCGAGCGAGGCCCCGTACGAGCCGCGGAAGGCGCGGGCGTCGATGGTGAGCACCTGGGCGTGCCAGGGACCGGTGGTCTTGAGACCGTCGTCGCCGAGGTAGTCGACCTTGATCTTCAGGCCGGCCTTCTTGAGCCGCTTGGCCGTCGCGTCGGCCTTGGCCCGCTGCTTGAAGGACCACAGGCCCACCCGGACCATGAACAGCTCCTGCTCGGCGGCGTCGGCGACCTGGGGGCGCACCAGCCGCTGCATGCTGGCGACCTCACCGGTCGCCTCGACCGCGGCCAGCGTGGCCTCGGCGGCCTCGCGGGTTCCGGCGTCGCGGCCGTTCGGCATGAGCACGGTGACGGTGTAGCCGTCGGTGGACGAGCCGGCCCGCACGTCGTACAGGTCGATGCCCGAGGCCACGCTCGTCATGGTCTTGGTGGTGACGGACCGGGTGCCGAGCGGGAACTTGGATGACGGGAACTTCACCGCCGCCTGCTCGGCTGCGGCGCCGGGCACGGCGAGGCCCGTGATCGTCGTGGCCATGGCCAGGCCGGCGACGAGGGTGCGTCGAGACATGCGAACTCCATGAGGGCGGAACGGGACCGCCCCATCCTGACTGATCAAGGTGCTTCGGTCAGGAGAACGCGCCAAACGCCTGCAGAGGTTACGAGATTGACATACGCCCCGACTGGTGAGTCGACCCTCGCCTAGAATGGACGGGTGAAGCGCATCGGCATGTGGTGGTGGCCGCGAGACGGCCGCTGACCTCGCATGCGACAGGGCCGTCCTCAGGGCGGCCCCGGGCGCGGGGATCCCTCCGGACGGCATCGACCGATTCTCCCGAGGAGAGACCATGGCACACACCGTGCTCACCGGAGACCGCCCCACCGGGCCGCTCCATATCGGCCACTACTTCGGCTCCCTGGCCAACCGCGTCCGGCTGCAGGACCGGTACCCGACCTATGTGCTGGTCGCCGACTACCAGGTGATCACCGACCGGGACCTGCCGGGCGAGATCCAGCGCAACATCACCGAACTGCTGCTGGACTACCTCGCCGTGGGGCTCGACCCGGCCAAGGTCACGATCTTCCAGCACAGCGCCGTGCCCGAGCTCAACCAGTTGTTGCTGCCGTTCCTGAGCCTGGTGACGGTGTCGGAGCTGAGCCGCAACCCCACGGTCAAGGACGAGATCGCGCACAGCAGCCAGAAGGCGGTCAGCGGGCTGATGTTCACCTATCCGGTGCACCAGGCGGCCGACATCCTGTTCTGCAAGGGCACGCTGGTGCCGGTGGGCAAGGATCAGCTGCCGCACCTGGAGGTCACCCGGACGATCGCGCGGCGCTTCAACGAGCGCTACGGCCGCGTCTTCCCCGTCCCCGAGGCCATGCTCGGCGACCGGCCGCTGCTCCAGGGCCTGGACGGCGGCAAGATGAGCAAGAGCCGGGGCAACGCGATCGCGCTGTCGGCCACCGAGGACGAGACGGCGGCGCTCATCCGCAAGGCGCGCACCGACTCCGAGCGCCTGATCACCTACGACGAGGAGAACCGCCCGCAGGTGGCCAACCTGCTGATGATCGCCTCCCTCTGTCTCGGCCGTCCGCCCGCGGAGCTCGCCGACGAGATCGGCTACGGGGGAGCCTCCGCGCTGAAGCGGCTGACCACGGACGCGGTCAACGACTTCCTGCGGCCGATCAGGAAGCGCAGGAAGGAGCACGACGAGGCCGAGGCGCGGGAGATCCTGGCGGAGGGCAACCGGCGGGCCCGCGAACGGGCCGTGGTCACCCTCGACGAGGTGCGCGCGGCGATGGGTTTCTAGCGCGGGTGGTAGCTGAGCGCCCTGAAGGGCCAGTGCGCGGACAGCCAGGCTGTCACGGCTTCGTACAGGGGCACGTCCAGGTCGGCCCGGTCGGCCCGGACCCAGGAGGACACCTCGGCGTCGTGGGCGTCGCCCGTGGAGGGGTAGATGTAGACGCATCCGATCACGTCGCCGTCCCTGTCCAGGACGGTGTAGGTGAAGCCGCGGCGCCGGGCGAAGTCGTCCGCGTGGCGCCGCAGGTCGGCGAGGTTGGCCTCCAGGGACATGCCGTCCACGGGAGGCCACTTCCCGTCCGGGAAGCCCGGCGTCGCGCGGATGTGCTCGATGCTGCTGGTCCAGGCGGCGTGGTCGGCGGCGTTGTGCTGGGGACCCAGGGGTTCCAGACGGAACCGCGGGGTGGCCGGGGGCGCGGGGACGACGAAGTCGTCGGGGACGAAGGCGCGGTCGCTCATAGGGCCGAGGCTATGAGGCCGAGCTCCTGGGGCGCATCCGGATTGATCGCGGGCTAGCGCTGGTGCTCGCGCCGGAACGACTCCAGCGCCAGCAGCGCGACGTGCAGCGACAGGCAGGACTCGACGTCGTCGAGGTCGGTCTCCAGGATGCGCTCCAGGCGGCGCAGCCGGTCGTAGAAGGCGGGCCTCGACAGATGGGCCTTCTGCGCCGCCACCGCCTTGTTGCGGCCCGCGTCGAGGTAGATGCGCAGGATGCGGGCCAGGTCGCCGCCCCGCTGGGCGTCGTGCGCGAGCAGCCCGCCCAGCTCGCGCTCGGCGAAGGTCTGCAGTCTGGCGTCGTCGCGCAGCAGGTGGAGCAGCCCGCGCAGGCGCAGGTCGGGCAGCCGGTAGAAGGGCCGGCCGTCCGGCTGGCGGACCGCCACGTCGGCGACCTGCTCCGCCTCCAGGAAGCTGCGCCGTACGTCGCGGATGGACTCCACCACCGAGCCGGCGGCGAGCACGAAGGCCGTCCCGTGCTTCCACAGCTCGCGCAGGCGCTCGGAGAGCGCCGTGAGGGCGGGCTCGGCGTGCGCGCGCGGCGGGAGCGGCAGCAGGACGCCCACCCGGTCCTGGTCGAGCGCGCCCACCAGGGCCGGCAGCCGGGCGTCGCGGCAGGCCGCGGCGGCGGACTCGGCCAGTTCGCCCAGCTCGGCCGGCCCGTCGAGCGCCTGGTCGGTCACGTCGGTCGGCCGGATCACCACGCTGACCAGCTTGCGGCCGGTGAGGGGCACGCCGACCGCGCGGGCGCGGGCCGCGGCCTCCTCGGGGTCGGAGTAGGCGTGGGTGAGGATGCCGGTGATGATCGTGCCGTGCGCCTGGCGCTCCAGCGACTCCTGGTGGCGCTCCAGCAGCCGCCCCAGGGCGAGCGTGGTGGCGGCGCGCTCGGCCAGGACCAGGTCGCGCGGTGACGGCCTGCGGTCGCACAGCAGGATCAGCCGCCCCCAGTCCTGCCCCCGCGCGCCGACGGTGGTGACCAGCCAGCCGGACGCGGAGTCGTACGCGGTGCGCTCGGCGGGGGAGACGGCGCGGGACCTGCTCTCCCAGCCGGCCAGCAGCGAGCCGGTGTCGCGCCCGGCCGACTCGCAGGCCAGCACCTGGTGGGCGAGGTTCTCCAGCAGGACCGGGCGGCCCGACAGCCTGGCCACCTGGGCCAGCACCTCGGCGGGGGAGGCGCCCTCGACCGACAGCTCGGTGAACACCTCGTGGAGCTGCTCGGAGGCGCGCAGCTCCTCCAGCTGGATGTCGATGATGCGGGCGTGGACGGCCTCGGTGATCTGCACGAACGGGGTCTCGCGGGTGAGCACGATGACCGGCAGGCCGTGCTCCTCGGCGGACTTGACCACGGCGGCGGGCAGCTCGCGGACGAACCTGCGGCCCAGCTCGACGACCAGGCCGGAGGCCCCGACCGAGGACAGCGCGGCGATGTAGTCGGCCAGCTCGCCGGGGTCGTCGGGGAGCGCCACGCCGGTGGTGAGCACCAGCTCGCCGCCGCGCAGCAGCTGGGCGATGTCGGCGATCTCGCCGACGTGCACCCAGCGCACCTTGGTGTCGAGCCGGTCGGCGCCCGCCACCACGCGCGGGCTGCCGCGACGGACCGTCTCCAGGTCGAGGATGTCGGCGATGGTGGGCAGCACGCCGCCGAGCTTATCCGATCAGCATGTAAGTCAGGACCGGCTTCTCTTGACAGACTGGCAGGTGATCAGGAGAAGAGATCCTCTTCGCGGAACTCCCGCTCCGGGCTCTGTTCGCGCAGCTCCACGCGCCGGATCTTGCCCGAGATCGTCTTGGGCAGCTCGGCGAACTCCAGCCGGCGCACCCGCTTGAACGGGGCCAGTTCGCGGCGGCAGTGCTCGAAGATCGACCGGGCGGTCGCGTCGTCGGGCTCGGCGTCAGGCGCGAGCGTCACGTACGCCTTGGGCACGGCCAGCCGCACGGGGTCGGGCGCGGGCACCACCGCCGCCTCCGCCACGGCCGGGTGCTCCAGCAGCACGCTCTCCAGCTCGAACGGGGAGATGCGGTAGTCGGAGGCCTTGAACACGTCGTCGGTCCTGCCGACGTAGGTGATGTAGCCGTCGGCGTCGCGGGAGGCCATGTCGCCCGTGTGGTAGTACCCGTCACGCATCGCTTCACCAGATCCGGCGACATATCCGGACATGAGGCCGAGGGGGCGGTCCGCCAGCGGGATGCAGATCTCCCCGTCGTCCCCCGGCTCCCCGCTCTCCGGATCGAGCAGCGCGATCTCGTACCCCGGCAGCGGCCGTCCCATCGAGCCCGGCTTGACCGGCTCGCCGGGCACGTTGCCGATCTGCGCGGTCGTCTCCGTCTGCCCGTAGCCGTCCCTGATCGTCAGGCCCCACGCCTTGGCCACCTGGTCGATGATCTCCGGGTTGAGCGGCTCACCCGCGGCCACGGCTTCGCGCAGCGGCACCCGCCAGGCCGTCAGGTCCTCCTGGATGAGCATCCGCCAGACGGTCGGCGGCGCGCAGAAGGTGTCGACGCCCTCGTCGCGCAGCACCCGCAGCAGCTCCGGGGCGGAGAAGCGCTGGTAGTCGTGGACGAGCACGGTCGCCCCCGCGTTCCACGGCGCGAACACGTTGCTCCAGGCGTGCTTGGCCCAGCCGGGGGAGGACACGTTGAGGTGCACGTCGCCGGGCCGGACGCCGATCCAGTACATGGTCGACAGGTGGCCCGCGGGATAGGAGGCGTGGGTGTGCTCGACCAGCTTGGGCTGCGAGGTCGTGCCGGAGGTGAAGTAGAGCAGCAGCGTGTCGCCCGCGTGTGTGGGCCCGTCGGGCGTGAACCGCTCGGACGCCTGGGTGGACTCGTGGTAGGGCAGCCAGCCGTACGCGTCGCCGATCGCGATCCTGGTGTACGGGCCGCCGCTGAACTTGCCCGCGTCCTCGGCGTTGGCGATCACGTGGGACACCCCGCCGCGCTCGACCCGCTCGGCCACGTCCTTGCGGGTCAGCAGCGTGGTGGCCGGGATGACGACCGCGCCCAGCTTCATCGCGGCCAGCAGCGACTCCCACAGCTCGGGCTGGTTGCCGAGCATGAGCAGGATCCGGTCGCCGCGCCGCACGCCCTGCTCGTGCAGCCAGTTGGCCACCCGGCTGGAGCGCGCGGACAGCTCGGCGAAGGTGTACGAGACCCTGCCGGTGATCTTGAGGGCGATCCGGTCGGGGGTCTCGGCGGCCAGCACGGCGTCGAACCAGTCGAGCGCCCAGTTGAACTCGCCCAGCTCCGGCCACCGGAACTCCCGGCGAGCGGTGGCGTGGTCGGCCTGGAGCAGGAAGTCGCGCGCGGCTCGGAAATCGCTCATGCTCCGGATCCTGCTACGTCGTCAGCCTCGCCTCAAGGCCATCGAGCACCGCCGCGAGCCCGAAGGCGAACATCATCTCGCGCACCTCGGTCGTGTCGGCCGGTTTGCTCTCGCGCAGGCGTTCCAGCAGGTCGGGGTGGCCGGCTGAGGCCCGCTCGACCGCCGCGCGCATGCTCTCCTCGTCGAGGGGGTCCTCGGCCATCGCCTCGTTGTAGGCCACCTCGGGGATCGTGGTGCCCAATACGAAGGCGGTGAGCGTGGAGGCCGCGTAGTCGATCTCCAGCCCGCGGAAACCGGCGCCCTTGAAGGCCCGGCTGAGCCGGCCGGCGACCTCCAGCGCGTTGGGCCCGAGGGCGGGCGTGCGCCCGATGAGCCCGGCCGACCAGGGATGGCGCAGGATGACCTCGCGCATGCTGAGGGCGAAGGCCCGCGCCGTCTGGCGCCACCACTTCGTCTCCTCGGGCGGCGGGACCGTCATCTCGCCCCAGATCTCGTCGTAGACCAGCTCCAGCAGTTCGTGCTTGTTGGCCACGTACCAGTAGAGGCTGGTCGCGCCCGCGTCGAGCTTCGCGCCGAGCTTGCGCATGCTCAGCCCGTCGAGCCCTTCGGCGTCGAGCAGCTCCATCGCGGCGCGCACGATCTCCTCGCGGCTGCGGCCCGGGGTCCTGGCCGGCCGGGGCTCGCGCATCCACACGGAGGAGAACTGCTTGCCGGTCATGTCTCTAGCTTAAAACCCCTCGCACACTGTACGAGTTGTCTCGTACAGTGTGCGAGTGGAATCGAACGCTGTACGAGACCCCCGGCGCTGGTGGGTGCTCGTCGTCCTCTGCCTCTCGCTGATGGTGCTGTCGGTGGACGGCACCATCCTCAACCTGGCCATCCCCTCGCTGATCGAGGAACTCGGGGCCACCCCCTCCGACGTCCAGTGGATCCTGGACGTCTACGTGCTGGCCTTCGCCGGGCTGCTGCTGACGGCGGGGAGCCTGTCGGACCGGTTCGGCCGACGCCGGTTCCTGATCATCGGCCTGGCCCTGTTCGGCGGGGCGTCGGTGGCCGCCGTCCTCGCCGCCGAGCCGTGGCAGCTCATCGCCGCCCGCGCGCTCATGGGCGTCGGCGGGGCCATCCTGATGCCGTCGACGCTCTCCATCCTGATGGCCGTCTTCGACGCCGAGGAGCGGCGCACCGCCATGGCCGTCTGGGGCGGGGTCGCCATGGTCAGCGTGATCATCGGCCCCACGCTCGGCGGCTTCCTGTTGCAGAGCTACTGGTGGGGCTCGGTCTTCCTGATGAACATCCCGATCGCGGCGCTGGCCATCGTGGCCGCCCTGGTCCTGATGCCCGAGACGCGCGGACCGGCCCGCAGGCTCGACCCGGTCGGCGTGGCGCTGTCGAGCACCGGACTGACGGCCGCGGTCTACGTCATCATCGAGCGCGAGCTCGACTGGGCCGTCATCGCGGTCTCGGTGGCCGCGCTGGCCGCCTTCGTGCTCTGGGAACGGCGGCGTGCGGAGCCGATGCTGCCGCTGTTCCTGTTCCGCGACCGCAACTTCAGCGGCGCGTCGATGTCCATCCTGCTGATGGCCTTCGGGGCCGGCGCCGTGATGTTCATGCTCACCCAGTACCTGCAGTTCGTGCTCGGGTACGAGGAGGTGGTCGCCGGGCTGGCCATGCTGCCGTACGCCGTGGCGGCGGCCGTCTTCAACGGGGTCGGCGCCGGGCTCGGCAAGAAGGTCGGCAACCGGGCCCTGGTGAGCGGCGGGCTGCTGGTCATGGCCGGAGGATTCGCCGTCATGGCGACCACCACCGGCTACCCGTCCCTGCTCGTCGCCCTGGTCGTCATGGGCGTGGGCGGCGGGCTGGCCGGACCGTCGGCGTACACCTCGCTGATGAACGCCATCCCGCTGGACCGGGCCGGCGTCGGCGCCGCCATGAACGACACCGTGCAGCAGGTCGGCCTGGCGCTGAGCATCGCCGTGCTGGGCAGCGTGCTGGCCGGGGTCTACACCGGGCAGATGCCCGCCTCGGCGCCGGAGGCGGCCAGGGAGTCCGTCGGGGTGGCGATCCAGTCGTCCGCCCTGGCGGACCAGGCGGGAGCCGCCTTCACCACGGCCATGCACGTCGGGTCGTGGGTCGGGGCCGCGTTCTGTGTCGCGGCGGCGGTGGTGGCCGCCGCCCTGCTGCGCCCCCAGGCGCCCGCCGCGG
>NZ_JAPNNL010000173.1 GCF_027620315.1 Nonomuraea corallina | reverse complement strand
GCAGGCGCAGGGAGAACGTCATCTCCGTGTCGGTCACCTTGCCGCTGAGACCGGCGGCGCGCAGCACCTCCACGTTCGCCTTCTCCTCGCCCCGCATGTCCGCCAGGTAGAGCTTCTCCACCTTGTCCAGGTCCACGAACAGGCCGTACGTGGCCTCGCCCGCGTCCGGGATGGCGGCCTGGAAGGTCTCGCTCTCGCCGAGGGTGCCCTCCGCGGCCAGCTTCTTGGCGTACTCGTCGGTGGTCGCCACGGTGAACACGCCGTCGCCCGCGACCTTGGCGATCTGCAGCGGCTGGCCCTGGGCGGCCAGGCTCTGCTGCAGCCGGTCCACGATGGCCTGAGCCTTGGCGGGGTCGGTGGCGATCCGCAGGCCGGCCTTGAACTGCTGGGTGTCGAGGCCCTCGCTGTCGACGGCGAGGGTGAGGTTCCGGCCCAGCAGGGTCGCCAGGTCGTCCGGCAGCTTCAGCCCGTACTGCTGCGCCTGCTGCAGGACGGCCTGGAACTCCTGGGACGCGCCCGCCGACTTCTGGATCTCGGGCCACTGCTTGGTCAGCATCTGGTCCATGCCGGAGACCGTGAACGCGCCCGCGGTCGAGCCGGGCAGCGCGGCCAGGTTCGCGGGGCTCAGGTCGGCGCCACCGGTGAGGCCGGTGGCCCCGGTCATGGTGCCGGCGAGTTCGACGTACCCCGCGTCGAAGCGGAGCGCGCCGGTGAACCGGGCGTTCTTGAGCTGCTGGAGCGCCTGCTGCTGCTCGGCGGGCACGAGGTCCTTGGACTGCTCGGTGAGCTTGCCCGCGTGCGCCCAGAACGACAGCACGCCCTGCTCGCCGAGCGTGCCCAGGTCGGCGCTGAACTCGGCGTTGTCGGCCAGGGTGGACTCCGCGGCGGCGTACTTGTCGGCCTGCTCCTGCGTCTGGCCCACGATCGCGTAGTCCTCGCGGAAGGCGATGCCGTGCTTGGCGCGGCCCATCACCTTGGCGATGCCGGCCTTGGCGGCCTCCTCGTCCTTGACCTGGACCGCGATCACGACGTCGGGGTCCTCGCCGCCGCTCGGCACCGCGCCGAACCCGATCCGGCTCCCGAGCCACGGATCGATGTCCTTGGCGAAGTCGACGTCCTTCAGGTCGGCCTCGTTCTCTTTCAGGGAGTCGAAGAACGCCTTGCGCGGATCGTCACCCTGGAAGGTGTCCTTGGTCTCGGAGAACTTCTGCGCGATCTGGAACAGGGCCACCTTCTGGTTGGCGGCCGGGTCCAGGTCAAGCCGGGCGTAGGCGATGGAGTCGGCGGGCAGCACGTCGTGCGGCTGGGTGCCGCCGCCGCCCAGGAACGAGCCCACGGCCCAGGCGCCGCCGCCGAAGAGCACCACGGCGAGCGCCGCCGCGATGGCGATCACCAGCCCCTTGCGGCTCTTGCCGGGCGGCTCGCCGCCCGCCGCGCCCTGACCCTGCCAGCCGAGCTGCTCCTGCTGGCCGTAACCCTGCTGCGGGTAGCCCTGCTGGGCGTGGGCCTGCTGGCCGTAACCCTGCTGGGCGTAGCCCTGCTGCCCGTAAGGCTGCTGGCCCTGACCTTGCTGGCCGTAGTTCTGCTGGTCGTAGCCCTGCTGCGGGTAGCCCTGCTGGGCGTGCTGCTGCTGGCCGTACTGGGCCTGCCCGTACGGGGCCTGGCCGTGCTGTTGCTGCCCGTACTGCTGGTCGTAGCCGGGCTGGCCGCCGTAGGGGGCCTGCTGGCCATAGGACGCCTGCTGGCCGTAAGGAGCCTGCTGACCTGAGTCGGTCTGTCCCCCGTACTGCGGCTGGCCGTGCTGCTGCTGGCCGTAGGGGGCCTGCTGCTGGTACGGCTGCTGCGGGGGGTAGGGCTGGCCGTGAGACGCGGGCATCGTCGGCGGGTTCTCGGGCTGATCCTGATTCCACCGGTACGCTGTCGTCCGGTCAGGATCCTGCCCCGATGGGGGATTATTCGCAGACATCACTCAACTCACACTGTGGACGCTTAAATCACACAGAAACTAGCTGATGTTGCTAGACCCCCGCTTGCAATGTACTGAAGTACGGGTCAGGCCCGGCTTTGTGGGTTCCCCGGCTTCTTTCCGCAAGATCGTCACATTCTGGCAGGTAGGTCGCTGATATCCGGATGCCGTAGAGTATGACGTACTAGAATATAGTTCCGTATCGAGGCAGGGGCGGATGACCAAGTTCGACGAGGCCACGCAGGCGATCCGGGTCGACGAGACCACCTACGACGTGTGTCTCGACCCCGGCTACCAGATCGGCGGCCCGCTCAACGGCGGCTATCTGATGGCCGTGCTGCTGCGCGCCGTGGTCGACGAGTCGCCGTTCGAGCACCCGGTGAGCACGGCCGCCCAGTTCCTCAAGGCGCCCGTCCCCGGGCCCGCGACCGTACGCGTCGAACGGATCAAGACCGGCAGGACCGCCGCGTTCACCCGCGCCACCCTCGTCCAGGACGACGTCGCGCAGATGGAGACCCTCGTCACCACCGCCACGCTGACGAACGCCGGTCCCGTCTACGCCGCCCCGCCCGGGCACGCCATGCCGCCCCTGGAGGAGTGCGTCAAGCTGCCCGACCCCAAGCCCGAGTCGAACATGAACATGAACGCCCAGGTGGAGATCCGGTTCGACCCGCCGAGCATCGGCTGGCTCACCGGCGCGCCCGCCGGCAGGCCCGAGTCGCGCGCCTACTTCCGGATGGCCGAGCCGCAGGACCCCGACCCGTTCGTGCTGGCGGTGGCCGTGGACGCGCTGCCGCCCGTGGTGTTCTCCGCCGGCCTGCGCGGCTGGGCGCCGACCGTCGAGCTCACCTGGCACCTGCGCGCGCTGCCCGCCCCCGGCTGGCTCACCGTGGTCGCCGGCGGCCGGCTCATCGCCGACGGATGGTTCGACGAGGAAGCCGAGGTGTGGGACTCGACGGGCCGCCTGGTCGCCCAGTCGCGCCAGCTGGCGCGGGTGGGACGCGGGTGACACGCGCGCTGTGAGCATTCTTACGCAGTGGGGACAGCGCAGGTCGCCTACCCTCTGAAGAGTGCCGGACGCCAGCATTGGGATCTTCGACAGCGGGGTCGGCGGCCTGACGGTCGCCCGGGCGATCATCGATCAGCTGCCCCACGAGTCCATCACCTACGTCGCTGACACGGCCCGGCAGCCCTACGGGCCCAAGCGCATCGCCGAGGTGCGCGCCTACGCGCTCGAGGTGATGGACCACCTCGTGGGCGACGGCGTCAAGATGCTCGTGATCGCCTGCAACAGCGCCAGCGCCGCCGTGCTCCGCGACGCCCGCGAACGCTACGACCTGCCGGTCGTCGAGGTGATCCAGCCCGCCACCCGGCGGGCCGTGCGCGCCACGCGCAACGGCAGGGTGGGCGTGATCGCCACCCGGGCCACGATCCAGTCGATGGCCTACCACGACGCCTTCACCGCCGCCCCCGACGTGCTGCTCACCGGCGTGGCCGCCCCACGCCTCGTGGAGTACGTCGAGCGCGGCGAGACGATGAGCGAGGAGCTCATCCAGGCCGTCAGCGGCTACCTGGAGCCCATCCAGGAGGCCGGGTGCGACACGCTCATCCTCGGCTGCACCCACTACCCGCTGCTCACCGGCGCGATCTCCTACGTCGCAGGCGACGGGGTCACGCTGGTGTCCAGCGCCGACGAGACGGCCAAGGACGTCTACCGCGTCCTGCACGACCGCGGCCTGGCGGCCGGCAGCGAGGCCACCCCCCGGCACCGCTTCCGCGCCACGGGCGACTCCACACTCTTCGCCCGGCTCGGACGCCGCTTCCTGGGCCCGGAGATCGACGCGGTCGAAGTCGCTCCTGTGGGGGGTACCACCGTCAAGGGAGGCCCGCATGAAAGTGACCATCATCGGCTGCTCAGGAAGCTTTCCCGGCCCTGACAGCCCCGCGTCCTGCTACCTCGTCGAGGCCGAGGGCTTCCGGCTGCTGCTCGACTTCGGCAGCGGATCCCTGGGAGTGCTCCAGCGCCACATCGGCCTGTACGACGTCGACGCGATCTGCCTGTCCCACCTGCACGCCGATCACTGCCTCGACCTGTGCGGCTACCACGTGGCCCGCACCTACGGCCCCGCCGCCCCGTACCCGCGCGTCCCCGTGTACGCGCCCGCCGACGCGCCGCGCCGGCTCGCCGGCGCCTACGGCATGCCGGAGGAGCCCGGGATGGAGACCGCGTTCGACTTCACCGGGCTCGCACCCGGCACGATCGAGGTCGGGCCGTTCACCCTGACCTCCGCCCTGGTCAACCACCCCGTGGAGGCGTACGGGTTCCGCGTCGAGCACGGCGGGCGCAGCGTCGCCTACTCCGGCGACACCGGCGAGTGCGCCGAACTCGTCAAACTGGCCGCCGACGCCGACCTGCTGCTGTGCGAGGCGTCGCTGCTCGACCGGCCGGACCTGCCCGCCGGCCTCCACCTGTCCGGCCGCCAGGCGGCCGAGCACGCCGCCAAGGCCGGGGTGGGCCGCCTCGTGCTCACCCATCTCGTACCGTGGAACCCCGAGACCGCCGTCCTGGACGACGCCACCAAAGGCGGCTACACCGGGCCGATCGAGCTGGCCCGCAGCGGCGCCGTCCACGACCTGGCGTGAGACGCGGTCCGCGCCGACGTGCGGCGGGGATAGGCTGATCCGCATGTCGCGACAGGATGGCCGAAACCCCGACCAGCTCCGCCCCGTCACCATCACCAGAAACTGGCTCTCCCACGCGGAGGGTTCCGTGCTGGTGGAGTTCGGTCAGACGCGGGTGCTGTGCGCCGCCTCCGTGCAGGACAGCGTGCCGCGCTGGCGGCGCGGCAGCGGCGAGGGCTGGGTGACGGGCGAGTACGCGATGCTCCCGCGCGCCACCAACACCCGCAACGACCGCGAGTCCGTACGCGGCAAGATCGGTGGCCGCACCCACGAGATCTCCCGGCTGATCGGCCGCTCGCTGCGCGCCTGCGTCGACTACAAGGCCCTGGGCGAGAACTCGATCCTGCTCGACTGCGACGTCCTCCAGGCCGACGGCGGCACCAGGACCGCCGCCATCACCGGCGCCTACGTCGCGCTGGCCGACGCCGTCGCCTGGATGCGCGAGCGCAAGATGTGCCCCGGCGACCCGCTCATCGGCTCGGTGTCGGCGGTCTCCGTGGGCGTCGTCGGCTCGGTGCCCATGCTCGACCTCTGCTACGTCGAGGACGTCGCCGCCGAGACCGACATGAACGTCGTCATGACCGGCGACGGCCGCTTCGTCGAGGTGCAGGGCACCGCCGAGGGCGCGCCGTTCGACCGCGGCGCCCTCGACCGGTTGCTCGACCTCGCCGCCGCCGGATGCGAGGAGCTCACGCTGATCCAGCAGGAGGCGCTGTCCGCATGAGGATCCTGCTCGCCACCCGCAACGCCGGGAAGATCGCCGAGCTGCGGCGCATCCTCGACGGGTTCGACATCGTGGGGCTCGAGGAGTTCCCCGACATCGGCGACGTGGCCGAGACCGGCGTCACCTTCGAGGACAACGCCCTGCTCAAGGCCCGCGAGGTGGCCCGGCAGTCCGGCCTGCCTTCGGTGGCCGACGACTCCGGGCTCTGCGTCGACGTGCTCAACGGCATGCCCGGCGTCTTCTCCGCCCGCTGGTCCGGCCGGCACGGCGACGACCGGGCCAACCTCGACCTGGTGCTCGCCCAGGTCTCCGACGTGCCCGACGACAAGCTCACCGCCCACTTCACCTGCGTGGCCGCGCTCGCGCTGCCCTCGGGCGAGACGCGCGTCGCCGAGGGCGTCCTGCCGGGACGGCTGATCCGCGCCCCGCGCGGCTCCGGCGGCTTCGGCTACGACCCGATCTTCGTGCCCGACGGCGACACCCGCACCACGGCCGAGATGACGGCCGGCGAGAAGGACGCCATCAGCCACCGCGGCCGCGCCTTCCGCGCACTGGCCTCCGTCGTCCGCGAGCTGCTCGCCCCGTAACCACCGCGTAAGAACCCGCGGCCGCCCGAGGCGTAGCGTCGGTGGTGTGGGGAGAGAACAAGCCGCGCCCGCCTGGGCGGGCGCGCTGACAGGCATCGTGGCGGGCGCCGTGGCGCTCGGCGTCGCGCAGCTCGGCGCCGGGCTGATCCGGGCCGGGGCGTTCCCGGTCCTGGCCGTGGGCGACTGGGTGGTCGACCTGTCGCCGGCGCCGCTGAAGGAGTTCGCGATCCGGACGTTCGGCGAGAACGACAAGAACGTCCTGGTCGGGGGAGTGCTCGTCGTGCTCGCCCTGGTCGCGGCCGGCATCGGCGTGGCGGCCCGGCGTCGCCCTGCCTACGGCACGGCCGGCCTCGCCGCCTTCGGGGCGGTCGGGCTGGCGGCGGTGCTGACCAGGCCCGGCGCGACGGCCGCCGACGCGCTGCCGACCCTGGCCGGGGTGGTGGCGGGCGCCTGCGCCCTGTCCTGGCTCCTGCGCCGCGCCACTCCGCCCCAGGAGGCAGGACCTCTGAGCGGCACACCGGTGCAGGAACCAGCCGGGACCGCCGAGCGGCCCGCGGTCATGCGGGCGCCGGGCGTGCCGGCCGCCTTCGACCGCAGACGCCTGCTCACCGGCGCCGCCGGAGGCGTGGTGGCCGCCGGAGCCACCGCCTTCCTGGGCCGTTCGCTCGCCGGGGTCCGCGTCGTCGACGCCGCCCGGGTCCGCGTCACCCTGCCCCCCGCCGCGCACCCGGCCCCGCCCCTCCCGTCCGGAACCGACCTGAGGATCGGCGGCCTGTCCCCGTTCGTCACCCCGAACGCCGACTTCTACCGCGTCGACACCGCGCTCATCGTCCCCCAGGTGGACCCGCGGACCTGGACCCTGCGCGTGCACGGCCTCGTCGACCGGCCGATCGAGATCACCTACGACGACCTGCTCAGACGTCCGCTCGTCGAGGCCGACATCACCCTCGCCTGCGTCTCCAACGAGGTCGGCGGCCCCTACGTGGGCAACGCGCGCTGGCTCGGCGTGCGGATGGCCGACGTGCTGCGCGAGGCCGGCGTCCGCCCGGAGGCCGACATGCTGCTGTCCACCTCCCGCGACGGCTTCACCTGCGGCACCCCCGTGGACGTCATCCTGGACGGCAGGGACGCGCTGTTCGCCATCGGGATGAACGGCGAGGCGCTCCCCGTGGACCACGGCTTCCCGGTGCGGCAGGTGGTGCCCGGCCTGTACGGGTACGTCTCGGCCACCAAATGGGTGGTGGACGTCAAGGTGACCAGGTTCGACCGCGACGAGGCGTACTGGACGCCGCGCGGCTGGGCGGCCAAGGGGCCCATCAAGACGCAGTCCCGGATCGACGTCCCCCGCGCGGAGGCTGACCTGAAGACCGGCCGCACCACGATCGCGGGCGTCGCCTGGGCCCAGCACACCGGCGTCGACGCCGTCGAGGTGCGGGTCGACCGGGGCCCGTGGCGGCAGGCGCGGCTCGCCCAGGTGCCCGGCCCGGACACCTGGCGGCAGTGGGCGCTCGACTGGGACGCCACGCCGGGCGACCACACGATCGAGGTACGGGCGACGGACGCGGCCGGGCGCACCCAGACCGAACAGCGCACCCCGGTGGCCCCCGACGGCGCCACCGGCTGGCACACGATCAACGTCCACGTCACCTGACGACGGCTCGATCGCCCGGCAATGAGGGCGTTTGTGCTGGTAGCGCCCCTAGTCCTGGCCGAGAATCTTCCTGACTTTCGCCCCTGCGTCACGCCGCGCGCCCCTACGATCGGCGTCGAGCACTGACAGGAGGCAGGACGTGTCCCGCGACCGCAAATCCAGCGTCCGGTGGGTCCTACCCGAGGGGCAGTACAACCCCGTGGTCGCCGACGGGGTGCGGTGGCTCGACTACGAGAGCGCCACCACCCCGGGCCCGCCCGACTCCGATCCGCCCGACTCCGACCCGGCCGGCGTCGATCCGCCCGGCTTTGATCCGCTCGACTCCGACCCGGCCGGCGTCGATCCGCCCGACTTTGATCCGCCCGGCTTTGATCAGCTCGCCCCGCCTGACCCCGACCTCGCTTCGACAGACGCTGATCCCGGCCGCGCGCCGGGTGATCCCGGCTACGCGGCGCGCGGCGGCGGGCCGGGCCGTGCGCGGGCCGGCGGTGATCCCGGTCGTGTGCCGGGTGGCGGCGAGGCCGGCTACGCGCCGGTCGGCGGTAATCCCGGGCGAGGGAGTCGCGGCGAAGTGCCCCGGCCTTCCACACTGTCCGCTGCCCATGCCCAACCGACGCCGGAGCCTGCCGGGAGCCCGCTCGCGGAGCGGCACCCCTGCGAAACGGCCGGGTGGAACTCCGGCGCGTGGCTCTTCGAGGCCCCGGCCGCCGCAGGCCGGCCGCCCGAGGATCAGCTCGCGCCCGACCCGGAACACGACGGCCCCACAGACCTGGCTGCTACGGCTCCGGCGTCGACGGGTCCTGTGGTTCCCGCGTCCGTACGCCCGATCCTCGGGGATGCTGGTCCGGGCCTTGCGCGCACGGTCGCTATGCCCCTGCCTGAGGTTCCGGGGACTGCTCGTGCGGCTCTTGGCGGGGCGGTTTCTGCGGGTCCGGGTCATACGGACGGCGCGAATCCCCCCGGCACGTCCGTGCGAGGTCCCGAGGTACGGGAGGGCGGGGTCCACGACGGTCCGCCCACCGTGGGCTCGACCCGCTGGGGTGATCTGACCCCAGACGGCTCGTCGACCCGGCGCGACCCGGGACCACGGGCTCTCGGCCGGTCGGCCCCGCCTGGTGAGAACCCCGCCGACACGCCCGACCGGCCAACGATCCCGCCGCACGGCGTGGGCGTCGGCCGTGAGCCCGTGACCCCGGACACCCAGGCCGCCGAGTTCGGCCCGCAAGGGAGCGCGGGCGTGGATGGCGCCGGCGGGCTGGGCACCCTGGGAGAACTCGGACGGTCCGAACTCATCAATTCGAGTGGCGAGCAGCCGGACCTGACTGGTCCGGGGCGGCCGGTCGCCGTCGGAGAGGCGCAGATCGGTCATCCATGGCATCAAAAAGGCGCCGGGCGTCCGTCGGATAACTTCGGCAGGGACGCGGGGAGCAGGCGAGGGGTCGCCGGGTACGACTGGTTCGACTGGCCGCACCGGCCGCCGGCGCTGGCCGAGAGCAGGTCGTACGGGATGCCGGGCGGGCTGGCCCGGCCGGACCCGCAGGTGGAGCAGGACCTGGCGCTGGCGGTGGAGCCGGGCACCCGGTTCCCCGACCCGCGCGGGACCTGGGTGCGGCTGATCAACGGCGGCGGCCCCGCCGACGACCCGTTCCGCGCTTCGAACGCCGCCGACTGCGCGCTGGCCGTGCTGTCCACCTGGCACGGGGAGCCGGCCGCCGCCGCGCCGAGGACGCCCGAGTTCGACGCCATCGGCCGGCCGCTGCTCACCGGCGAGGCGGGGAGCACCGCGCGGATGGAACGCTGGACGGGCCAGCGCTTCCAGTACGCCGGCCAAGGCCGGCACGCCTACCCGATGCTGGCCCGTCGCCTGCGCGAGGCGGGGCACGGCGCGTCCGCGGTGATCGTGGTCCGCTGGCCCGCGGGCGGGTCGCACGCCTGGAACGCGGTCAACCACCAGGGCGAGGTCATCTGGATCGACGCGCAGCGTGGTCACATGGCGGTCGATCCTCTCTACACCACCGTGACCGGGGTGTTCTGCGTCATCCTCGACAGGAAGGGGCAGCCGCGGTGAACCTCGACCAGGCCAGGGCGCTCGCGGAGGAGTACTTCAACGGCGTGCGGCCGGCGGAGGAGGCGCTGCCCGTGGGGATCTACGGGTTCGGTGACGGGTTCGTGGCGTGGGCGCGGGAGCCGGAGCCGGATGATCCGGCCCGGCTGCCGGACATGATCGGGGGCGGGTGCGTCGTCATCGACGGGTCCTCGGGCGAGGTGGTCGCCCGTCCTCTGCTGGATCCGGAGTCGGTCGCCGACCTGTGGCCGGGCCGCCACCCGCGCTGACCGGTGGGTCCTGCCGTCGCGGGCCGGGCGCCGCCCCCATGGACGCCCGGCCTCGGGCACGCCGGAACGAAGACCCCGCCACGACAGGGTTACCTATATCCGGATTTAGCCAGCGATAACTGATTTATCCCGATTGTCAGCCGGTGCCCAGCGATCCCACGATCGACGCCCTGGCCGCCCGCCGCCCCGGCAGGATCGCGGCCACCACGCCCGCCACCCCCGACAGCGCCACGAACAGCCCGATCTGCCACGGCGTCACCGCGAAGACCGCCCCCGGCAGCATCGCCCGCGAGGCCGCCCAGCCGAACACGAGGCCGAGCGCCACCCCGACCACCGCGCCGATGAGCCCCAGCACCAGCGCCTCGATCGACAGCATCCGCCGCAGTTGCGCCCTGGTCAGCCCGAGCGCCCGCAGCAGCGCCGACTCGCGGGTCCGTTCGTGCACCGAGAGGGAGAGCGTGTTGGCGATGCCGAGCAGCGAGATGAGGATCGACAGCCCGAGCAGCCCGGCGACGATCATCAGCAGCATGTCCAGCGTCTCGTCCAACTCCCCGCGCACCTCGGTCGAGCTCTGCACCTGGACCGTCGGGTGCGCGGCCGTGGCCGCCTCCACGACGGCCCGCGCCCGCTCGGGGGCCACGCCGTCGGCGATGCGGATCAGCACCCGGCTGTCGGGCACGTCACCGAACAGCTCGGCGAACTGACCCGGAGCCACGGCGAGCGTCGGCAGCGGCGACTCGTCGTCCACGACCGCCACCACCGTCAGCGGCGCCGCCCCGGAGGCCGTGCTCACCCGTACCGTGTCGCCGACGCCCACGCGCAGGTCCGCCGCGGCCTTCTCGGCCACCGCCACCTGGCCGGCGACCGGCTCGGGCAGCGCGCCGGCGACCAGCTTCGGGCTGATCGGACCCTCGTACGTGCCGATCCGCACCTCCACCTCGCCCACCGTCGCGGCGGTGTCGCGGACCCGCAGCACGGCGGCCAGCTCCGGCCGGTCCTTCAGCTCCTCGCCGACCGAGCGGGGGATGCCTCTCTCCCGTTCCTGGGGGACGAGCAGGTAGTCGACGGGGAACTGCTCGTCGAGTTTCTCCGTGACCGTCGCCCGGCTGGACGCGGCGACCACGGAGATCAGCGTCATCAACGTCACCCCGATCGTCAGCGCCACCGTCGTGGTCGCCGTCCGACCGGGGTTGCGGCCCGCGTTGTCCACCGCCAGCCTCCCCGGCACCCCGAACAGCCTCGCCGGGACCTCGCCGAGCACCCGGCTCAGCGGCCTGACCAGCACCGGACCCAGGATCAGCACCCCCAGGAAGGTCAGCACGCCGCCCCCCATCACCGCGAACAGCGAGACCTGCTCGCCCGGCGGCAGCACCAGCGCCCCCGCCGCCGCCGTGCCGAGCCCCGTCACCAGGAAGAGCGCGGCGAGGACCACCCGCAGCCCGCCCGTGCGGAACGGCTGCTCCTCCACCTGCGTGCGCAGCGCGGCCACCGGCGCCACCCGGGTGGCGGTCCGGGCGGGCGGCACCGCCGCGCCGACCGTGACGGCCAGGCCCACGCCCAGCCCGACGGCGATCGTCGCCGGCGACAGGGCGAGCGCCGCCTCGGTCGGCAGCGGCGCGTCCAGCGCGTCCAGGACCGCGAGCGTCAGCGCGCCCAGCCCGTACCCGGCCGCGAGCCCGGTCACCGACGCCACCAGCGCCACCACCGCCGACTCGATCAGGATCGAGCCGAACACCTGCCCTCGGGTCGCCCCGACGCAGCGCAGCAGCGCCATCTCGCGGGTGCGCTGCGCCACGAGGATGGCGAAGGTGTTGTAGATGACCAGCCCCGCCACGAACATCGACACCAGGCCGAACATGAGCAGCCCGACCGTGAGCGCGCGCAGCTCCAGCCCGGCCCGCCAGGCCAGGTCGGCCGCCAGCTCCTCACCGGTCAGCACCCGGTGACCGCCGCCCGCGGCCGCCGCCACGGCGCGCTTGAGCGCCGCCGGGTCGTCCCCGGCCACGTCGATCTCGGCGAAGTCCGCCACGCCGGTCATCCGCCGCGCCGTCGCCGGGGTGAACCCGACCGCTCCGGTGTACGCCAGCTCCTGGTCCACTCCCGGATCCAGGAGGCCGACCAGCTTGAACGCGTGCGCCTGCCCCCGGTCGTCCAGCACCCTGACCGTGTCGCCGACCTTGAACCCCTCGGCCCTGGCCGTGTTCTCGTCGAGCACCGCCGCGTGGTCGTCGGAGCCCGGACCGGTGCCGCTGACGATCGAGGTCCGGTCCAGCGCCCCGGAGATGATCGACACGGCCGTGGTCGGCACGTCGCCGACCGCCCTGCCGTCCCTGCCGAGCAGTGGCGCGCTCGCCCGTACCAGGCCCTGGGCCTCGCGCACGCCCGGCACCTCCCGTACCCGGGCCAGCACCTCCGGCCTGATCCGCTTTCCTGGGTCCTTCGGCAGCACGGCGACCGCCACCTTGCCGGCGTCGGCCGTGACCCGTTCGGCGAACCCGGCCTGGATGGTGTCGTTCAGCACGAACGTCCCCGCGATGAACGCCACCCCCAGCAAGATCGACAACGAGGTGAGCAGCAGCCGGAACCGGTGCGCCCGCAACCCCGCACGCGCGGCCCTCAGCACCTCACACCTCCAGCTTCATCAGCGTGTCCAGCACCGTCTGCGGCGTGGGCGCGGACAGCTCGTCCACCAGCCGGCCGTCACGCAGGAACACCACCCGGTCGGCGTACGAGGCCGCCGTCGGGTCGTGCGTCACCATGACGATGGTCTGACCCAGCTCACGCACCGACGCGCGCAGGAACGACAGCACCTCCGCGCCGCTGCGCGAGTCGAGGTTGCCCGTCGGCTCGTCCGCGAAGATGACCCGCGGTTCGCTGATCAGCGCCCTGGCCACCGCGACCCGCTGCTGCTGGCCGCCGGACAGCTCCGCCGGCCTGTGCCGGAGCCGGTCACGCAGCCCCACCGTGTCGATCACCCGGTCGTAGCGGGCCGGGTCCGGCCGCCGGGCGGCGATCCGCAGCGGCAGCAGGATGTTCTCCTCGGCCGTCAGCGTCGGCAACAGGTTGAACGCCTGGAAGACGAAGCCGATCCGCTCCCTGCGCAGCAGCGTGAGCCGCTTGTCGCCGAGCCCGGTCAGCTCCACGTCACCGATGTGGACCGTGCCGGAGGTGGCCGTGTCCAGGCCGGCCAGGCAGTGCATCAGCGTGGACTTGCCCGACCCGGACGGGCCCATGATGGCGGTGAAGGCGCCGGAGGCGAAGGACACGTCCACCTCGCGCAGCGCGTGCACCCGGGCGTCGCCGTCGCCGTACACCTTGGTCAGGGCCTTGGCCACCACGGCCGGCGGGCCGTGGCGCCGGGACTCGGTGAAGCTCACGTTCACTCCTCGTCAGGGACTTACGAACGCGACTCACGCTAAAGCCGGAAATTTCGTCATCCATGGGCCCTGAGGAGGGACTTCACCTGCGCCGCCGGACGACCCCCATCAGCCGTTCAGCCGATGCGACGGCACGATCAGCCCTGCCTCGTACGCGTACACCACCACCTGCGCCCGGTCGCGCACCCCCAGCTTGGCCAGCACCCGCCCCAGATGCGTCTTGACCGTCGCCTCCGCCACCTCCAGCTCGGCCGCGATCTCCGCGTTCGAGCGGCCCCGCGCCACCATCAGCAGCACCTCCCGCTCGCGCGGCGTCAGTTCCGCCGCCGCGGCCGGCTGATCCGACGGCAGGTGCGCGGCGAACCGGTCGAGCATCCGCCGCAGCGTACGCGGCGACACCACCGCGTCACCCGCGTGCACCGACCGGATCGCGCTCACCAGCTCCGCCGTGGGCACGTCCTTCAGCAGGAAGCCCGAAGCCCCCGCCTTGACCGCCGCGAACGCGTACTCGTCCAGGTCGAACGTCGTCAGGATGAGCACCTTCGGCCCCCGGATGTGGCCGAGCGCCTCCACCCCGTCCATGCCCGGCATGCGCACGTCCATCAGCACCACGTCCACCTCGACGGACCGCAGCAACTCCACCGCGCGCAACCCGTCGCCCGCCTCCGCGACCACCTCGATGCCGGGCTGCGCGCCCAGCACCATGCGGAACCCCGCCCGCAACAGCTCCTGGTCGTCGACCAGCATCACCCGGATCGTCCCGTCCACCCCGAGGCCCCTAAGCCGCCCGCACCCGCGGCACCGGCAGCCTGGCCAGCACCTCGAACCCGCCACCCGGCCGCGGCCCCGCCGTGACCTCCCCGCCGTACATGGCGGCACGCTCCCGCATCCCCAGCAGCCCGTGACCGCCGGACGCGGGCGGCGCGGCCGCCCCCAGTCCGTCGTCCGTCACCCGGACCACCAGCTCCGAGTCGCGGCACCTCAGCTCCACCAGGGCGCCCACCCGCGGACCGCCGTGCCTGAGCGTGTTCGTCAACGCCTCCTGGACGATGCGGTAGACCGCGAGCTGCACGCCCTCCGGCAGCGCGCCGGGATCACCGGTGACCCGCAGCCGCGCCGGCACGCCGGCCCCGCGCACCAGGTCCTCCAGCTGCGCCAGCCCCGGCTGCGGCGTGTAGTCGGGGCCGCCCGCGCCCTCGTCCTCCCTGAGCACGCCCACCAGCCGGCGCATCTCCGCCAGCGCCTCCCTGCCGGTACGGGAGACGGCCCGCACCGCCAGCCGGGCCTGCTCCGCGTCGGAGCCGATCGCGTAACCCGCGCCATCGGCCTGCACCACCATGACACTCACATGGTGGGCCACCACGTCATGCAGCTCCCTGGCGATCCGCGCCCGCTCGGCCGCGGCGGCCATCCTGGCCCGCTGGTCGCGCTCCAGCTCCGCCCGCCTGGCCCGCTCCTCCAGGCCCTCCAGATAACGCCGGCGCGTGCTCGCGTACAGTCCTGCCAGCCAGATCGTCACCACGAGGATCGAACCCGTCGTGAACATGCCCAGCGTCGGCGTGTCCCACCGCACCAGCGCCAGGAACACCCCCAGCTCCGTCACCAGCACCGCCGCCGACGACCACCGGAACGAGCACCGCGCGGCCACCGCCCAGAGCGCCACCAGCACCGCCAGGTTGGCCGGCACCACCTCCACACCCGCGGCCCACTGGCCGAAACTCACCAGCGCGACCCCGCAGAACGCCGGAACCGGCCGCCGCCACCACACCATCAGCGGCGCCAGCAGCAGCAGCGTCAGAACGACATAGCCGGTCAGCCCGGCAGGCTCGTCGAACGCGCGCGGAGCCGACGGCAACAGGCACAGCACCGCGACGGGCGCCACCCACAGGGCGTCCATCACCTTCCCGCGGCGCGCCGACCACGCCCTCACCTTGCCGAACACATCCTCACGATACGGACGCCGGACACCTCCCGGGTCCGCCTTGAGACGGAAGTGCGCGTACGACCCAGGTCTTACACCACGCTTACGGCAGCTACGGCAACCTGATACCCGGGAGCGCCCTCCGGGGTGAGTAAAGGGAGATCGTGAGGACGGATCATGATCGCGATGCCGGGTCGCGCGGTGT
>NZ_JAPNNL010000172.1 GCF_027620315.1 Nonomuraea corallina | reverse complement strand
CCAGCCACACCAGCGGGTCGTACTTGCGGTCCACCACGCGCTCCTTCATCGGGATCAGCGCGTTGTCGGTGATCTTGATGTGCTCGGGGCAGACCTCGGTGCAGCACTTGGTGATGTTGCAGTAGCCGAGCCCGTGGTCCTCCTGGGCCGACTCCTTGCGCTCGGCGACGTCGTACGGGTGCATGTCAAGCTCGGCGATCCGCATGAGGAACCGCGGCCCGGAGAAGGCCGGCTTGTTCTCCTCGTGGTCACGGATCACGTGGCAGACGTTGTTGCACATGAAGCACTCGA
The DNA here is from genome assembly GCF_027620315.1 of Nonomuraea corallina. Taxonomy (GTDB): domain Bacteria; phylum Actinomycetota; class Actinomycetes; order Streptosporangiales; family Streptosporangiaceae; genus Nonomuraea; species Nonomuraea corallina. Next base: position 15,258 of record NZ_JAPNNL010000172.1, on the reverse strand, counting down.
TGCACTTGCGGAACTCCTGGGACCGCTCGACATCGACCTGCTGCATCCGGTACTCGCCGGGCCGCACGTCCTTCGGGGGCGTGAAGGACGGCACCTCCCTGGCCTTCTGGTAGTTGTACGAGACGTCGGTGACCAGGTCCTTGATGACGGGGAAGGTCCGCATCGGGGTGACCGTGATCGTCTCGTCCTCGGCGAAGGTCGACATGCGGGTCATGCAGCCCAGCCGTGGCTTGCCGTTGATCTCCATGGAGCAGGAGCCGCACTTGCCGGCCTTGCAGTTCCAGCGCACGGCCAGGTCGGGGGCCTGGGTGGCCTGGAGGCGGTGGATGATGTCGAGGACGACCTCGCCCTCGTTCACCTCGACGGTGAAGTCTTCGAGCTTCCCCTCGCCGCCCTCACCGCGCCAGACTTTGAACTTCGCCTTGTAGCTCATTTCGCGATCCTGTCGAACTCGTCCATCTCTTCGTCGGTGAGGTACTTGCTGAGCTCGTCGCGGTCGAACAGGCTGATCAGGTCGTCCCGCATCGCGGGCTGCTCCTGCTCCTCGACCACGATGGACCCGCCGTCCTCGGTGGAGCAGACCAGCAGCTTGCGCCGCCACTCCGGCCGCATGCCGGGGTGGTCGTCACGGGTGTGGCCGCCGCGGCTCTCCTCGCGCAGCAGCGCGGCCTTGGCCACGCACTCCGACACGAGGATCATGTTGCGCAGGTCGAGCGCGAGATGCCAGCCCGGGTTGTAGATGCGCGAGCCGCCCGCGCCGACGAGCTGCACCCGCTCCTTGAGCTTCTCCACGACCTGCAGCGCCTCGGAGATCTCCTCCGACTTGCGGATGATGCCGACCAGCTCGTTCATGGTCCGCTGGAGCTCGTGGTGGACCTCGTACGGGTTCTCGCCGGAGCGTTCGAGCGGCGCCATGGCCTCGGCGCGGGCGGAGTCGACCTGCGCCTGGTCGACCTTGGGCCGGGCGGGGAGCGCGTCCACGTAGGCCGCGGCGCCTGCGCCGGCGCGCCGGCCGAAGACCAGCAGGTCCGACAGCGAGTTGCCGCCGAGCCGGTTGGAGCCGTGCATGCCGCCGGACACCTCGCCGGCCGCGAACAGCCCCGGCACGGAGGCGCCGCCGGTGTCGGCGTCGACCTCGACGCCGCCCATGATGTAGTGGCAGGTCGGGCCCACCTGCATGGGCTCGGCGGTGATGTCGACGTCGGCCAGCTCCTTGAACTGGTGGTGCATCGACGGCAGCCGCCGCTTGATCTCCTCGGCCGGCAGGCGGGTGGACACGTCCAGGTAGACGCCGCCCTGGGGTGATCCGCGACCGGCCTTCACCTCGGCGTTGATGGCCCTGGCGACCTCGTCACGGGGCAGCAGCTCCGGAGGCCGGCGGTTGTTGGCCTGGTCGGTGTACCAGCGGTCGGCCTCCTCCTCGGTGGTGGCGTACTTGTCCTTGAACACCTCGGGGATGTACTTGAACATGAAGCGCTCGCCCTCGGAGTTGCGCAGCACGCCGCCGTCGCCGCGCACCGACTCGGTGACGAGGATGCCGCGCACCGACGGCGGCCAGACCATCCCGGTGGGGTGGAACTGGATGAACTCCATGTTGATGAGGCTCGCCCCGGCCAGCAGGGCCAGCGCGTGCCCGTCACCGGTGTACTCCCAGGAGTTCGAGGTGACCACGTACGACTTGCCGATGCCGCCGGTGGCCAGCACCACGGCGGGCGCGTCGAAGAGCACGAAGCTGCCGGTCTCGCGCCAGTAGCCGAACGCCCCGGAGATCCGGTCGCCGTCCTTGAGCAGGCGCGTCACCGTGCATTCCTGGAAGACCTTGATGTAGGCCTCGTAGTCGCCGTGCTGCTCGTAGTCCTCCTGCTGGAGCGCCACCACGCGCTGCTGGAGGGTGCGGATCATCTCCAGGCCGGTGCGGTCGCCGACGTGGGCCAGCCGGGGGTACTCGTGGCCGCCGAAGTTGCGCTGGCTGATCTTGCCATCCTTGGTGCGGTCGAACAGCGCTCCCCAGGCCTCCAGCTCCCAGACCCGGTCCGGCGCCTCCTTCGCGTGCAGCTCGGCCATCCGCCAGTTGTTGAGGAACTTGCCGCCCCGCATGGTGTCGCGGAAGTGCACCATCCAGTTGTCGTCGGGGTTGACGTTGCCCATGGCGGCCGCGGCCCCGCCCTCGGCCATGACGGTGTGGGCCTTGCCGAACAGCGACTTGCACACGATGGCCGTGCGCTTGCCCTGCTGGCGGGCCTCGATGGCGGCACGCAGGCCGGCGCCTCCCGCGCCGATGACGACGACGTCGTACTCGTGACGCTCGATGTTGATCGAGTTATCCACTTGAAGTGATCCTTACGCGAACGGGAAGGCGATGATGCCCTTGGCCACCAGGCGGACGTAGAGGTCGGCGCCCATGACGGAGAACATCGAGGCCCACGCCCACTGCTGGTGCTTGGCGTTGAGCTTGGAGACGAAGGTCCAGGCCCGGTAGCGGAGCGGGTGCCGGGAGAAGTGGTTGAGCCGGCCCGCGGTGATGTGACGGCAGGAGTGGCAGCCGAGCGTGTAGCCGAGGATGAGCACGGCGTTGAGCATCAGGATCCAGCTGCCGAGGCCGAGCGGCTTGTGCACCAGGGCGATCACCGCGTCGTAGGTGAGGATGGCGCCGATCAGGAGCGCGAAGTAGAAGAAGTAGCGGTGCACGTTCTGGATGATCAGCGGGAACCGCGTCTCACCGGTGTACTTCCCGTGCGGCTCCTGCACCGCGCACGCCGCCGGCGACAGCCAGAACGAGCGGTAGTAGGACTTGCGGTAGTAGTAGCACGTCAGCCGGAACCCGCCGGGCAGGCCGAGGATCAACAGCCCCGGCGGCAGCGCGTACCAGTCGCCTACGGGGGCCCACCCGAACAGCCGCGCGCCTTCACAGACGTCCTGCGTGGTCAGACAGGGTGCGGCGAAGGGGGCGATATACGGTTCGACGAAGTTGCTCGTGTCGAGGATCGCCCACACACCGTAGATCAGAAATGAGCTGAGCCCGAGGAACACGACAAGCGGGCTGAGCCACCACCGGTCGGTGCGCAGGGTGCGCACCGTGACCTGGGCCCGCTGCCTTCTCGCTGGGGTTTCGGGCGTCGTCTGGGTCATCGCGGACCTCTCCACCTCCCGCGGACCCCGCACGCCTGGGGGTCCGGGTCGTTCTTCTAGGCGCGTTCGGCGGCGGCAATGCCGCTCGGGCGCGCAGTTGGTGTGGCATACGTTACGACGAGCGCATCGGGATTTGTGAGGACGGTCACTCACTTTCTCCTGCTCACGCTGTGATTCCTGTCACGTAGCCCGTCAGGGGCGCCGTACCTGGTAAGGGAACCGCGTCACAGTCACGAAAAAGTTACCGATTTGACGGGCAACTCTTATGAGTTGCCCAATATGTGGGGCTTTATGAGTGCGCGGCGTCGTCGGCCGCGGGCAGGGTCCAGCGGAAGGTGGCGCCGCGCCCGCCGGAGCCGCCGTCGAGCCAGAGCCGGCCGCCGTGGTAATCGACGATCTTGCGGCAGAGGGCCAGGCCGATGCCGGTGCCGGGGTAGACGTCGCGCGGGTGCAGGCGCTGGAAGATCAGGAAGATGCGGTCGGCGTGCCGGGGGTCGACCCCGATGCCGTTGTCGGCGCAGCTGAACTCCCACATGCCGTCGCGTTCGACCGCCTCGATCCGGACCCGCGGCGGCTCGTCGCCACGGAACTTGATCGCGTTCTCGACCAGATTCTGGAAGAGCTGGGTGAGCAGCAGCGGGCTGCCCACGACCCGGGGCAGCGGGCCGGTGGTGACGGTGGCGCCGGTGTCCTCGACCGCCGATGAGAGGTTCTCCAGCGCCGCCCGCACCGCCGTGCCGCTGTCCATCGGCGTTCGCTCGCCGCCGATCCGGCCCACGCGGGAGAAGCCGAGCAGGTCGTCGATGAGCAACTGCATGCGCTTGGCGCCGTCGACCGCGAAGTGGATGTACTGCCTGGCCCGGTCGTCCAGCTCGTCCCCGTACCGCTGCTCCAGCATCTGGGTGAAGCTGGCCACCTTGCGCAGCGGCTCCTGCAGGTCGTGACTGGCCACGTACGCGAACTGCTCCAGTTCGGCGTTGGAGCGGCGCAGCTCGTCGGCCTGCTCGGTGGCGGTGCGCCAGCCGGACAGGATGCGTCTGCGCATCGAGTCGATGTGGCTCGACAGCTCCGCCAGCTCGGCGGGCCGCTCCACCCCGAGCCGGTGGTCGAAGTCGCCGCCCGCGACCGTGCGGACCTGCTCGGTCAGCCGGGCGAGAGGGTCGAGCACGGTGAAGCGCACGATGAACGCCAGCGCCACGCCCGCGGCCAGGATCACCACGAACAGCACCACGAGCGCGATGTTGAGCCGGTCGACCCGGGCGGCCAGCTCCGGCTCGTGGCCCAGCTCGCGCACCTGGGTGATCATCAGCATGATGAGCACCACGCCGGCCAGGAACGTCACGGCGGTGGCCGCGCCGGCGAAGACGAACCAGCGCGCGATCGGCACCCTGCCCATGCCGGTCGGCGGCCTGGCGGGGGGCAACGGATGGATGCTCACGTCCCGCCCCTGCTGACGACCACGGCCGCCAGGTCGTCGGTGAGGGTCCCGACCTCGCCGATGAGCCGGTCGACGTCGATGACGCCGTGCTGCCGGACCAGCCCGAGCAGCCCGTCCACGCCGAGCAGCCCTTCGCCGACGGCGGCCTCGATCAGCCCGTCGGTGTAGAGCATCATGGACCAGCGTTCGCCCAGCGGCACGTTCAGCTCGGTCCAGCGGACGTCCGGGAAGATGCCGAGAGGAGGGCCGGACGGCGCGCCCGGCACCACCCCGACGACGCCGTCGCGGACCACCACCGGGGGCGGGTGGCCGACCACCCGCATCCGGGCGTGGGACAGGTCGGGCGTGATCGTGACCGCGCAGAGCGTGGTGAAGATCTCCGGCGACTTGCGCTCGGCCCGCAGCAGCGTGTCGAGCGTCCGCAGGAGCGGGTCGCCGGTCTGCCCGGCCAGGACGAGCGTGCGCCAGGCGATGCGCAGCGCCACGCCGAGCGCGGCCTCGTCGGGGCCGTGGCCGCACACGTCGCCGACGACCACGTGGACCGAGCCGTCGGGCGTCTGCACCGTGTCGAGGAAGTCGCCGGCCAGCCGCTGTCCCTGCGAGCCGGGCAGGTAACGAGTGGTGTGGCGCAGCTCGTGGGTGCGCAGGAGCGGCACGGGGAGCAGGCCGGTCTCCAGGCGGGCGTTCTCCTTGGCGGTCAGCTCGGCCTCGACCAGGCGGCGCTGGGCCAGGTCGGCGCGCTTGCGCTCCATGGCGTAGCGGATCGCCCTGGCCAGCAGGCGCGCGTCGACGTCCTGTTTGACCAGGTAGTCCTGGGCCCCGGCCTGCACCGCCGCGACGCCGACGTGGACGTCGCGCAGCCCGGTCAGCACCAGCACCGCGGCGTCGCTGGCGAGCTCCAGGACCTCCTTGAGCGCCTCCAGGCCGCTCGCGTCGGGGAGCGACAGGTCGACCAGCACGCACTGGACGCTCGGGCCGAGCTTGGCCTTCGCCTCCCCGAGGGTGCGCACCCAGGTGATCCGGGGTGGCGCCTCGGCCTCTTTGAGCAGCTCCTCCACGAGGAACGCGTCTCCTGCGTCGTCCTCGATGAGGAGCAGGGTCAGCGTCTCGTTCAACGTCGCCGTCACGCACACCCTTCCGAAGATCCAGGGCCTGTGCGCTCATTCTGCGATGAGTTCGACCCCTTGTGGAAGGGTGCCTTCCTGACCGGCTTCGATCACGTAGGACAGAAGGGTCGCCCGGAACGCCTGCGCGGCCCTGGTCGGCTCCACGTCCTTGCGGTGCGCCAGCGCGATCGTCCGGCTGAGTCCCGGCGGCGCCAGCGGCGTGCCGGCCAGCCCCGGCCGCCCGTCCAGCGCCATCGACGGCACCACGGCCACGCCCAGCCCCGCCTCCACGAACCGCAGCACCGCGTCCATCTCGCCACCCTGGACGGCGAACCTCGGCTCGAACCCGGCCTGCCGGCACGCCGTCAGCGTCGCGTCCCGCAGGTCGTAGCCGGACCGGAACATCACCAGCGGCCTGCCCCGCAGCTCGTCGATCCGCAGGTACGGCCTGCGCGGCCGTTCGGCGACGGGCGAGGCCACGACCAGGTTCTCGCGCAGGATCTCCTCGGTCACCAGCGACGGGTCGTCGTGCTGCAGCGGCATGATGATCAGCGACAGGTCGAGCTGGCCGCGCGCCAGCGCCCGCACCAGGTCGCGGGAGCCGCCCTCCTCGACCAGCAGGCCGATCCCGGGGTACGAGTGATGGAAGCGGGCCAGCGCGTCGGCCATGAGCCCCGCGCACAGCGAGGGGGTGGCGCCCAGCCGCACCCTGCCCCGGCGCAGCCCGGCCAGCTCGGCGACCTCCTGCCTGGCGGTGTCGGCGTCGGCCAGCATCCGCCGGGCCAGCGGCAGCAGCGCCTCCCCGGCCGGGGTGAGCGTGACGTTGCCACGCGCCCGGGAGAACAGCGGCGCGCCCAGCTCGTTCTCCAGCGCCTTGATCTGCTTGCTGAGCGAGGGCTGGGCGACCCGCATCCGCTCGGCCGCGTGGGTGAAGTGCCTGGTCTCGGCCACTGTCACGAAGTACGCCAACTGCTGGAACTGCATGTGATTTTCCTCGCAACCGGCCTGCCCGGTGAACGCGCCTCGCCCGTACAAACCAGACATCATAGCCGCTGGCTATCGAAACCAGACCTCTCATGACTTGGACGGATCATCGCAGGTTACCTAGCGTCGATGAACGTGACAGCCACGATAGAACGCGGCGCCGCGACCGCGCCCGTCAACCCCCCCGAGGGCGAGAAGCTCAGAGCCAGGCGTCCCGGCGGATTCCTGACCTCGTCGAACGGCAAGAAAGCCATCATGGCCGTCACGGGCGCGGTGATGGTGATCTTCCTCATCACCCACATGCTCGGCAACCTCAAGATCTTCGCCGGCCGCGAGTCCTTCAACGACTACGCGCACGCCCTGCGCACCCTCCTGGAGCCGATGGCGCCGTACCGGGCCCTGCTCACCATCCTGGAGGTCGTCCTGGTCGTCTCGGTGGTCCTGCACATGTGGGCGGCGATCTCGCTGTCCCGCCGCGCCGCCGCGGCCCGCCCGGTGAAGTACGCGGCCAGGAGGAAGTCGCAGGCCAACGGGTACGCGACGCACATCATGCGGTTCGGCGGCATCACGATCGCCCTCTTCGTGGTCTGGCACCTGCTCGACCTGACCTTCGGCGTGGTGAACCCGAAGGGCTTCGACTCCACCCCGGCCGACCGCATGATCGCCGGGTTCGACCCGTCCCGGTGGTACGTGACGCTCCTGTACGTCGTCGCGGTCGCCCTGGTCGGCCTGCACCTGCGGCACGGCATCTGGAGCGCCTTCCAGACGCTCGGCGTGGCCAACCGCGACAGGAACAAGGCGCTGCGCCCGGTCGCGGCGCTGGTGTCCGCCGCCCTGGTCGTCGGCTTCCTCGCGCCGCCGCTCGCCATCACGTTCGGAGTGGTCCAGTGAACTTCGTCGAAGGCGCGGAGATCCGCGACACCAAGGCCCCGGCCGGTCCCATCGAGGAGCGGTGGGAGAAGCGCAAGTTCGGCGCCCGCCTGGTGAACCCGGCCAACAAGCGCAAGCTCGACGTCATCGTGGTCGGCACCGGCCTGGCCGGCGGCTCCGCCGCAGCGACGCTCGGCGAACTCGGCTACAACGTCAAGTCGTTCTGCTACCAGGACTCGCCCCGGCGCGCCCACTCCATCGCCGCCCAGGGCGGCATCAACGCCGCCAAGAACTACCGCGGCGACGGCGACTCCATCTACCGCCTGTTCTACGACACGGTGAAGGGCGGCGACTTCCGCGCCCGCGAGTCGAACGTCTACCGGCTGGCCGAGGTCTCGGTGAACATCATCGACCAGGCCGTGGCCCAGGGCGTGCCGTTCGCCCGCGAGTACGGCGGCCTGCTCGACACCCGCTCGTTCGGCGGCGCCCAGGTGTCGCGGACCTTCTACGCCCGCGGCCAGACGGGCCAGCAGCTCCTGCTCGGCGCCTACCAGGCGCTGGAGCGGCAGATCGCGGCCGGGACCGTGGAGATGTTCACCCGGCACGAGATGCTCGACCTGATCGTCTCCGAGGGCCGGGCGCGCGGCGTCATCGTGCGCGACATGGTGACCGGCGAGATCGAGCGCCACGTCGCCGACGCCGTGGTCCTCGCCACCGGCGGCTACGGCAACGTGTTCTTCCTGTCCACGAACGCCAAGGGCTGCAACACCACCGCCATCTGGCGGGCGCACGAGCGCGGCGCGTACTTCGCCAACCCCTGCTACACGCAGATCCACCCGACCTGCATCCCGGTCTCCGGCGACCACCAGTCGAAGCTCACGCTCATGTCGGAGTCGCTGCGCAACGACGGCCGGGTGTGGGTGCCGCTGCGCAAGAACGACACCCGCGCCCCCGGCGACATCCCGGACGCCGAGCGCGACTACTACCTGGAGCGGATCTACCCCGCCTTCGGCAACCTGGTCCCGCGTGACATCGCCTCCCGCGCCGCCAAGAACGTCTGTGACGAGGGCCGCGGCGTCGGACCCGGCGGCCTGGGCGTCTACCTCGACTTCCGCGACGCCATCCAGCGGCTCGGCCGCGACGCGGTGGAGAAGAAGTACGGCAACCTGTTCGAGATGTACGAGCGCATCACGGGCGAGAACCCGTACGAGGTGCCGATGCGCATCTACCCGGCCGTGCACTACACGATGGGCGGCCTGTGGGTGGACTACGACCTGCAGTCGACGATCCCGGGCCTGTTCGTGATCGGCGAGGCCAACTTCTCCGACCACGGCGCCAACCGGCTCGGCGCGTCCGCGCTGATGCAGGGCCTGGCCGACGGCTACTTCGTGCTGCCCACCACGATCGGCGACTACCTGGCCGACGGGCCGTTCGGGGACGTCGACGAGGAGGCCGTCGCGTCGGCCGAGCTGAAGGTCCGTACCAAGATCGACCGGCTGATGTCGGTCAACGGCACCCGCACCCCCGACTCCTTCCACCGCGAGCTGGGCAAGCTCATGTGGGACTACTGCGGCATGGAGCGCACCGAGGAGTCGCTGCGCAAGGCCCTGGAGCGCATCCCCGAGCTGCGTCAGGAGTTCTGGGAGAACGTCAAGGTCACCGGCACCGCGGAGGAGCTGAACCAGGTGCTGGAGAAGGCCGGCCGGGTGGCCGACTTCTTCGACCTGGCCGAGCTCATGTGCCTGGACGCCCTGGTGCGCACCGAGTCGTGCGGCGGCCACTTCCGGGCCGAGTCGCAGGACTCCGACGGCGAGGCGCTGCGCGACGACGACAACTTCGCCCATGTCTCGGCGTGGGAGTACTCGCCCGACGGCCCGCCGGCGCTGCACAAGGAGCAGCTCGAGTACGAGTACGTCAAGATGAGCCAGCGGAGCTACAAGTGAACCTCACCCTGAAGGTCTGGCGTCAGAGCGGCCGCAAGGACCGCGGACGCATGGTGACGTACCGGGTGGAGGATGTCTCGCCCGATATGTCCTTCCTGGAGATGCTGGATGTGCTGAACGAGCGGCTCATCCTCGAAGGCGACGACCCGATCGCCTTCGACCACGACTGCCGTGAGGGCATCTGCGGCATGTGCGGCATGGTCATCAACGGCGTCGCGCACGGCGAGCAGGTGGCCACCACCACCTGCCAGCTGCACATGCGCCACTTCGAGGACGGCGCCACCATCACCATCGAGCCGTGGCGGGCCGCGCCGTTCCCGGTGATCAAGGACCTGGTCGTCGACCGGAGCGCCTTCGACCGCATCATCCAGGCGGGCGGGTTCGTCTCCGTCCCCGCCGGCTCCGCCCCGGACGCGCACAGCGTGCCCGTCCGCAAGGAGGACGCCGACGCCGCCTTCGACGCCGCCACCTGCATCGGCTGCGGCGCGTGCGTCGCGGCCTGCCCCAACGGGTCGGCGTCGCTCTTCACCGCCGCGAAGATCACTCACCTGAGCCTGCTCCCGCAGGGCCAGCCCGAGCGCCTGACCCGGGCCAAGGCCATGGTGGACCAGATGGACGCCGAGGGCTTCGGCGGCTGCACGAACACCGGTGAGTGCACGGCCGTCTGCCCGAAGGGCATCCCGCTGGACACGATCGCCCGGATGAACAGCGACTACCTCAAGGCCAACGCCAAGTAGCCGAGACCGGAGAGAGGCCCGTGCGGGGGACGCGCGGGCCTCTCTTGCTCAGCGGATAATCCGGATCGGGACGATTGAGTAGGCTTGACGGCATGACCGCCATGGCGCCAGGCCGTTCCGAGCCCGACCTGTCGTACCTGCTCGACCACAGCAGTCACGTGCTGCGCACGAAGATGGCGGCCGCCCTGGCCGAGATCGGCCTGACCCCGCGCATGCACTGCGTGCTCGTCCACGCCCTGGAGGAGGAGCGCACGCAGATCCAGCTCGCCGAGCTCGGCGACATGGACAAGACGACCATGGTGGTCACCGTGGACGCCCTGGAGAAGGCCGGCCTGGCGGAGCGCCGCCCCTCCAGCGCCGACCGGCGGGCGCGCATCGTCGCGGTCACCGAGAAGGGCGCCGAGGCCGCCCGGCGCAGTCAGCGGATCGTCGACGGCGTGCACCGCGACGCGCTGGCCGCCCTGCCGGAGGCGGAGCGGGAGATGCTGCTCTCGGCGATGACGCGGCTGGTCGAGGGCCATCTGTCCACCCCGGAGGAGGTCGCGCCGGGGGCGCGCCGGGCCCGGCAGGCACAGAAATAGATCCGTTAAGGATCGTCTACAACAAAACTATCTGTTAAGGTCCCTCCTGTCCTCATCTGAACAGGAGGGGCCATGTCGCCCACCCCATCACGCACGCTCGCCCTGATCGTCCTGTCCGCGGCGAGCCTGATGACCATCCTCGACGGCAGCATCGTCACCGTCGCGATGCCGGCCATCCAGCACGACCTCGGCTTCACGCCCGCCGCGCTGAGCTGGACCGTCAACGCCTACCTGCTCCCCTTCGGCGGCTTACTGCTCCTCGCCGGGCGGCTGGGCGACCTGATCGGCCGGCGGACCATGTTCCTGGCCGGCAACGCGCTCTTCACCCTCGCCTCGCTCCTCGCCGGACTGTCCGCCACGCCCGCCATGCTGATCGCCGCCCGCTTCCTGCAGGGCGTGGGCAGCGCGATGGCCTCGGCCGTGGTCCTCGGCATCCTGGTGACGCTGTTCACCGAGCCGGGCGAGCGGGCCAGGGCGATCGGCGTGTTCAGCTTCACCGGCGCCGTCGGCGCCTCACTCGGCCAGGTGCTCGGCGGCGTCCTCACCGACGCGCTCTCCTGGCACTGGATCTTCTTCATCAACCTCCCGATCGGGCTGGTCAGCGTCGCCCTGGCCGTCCGCGTGCTGCCCGCCGACCGCGGCACCGGGCTCGCGGCGGGCGCCGACGCGCTCGGCGCCGCGCTGGTCACCGGCGGCCTGATGCTGGGCATCTACACCGTCGTCAAGGTCGAGGAGTACGGCTGGGCGGCGGCCCACACGCTGGGCCTGGGCGCGCTGTCGCTGGCCCTGCTGGCCGGCTTCTTCGCCCGGCAGGCCACGGCCCGCACCCCGCTCATGCCGCTGCGCGTCCTGCGCTCCCGCAACGTGTCCGGCGCCAACCTGGCCCAGATGCTCGGCCTGTCGGCGATGTTCGCCTTCCAGATCCTCGTCGCGCTCTACATGCAGAAGGTGCTGGGCTACAGCGCGCTGGAGACCGGCCTGGCCATGCTGCCGGCGGCGGTCGCCATCGGCGGGATCTCGCTGTTCCTGTCCGCCCGGCTCAACGCCCGGTTCGGGGCGCGGGCCGTGCTCGTCGCCGGCCTGGTCCTGCTGATGGCCGCGATGGGCTGGCTCACCCGGGTGCCGGTCCAGGCGTCGTACGTCACCGACCTGCTGCCGGTCATGCTGCTGATCGCCGGAGGCGGGCTGGTGCTGCCCGCCCTGGCCACGCTGGGCATGTCCGCGGCCAGGCCCGACGACGCGGGGCTCGTCTCGGGCCTGTTCAACACCACCCAGCAGATCGGCATGGCGCTGGGCGTGGCCGTGCTGTCCACGATGGCGGCGTCCCGTACCGGAGACCTGCTGGTCCGGGGCGTGACGGACGCGGCGGCGCTCACGGGCGGCTACCGGCTGGCGTTCGGCATCGCCGCGGCCCTGCTGCTGTCGGCGCTGGTGGTCGCGGTGACCGTCCTCCGCTCGCCCGCCCCGGCCGCCGACCGGCCCGCCCCGGCCGAGGCGCTAAACAAATGAGTGCTGGAACTATAATAGTTGTAGCTATAATAACTTGATGAGCATCAGTAAGCCGGAGCGCCTGTTCGGGCGAGAGTCCGAATGGGAGGAACTGGCAGAGTTCGCCACGTCTCCAACCCCGGGGGCAACGCTGGGGCTGGTCTACGGGCGCAGGCGGCAGGGTAAGACGCTCATGCTGGAGCTGCTGGCACGCGAGACCGGTGGCCTGCTGTTCGCCGCCACCCAGCAGACCGAGGCGCAGAACCTCGCCGACCTCGGCGCCGCCTACGCGGCCTACCGCGGGCTCCGGCAACCCGTCGTCTTCTCCGACTGGCGTCAGGCGCTCGCCGAGCTGCTGCGCCTTGGAGAGGAACGGGCCGTGCCCGTGATCGTCGACGAGTTTCCCTATCTGGTCTCCACGACGCCCGCGCTGCCCTCGTACCTTCAGCAGGCACTGAGCCCGCTCAGCCATGCCAAGGAGCACACGCGCACGCGACTGATCCTGTGCGGCAGCGCGCTCACCACGATGGCACAGTTGCTCGGCGGGGGCGCTCCGCTGCGCGGGCGGGCCGTGCTCGAACTGGTGGTGCGGCCCTTCGGATACCGCGAGGCTTCCTCCTTCTGGGGGCTGGACCACGATCCGGAGCTGGCGTTCCGGGTGCATGCTCTCGTCGGAGGCACTCCCGCGTACCTGGAGATGTGCGGCGGGTCGGGGCCCGACGATCCTGCGGGATTCGACCGGTGGGTGGCGCGCCGGCTGCTGAATCCCGCGTCCGCCATGTTCCGTGAAGGAGGATTGCTCCTCAGAGAGGAGCCGTCCATCTCCGATCCGACGTCGTACGCGGCCACCCTGACCGCCATCAGTGCCGGAGGCCACCGTCGTTCGGAGATCGCCGCCGCACTCGGCCGCCCGGCGCCGGCCATCGCCCATCTGCTCACCGGGCTGACTGATATCGGGCTGGTCGAGCAGGCCGACGATGCTCTGCGGGACAAACGCAGCGTGTTCCGCATCGCCGAGCCGGTCGTCCGGCTGCACCAGCTGATCACTCAGCGGCACGAGCCCGAGCTGGTGATCGGCCAGGCCGAGCGAGTCTGGCGGACGAACGCGGACACCGTCAACGCGAAGATCTACGGCCCGCACTTCGAGGAACTGGCGCGGCAGTGGTGCTTGCGCCACGCCTCGCCGGAGACACTCGGCGGCACCGCTTCGACCGTCCGCGCCACTGAGCTTCCCTGCAGACAGCATCGCCATGGGCACGAGATCGACGTCGTGGTCACCGCCCGCGACCCGTTCGCCGTCGCCCGGATCGTCGCCATCGGCGAGGCCAAGGGCACTCAGGCGCCCGTGGACGTGCCGGCGCTCCAGCGACTGGAACACCTGCGCGCGCTGCTGCCGGACGACAGGGTCGACGCACCGCCCAGGCTCCTGCTGTTCGCCCGGTCCGGCTTCACCGACGGCCTGCTCGACGCCGTGCGTGGCAGGAAGGACGTCGAGCTGGTCGACCTGGGGCGGTTGTACGCGGGCGAGTAGCGGCCTCCCGCCGCGAGGGAGGGAGGCCGCCGGAGACGCGGGGGTCAGCTGTGCGGGCAGGTGTCGCGGTACTCCTCGATCGCGCTGCTCCGGGGGGCCGGGCAGAGGAAGGGCTCATAGCGGAGGTCGTCGTCCACGAACCGCTTCAGCCAGGACACCATGGACTTGGCCATCGTGGTGTTCGTGGTCTGCGGGAAGAAGTGGCTGGCGCCGTTCAGCTCCAGGTACGCCTTCTCCGACGAGGCCGGGATGCTCTCGTAGAACGGCTGGGAGTGGGTGCCGACCGGGGCGATCGAGTCGGTCTCACCACCGATGATCATCGTGGGGACGCGGATGCCGGACCAGTTCTTGGTCAGGTTCCACGGGGCGAGCGGGACGGCGGCCTGCAGGCTGGGCCGGTCGTCGGCGGCTTCGAGGCTGCCGCCGCCGCCCATCGAGTGGCCCGCCACCGCCAGCCGCGACGGGTCGATGCGGCCGCGCACGGCGGACGGGCTGTCCTCCACCAGCCAGTCGAGCGCGGCCAGGAGCTGGCGGCCACGGCTGTCCGGCTGGTCGTAGCGGGTGTTCGTCTCGATGCCGATGACCACGAATCCGTGCGAGGCGATCCGCGGGCCGAGCCACGACAGGGTGGACCAGGAGGCGGTGTAACCGGGCGAGATGGCGATCGCGCCGAACGTGCCCTGGCTGGTGTCGTTCGGGTAGTAGACGCGGCCGCCGCCGAACCCGCTCACCAAGGAGGACACCGACTGCTCGGAGGTGCTGAACGGGCCGCGGCTCGCCTCCAGGAGGGAGTCCGTCGGGTTCGGGCCGCGCTCGTACGGACCCGCGGCCTGCGCGGGCTGGGCCAGCGTGAGGGCGCCGCAGGCCAGAGCGGCGGCCACGGCGATTCTGGCGATCGCGTTACGGGGATGCACGTCGGCGACTCCATCTGTGGGGGGTGCGAACGCCGCCATTGTTGGACCGGGCGGCCCGTCCCCGCATCGCGTGAATCGCCGGTGTCAGCACAAGCCGGCACGGGCCGGTGTGAGACAGCGCCGGTGTCAGAACAGCTTGCGCGCCAGCTCCACCCGCGAGCGCACGCCCAGCCTGGCGAACACGTTGCGCAGGTGATGGTCGACGGTGCGCGGGCTGAGGAAGAGCTGGGCGGCCACCTCCCGGTTCGTCGCGCCCTCCGCCACCAGCCGCGCGATGCGCAACTGCTGGGCCGTCAGCTGCTGCTCGGGACCGCCGCCCGGCCCCGGCCGGGTCACGGTCTCACCTGCGGCGCGCAGCTCGGCGCGGGCCCGTTCGCTCCACAGCCGCGCCTCCAGGCGTTCGAACGTCTCCAGCGCCCCGTGCAGGTGCTCCCGCGCCGCGCCGGGCCGCCGCTCCCTGCGCAGCGCGGCCCCGTACAGGAGCTGGGTGCGCGCCGTCTCGAACCGGCAGGCGCCCTGCCGGTGCAGCTCCAGAGC
>NZ_JAPNNL010000171.1 GCF_027620315.1 Nonomuraea corallina | reverse complement strand
CCCGCGCGAAGCAGACCCGCACCGCCGCGTTGTAACCCACCCCGAGCCAGTACGAGTAGCCGTCCGCCCGCAGGCCCTCCACCCCCGCCACGACGGGCTCCACCAGCCCGCGCGCGCAGCCCAGCAGCACGTTCGCGCAGTCGGCCAGCTCTTCCGGCGCCCCGAGCGCGGGCAGCCGCTCCAGCGCCTCACGCGGGCAGGCGACCCCCATCGCCGTCGCGGCCCTGGCCAGCCGCAGCCCGGGCACCGCCGCTCCGGCCCGCACCGCCCATGCCAGGGCGGCGTCGCACTCCGCCGCCAGGGCCCGCGCCCTGCGCAGGTGACGCACCCGTTCGCGCCACGGCAGCCGCCGCGTCAGCGACACTCCCTCGTGGCACTCCTCGTACGCCGCGCAGACCGCCCTCAGGTGACGGTCGCGCAGCCGGTCGTCCTCCCCCGCCTCCCGCAGCCGCTCGGCGGCGTACTCCCTGACCACCCCGCGCAGCGCGTACGAGCCCGTCACCAGCCGCGCGGCCACCAGCCGGTCGAGCAGCCGGGGGACCTCGGCCCGCCGCAGGATCCCGCCGTCGCCGCACACGGCGGCGGCCAGCTCCGCGTCGAACGCCCCGGCGAACACCGCCAGCCTGCGCAGCAGCACCCGCTCCCGGGGCGCCAGCAGCTCGTGGCCGAGCCCCACCACGGCCCGCACCTTGGCGGTCCGGTCGGCGGCGGCGGGCAGCAGACCGTGCCGGCCGCCGAGCCGGTCGGCGATCCGCGCCGCGGGCAGCGCGCATCCGGCGGCCAGCTCCAGCGCCAGCGGAATCCCGTCGAGCAACCGGTGGAGCCGCTCGGCGTCCTCCACCGGCGCACCGTCGAAGAACTGCGACATGGGGTCACCATCTGTGGCGAGGGGATCACTCGTACGTGACAGTGTGACACTTTCGCGAGGTCAGCGTGCCGGGAAGCGAGGTCCTGGCACCGCACGCGTCATCTGGGGGGATCAACTAAACTTGTGGGGTCGCGAGTTCGCGCGGCCGGCCCCATCGATACAGAGCGAGAACTCATCATGCCTTTGAACAGCCGCGACGACCTGAGGAACATCGCGATCATCGCGCACGTCGACCATGGCAAGACCACTCTTGTCGACGCCATGCTGTGGCAGTCGGGGGCGTTTCGCGCCAATCAGGACGTCGACGACCGGGTCATGGACTCCAACGACCTTGAGCGCGAGAAGGGCATCACCATTCTCGCCAAGAACACCGCCGTACGCCACGGCGGCATGACCATCAACATCATCGACACCCCGGGCCACGCCGACTTCGGTGGCGAGGTCGAGCGCGGCCTGTCCATGGTCGACGGCGTGGTGCTGCTGGTCGACGCCTCCGAGGGCCCGCTGCCCCAGACCCGGTTCGTGCTGCGCAAGGCGCTGTCGGCCAAGATGCCCGTCATCCTGTGCATCAACAAGGTCGACCGGCCCGACTCCCGCATCGCCGAGGTGGTCGACGAGGTCTACGAGCTGTTCATGGACCTCGACGCGACCGACGACCAGATCGACTTCCCGATCGTGTACGCCTCGGCGAAGGCGGGCCGCGCCTCGCTGGAGCGCCCCGCTGACGGCGGCATGCCCGACTCGCCGGACCTTGAGCCGCTGTTCGACATCATCAAGTCGACCATCCCGGCGCCCACCTACGACCCCAACGCGCCGCTCCAGGCGCACGTCACCAACCTCGACGCCTCGTCCTACCTCGGCCGCATCGCGCTGTGCCGGATCCACCAGGGCCGGCTGACCAAGGGCCAGCAGGTCGCCTGGTGCCGCACCGACGGCAGCATCCAGAAGGTGCGGATCACCGAGCTGCTCATGACCGAGGCGCTGGAGCGCAAGCCCGCCGAGGAGGCCGGCCCCGGCGACATCATCGCGATCTCCGGCATCCCCGAGATCATGATCGGCGAGACGCTGGCCGACCCCGAGGACCCGCGCCCGCTGCCGCTCATCACCGTCGACGAGCCCGCCATCTCGATGACGATCGGCACCAACACCTCGCCGCTGGTCGGCAAGGTCAAGGGCGCCAAGGTCACCGCCCGCATGGTGAAGGACCGCCTCGACCGGGAGCTGGTCGGCAACGTGTCGCTGCGCGTGCTGCCGACCGAGCGGCCCGACTCGTGGGAGGTGCAGGGCCGCGGCGAGCTCGCGCTGGCCATCCTGGTCGAGCAGATGCGCCGCGAGGGCTACGAGCTGACCGTGGGCAAGCCGCAGGTGGTCACCAGGGAGATCGACGGCAAGGTCCACGAGCCGGTGGAGCGGCTCACCGTCGACTGCCCTGAGGAGTACCTCGGCGCCGTCACCCAGCTCCTGGCCGTCCGCAAGGGCCGCATGGAGCACATGACCAACCACGGCACCGGCTGGATCCGGATGGAGTTCGTGGTGCCGGCGCGCGGCCTGATCGGCTTCCGCACCGAGTTCCTCACCGAGACGCGCGGCACCGGCCTGGTGCACCACGTGTTCGAGGCGTACGAGCCCTGGTTCGGCGAGCTGCGCACCCGTGGCAGCGGCTCGCTGGTGGCCGACCGCACCGGCCCCGTCACCGCGTTCGCGATGCTCAACCTGCAGGAGCGCGGCACCCTGTTCGTCTCGCCCGGCACCGAGGTCTACGAGGGCATGGTCATCGGCGAGAACTCCCGCGCCGACGACATGGACGTCAACATCACCAAGGAGAAGAAGCTCACCAACATGCGCTCCTCCACCGCCGAGGAGACGGAGAAGGTGATCCCGCCGCGGGTGCTCTCGCTGGAGCAGGCGCTGGAGTTCATCCGCGAGGACGAGTGCGTGGAGATCACCCCCGACGCGGTGCGCATCCGCAAGGTGATTCTCGACGCGGCCACGCGCGGCCGCGCCGCGGCCCGCGCCAAGCGCGCCTGAGCGTTCTGACTCGAAAGTCACCCCGCCGTGTGGAGAAGCATTCTCCGGTACGGCGGGGTGACTTTGCTCATTTACCGGCCCGGACAATGGGGAAACCGGGCCATGGGCCACGGATGCCCAGGTCGGAGCCGCTGTGACGCACGGGTGGGGATTTCCGTCACCTCTCTAGTGAGGTGTGCGGGACACGCCCGCAGGGAATTCAAAGATTGGCGTGATTTTCCGCCCCGGAAAAGACCGAAGGCGTCAAGGCCGGGGCAACGTCATCACACCGTTACCCGTCAGAGAGAACAATCGGCCGGACGAGTGAATCATCCAGACTGTGGAAAGGCTCCGAGCTGTCATCGGGTTCGGGCTGGCTGTCCTGTCGCTGGGCGCCATCGCCTGGTGCGCCGTCACGGCCCAGCCCGTGCCGCCGCCTGCCTCTCCGCCCTGGCCGGCCGAGACCGACTCGTGGGACGTGTCCGCCCCCCGCGCCGGACCGGCCGTCGAGCGTGACCGTGAGGCGCTCACCGAGGTGACGGTCGCCCCGGCGAGCGCCGCCGACCTGGCCGGGGTGCCCGAAGGGCGGCTGGACGAGCGGCTGCGGCAGGTGAGGGTGACGATCGTGCACCGGCTGCGGATGGACGCCGCCGACAGCCTGGCCGGGACGCTCCGGCAGGGCGCCGAGTTCCCGCGCGGGATGCGCCGCTTCACCGACGACGGGTTCGGCGCCGTCAAGGTCAACGGCACCGTGCTCGCCCCGGCGGGCCGGCTGCCGCCGCTGCTCACCACCGCCGGCGGCCGCACCACGGTCCGCTTCACGGTTACCCTGCTGCGCCAGGTGCGGCCCGAGGAGCTGCTGCGGCTCGACTTCAACGCCCCCACGGCCCGGCCGCTGCTGGTCGTCTACCGCAAGGTCACCCTGCGGCCGGGCGAGTGGACCGTGCTCCGGGCGACCTCGATCGAGCCCGACCGGGAGGAGCCGGAACGGCTGGAGTTCACCGTCGGCCTCTACCCGGTGAGCGTCACGCTCGCGCCGGACGCGTACGGCTTCCCCGACGTGCGGGAGGAGGACGACTTCTCCTGGGCGACCGCGCTCGGCGTGCTCACCGCGATCGTGCTGGCGGTGCTGCTGCTGCGGGCGCTCGGCGGCCGCTGGTGGCGGCGCCGCCCCAACCGGGAGCTGGCCGCCGGGCTGGGCCTGGCGGCGCCGGTGATCCTGCTGGTGGCCGTGGCCGAGGAGTTCACGCTCCTCGCGTACCTGATGCTGTTCGTCGGGCTGCCGCTGCTGGCGCTGCGCCACGCCGTCCAGGTACTGCCGAGCGGCCCGCAGTGGACGCCGCGCGACGCGCTCGGCGCGACCGGGGTGGGCGTGCTGCTCGCGGTCGGCATGCTGTCGTGGTCCTACCGCTACGGCCAGTTGCCGGGCGACACGCTGGTCACCGGGACGGCCGTGGCGGCGGCCGCGGCGGCCGGGTCGGCGATGGTGCTCAGCGCCGACCTCGGGGTGCGGGCCGTGGTCGTGCGGCTGACCGCCTTCGCCGCGGGGTCCGCTGTCGCGCTGCTCGCGCTGGTGCTGTGGGCCAGGGCGCTGGCCACCCAGGTCTATCCGCCCGACAGCGTCCGGTTGCTGCTCGCGTTCTGCTGGGCGCTGCTCCCGGTGGCCGCCGTCGCCGTCGCCGTCAAGCAGTGGACCCGCGGCGCGGTCGTGGTCGCCGTCGTGGTGAGCCTGCTGGTGCAGGGCTGGCCGACCGAGTGGCTCGACGCGGGCTCGTGGAGCCGGGCGCTGCCCGAGCAGGCCGTGCCGCGCATCGGCGAGCTGGAGCTGACCCCGCTGGTGCGCGGGGTGATGGGCCTGCTGCTGCTGGGGTTCCTGCTGCTGGTGCTCCGGCTCAGGCGGCTCGGCGCCGCACTCGGCGCGACGCGGGACTCCGCGGCGGAGTCAACCATGATCGTCTGTCTGATGGTGGCCTACCTGGCCCCGCAGGGCAGCGCCACGCTCGGCGACATCAACGTGCCGCTGCCGATGCTCTCCATCACCGCGCTCATCGCCTGGGTGACCGCGCGCTGGCTGCTGGCGGACCCGCACCCGTCGGTCGTCGAGCCGGGCGACCAGGAGGAGCACCGGGAGCTGATCAGGGCCGCGCTGCACCGGCGGCTGCTGCTGGGCTTCGAGCAGGAGCTCTACCGCACCGGCCGCGGCCGCCTGGGCGCCGGCGAGCTGACGATGGCGGAGTTCGACCGGCAGCGCGAGGCGGTCGACACGGCGCTGCGCGGGCACGGCAGCCATCCCGAGACCGCCTTCGCCACCGCCGCGGGCTGCTCACCCTGGCACAACGGCGTCCACGGGTTCATCGTCAGCCTGCTGCTGAGCCTGCCGTTCCTCATCGTGTTCGGGGTGCCGATCGGGGCCGACCTGAGCAGTTTCGTGTTCGAAGCCCGCTCGGTGATCGCGCTGCCCGCGTTCGGCTTCCTGTTCGGCTACTTCTATCCGCGCATCCGCGGCACCCAGCCGATGACGAAGGCGCTCAACCTGATGGCGGCCGCGCTGGCCACCGAGCTGTCGGGCTACGTGGCCGCCCTCGCCGAGCCCGACCTGGGCGCGATGGACAAGGTGCAGGTGGTGGCCATCATCGTGGGCAAGGTGGCGCTGGTCTCGATCGGGCTCGGCCTCTACTGGGAGTGGCGGATCATGCACCTGGCCGGCGAGCCGTGGGCGAGGGTGCGCAACATCCGCAGCCTGCGCAGCCTGGCGACGCCGCTGCTGGCCATCATGATCGCGGCGATCACCACGGCCGCCACCTCGGCCGCCGGCCAGACCGTCGACCGCATCCTGCGGGGCGACGAGACGTCCCAGCAGCCGTGATCAGGTCCGGTCCGGCAGCTCGCTCCCCCGTACGTGCGCGCAGAGCCAGTCGATCAGCGGTCCGAAGTCGCGCCAGCAGGCGCGCACCCGGTCGGCGGCCTCGGCGGTGTGCACCCACGGCTCCGGTTCGAAGCCGCGACCGGCGTACAGCGACCTGTGGCGCAGCAGGTCGAGCCTGGGGTGGTCGGCGGGCACGCCGCGCGGCCTGGTCTTGAGCCGGTCGCCGCCGCGCTCGTAGCCGGCGGCGTCGAGGGCCGCCACGATGCGCTCCAGCGGTTTGCCGGTCACGTCCTCGTCGACCGCCGCGCGGAACCGGGCCACCTGGTCGGGGGCCTGCGAGTAGACGCCGCCCGCGGCGCGCAGGCCGTCCGCGCTGATCTGCGCGTAGAACCCGATGCCGGGCATCAGCCCGACGAAGGCGCCCTGGTGGGTCTTGTACGGCGACTTGTCCCTGGCGTAGCGGACGTCCCGGTACGGGCGGAACAGCTTGGCCTCACCGAACTCCTCCGCCAGCTCGTCGGCCAGAGCCTGCATCGGCGCCCGCACCGCCTCCTCGTACAGGCTCTTGTGGCGGACGAAGTAGGTCTTCGAGTTGTCCGCCTCCAGCCCTTCGTAGAACATGAACGCCTCGTCAGGGATGCCGGTGAAGCCCATGCCTCCCAGCCTGCCATGCCGCTTCGGCGGTCACCGCTCCGGAGGGGCCTGGCGGTAGCGCCGGCCCGGCCGCGGCGGCGTCCGGTAGAGCTCGCTCACGGTCACCATCCGGAAGCCCTTGCGGGTGAGCGTGTCGAGGATCCGCGGGACCGCGTCGACCGTGGTGCGGTGGATGTCGTGCAGCAGCACCACCGCGCCGGGCCTGGCCCGCGACGCGCGCCTGGCCACGACGGAGCTGACCCGGTCGCGCCAGTCGTAGGTGTCGACGCTCCACAGGATCTGCGCCAGCCCGCGCTCCCGGGACTCGGCCGCGACCCTGTCGTCGGTGGACCCGTACGGCGGCCGCATCAGGCGCATCCGCACGCCGGTCAGCGCGCGCACCAGGTCGCCGGTCCGCTGCAGTTCCCGGGCGATCAGCGGGCGCGGCAGGGTGGGCAATTCGGCGTGGCTCCAGGAGTGGTTGCCGAGTTCGTGCCCCTCGGCGACGATGCGCCGCAGCCGGGCGGCGCCGCCGGGGGCCTGCGCCATCTGCCCGACGACGAAGAACGTGGCCCGGGCGCCGTGCTCGCGCAGCATGGTGAGCAGCCGGTCGGTCTCGGCTCCCGGCCCGTCGTCGAAGGTGAGCGCCACGCACCGGCGGCACCCGGTGACGGCGGGCGGAGGCCAGTCGCGCTGCATCGAGGTCAGCCGTTTGCCCAGCGTCTCCGGGTCGGCCGCGGCAGGGGGGCGCGCCATGAGGGGCACCCGTGCCAGCGGCTGGGCCGCGCATCCCGTCACCAGCGCCAGCACCGCCATCGGCAACACGGGCGCAGCCCTCCACGCGCGCATGTTCCCCCCGGCGGCACGCTCACGAGGGCATCACGGATAGTCGCCGGCAGGCCGCCCCCGCAAGTCCCTGACCAGCTCTTCCCACCATGATGGGATATCCGCCTGCAACTCCTTGTAACGACGCGCCACTCTTAGGGCACATCCGGCCGGATCGGTCCCAAGATGGCGGCGTTTCAGCGGGCCTTCACGCCAGCGGTAGAAACCGTCCCGGTAGCGCACGACAAGCCCGATCCAGACGGGCAGGGTCGCGCCGTCCCCCAGTTCGTACGCGGTGGTCACGCCGAGGCCGTGCAGCTCCGCGTGGAGCTTCTCCATCGCCGCACGGGACTCACTCACGCGCCACCCCCTGCCGACGATCCGCCGTACACGAAGAGATGTACCCATTCACAGCCCGCAGCCGTCAAGGACATGGAGTAATCATGAAACTCCGCCCGGCGATCAGGAGGGGATTCGACGTTATTGGTCGGCCGCCTCGCGCGGCTCCGCCACGACCATGATGAACCGCAGCTCGCCGGCGCCCGCGTTGGCGTAGCGGTGGGCTCTGTCGGCGGTGAAGAGCACCGCGTCGCCGGCCCGGACCACGTGGCTCTTGCCGTAGACCGTCAGGGTCAGCTCACCGTCGAGCACGGTGAGCATCTCCCTGGTGCCGGCCGGGTGCGCGTCGCCGTCGTGGTGCTCGCCGGGCGCGAGCCGCCAGTCCCACAGCTCCAGGATCATCGGCGAGTCGGCGCCGACGAGCAGTCTGGCCTGGACGCCGCCCTGGTCGAAGGCGACCACGTCGGCCTGGTCGACGATCCTGACCACCGGCACGTCCCCGACCTCGACCAGCCGGGCCACGGTCACGCCCAGGGCGGAGGCGATCCGGGTGAGCGTGGACACGCTCGGATTGGTCCTGCCCTGCTCGACCTGGACGAGCATGCCGCGGCTGACGCCCGACCGGGCGGCCAGCGCGTCCAGCGTCAGCCCGCGGTGAGCCCGCTGGGCTCGCACGTTGCTGGCGATGGCCTGGGTGATCAGCTCGGGGTCCTCCACGAATGTGCAGTCTAGTGGAAAGAAGTTGCACTGCACTGCACCCTATGTGTTGTACTAATAGTGCAAAGGAATGAACTATGGGGAGGGTGAGACGTGACCGCGGTGATCCTGGCGACCGCCTGCGCGGTGGTGTACGGCACGGCCGACTTCTTCGGCGGCCTGGCCACCCGCCGATCACGGGTGCTCGCCGTGGTCGCGCTCTCGCAACTGGCCGGGTTCGCGCTGATCCTGTCCCTGCTGCCCGTGCTGCCCGGCGCCTTCGAGGGCCGGGCGGTGCTCTGGGGGCTCGGCGCGGGGCTGTCGGGCGCCGTCGGGCTGGTGCTGTTCTACCGGTCGCTGGCCACCGGCGTGATGTCCGTGGTCGCGCCGACCACCGCGGTCACCTCGGCGGCGCTGCCGGTCGGGTTCGGACTCCTGCAGGGAGAGCGGCCCGAGCCTGTCGCCCTGCTCGGCGTGGCCCTGGGGCTGGGCGCAGTGCTGCTGGTCAGCCAGGACCGGTCGGCGGGCGGCGCCGGGTCCACGAGGGCGGTGCTCACCGCGCTGGCCGCCGGGGCGGGGTTCGGCGGCTTCTTCATCCTGCTCTCCATGGCCTCGGCGGACGCCGGGCTGTGGCCCCTGGCCGGCGCCAGGATCGCGTCCATCGGCCTGGTGATCCTGCTCGCGCTGGCCACCCGGCGGACGCTGAAGCCGGTGCCCGGCTCGCTGGGCGTCATCGTCGCCGCCGGAGTCCTGGACATGGTGGCCAACGTGCTCTACCTGCTGGCCCAGCGGCAGGGCCTGCTGAGCCTGGTCGCGGTGCTCGTCTCGCTCTACCCGGCGAGCACGCTCCTGCTGGCCAGGCGGGTGCTCGGCGAGCGGCTGCACGCGGTCCAACTGGCCGGCGTGGCCTGCGCGCTGGGCGCGGTCGCCCTCATAGCCGTCGCCTAGCGCCGCGGATCAGCAGGCGACGGCTCCCGCGGCGCACGGATGAGGGAAAACGCGTGAGGGGCGGGGATCAGGCGGCGTCGGCGGTGGTCTCCCGGAGCGCGCCCTCCTCGCGGGCGTACTCCTCCAGCATCCCCCGCAGCTGCCGGCGCCCCCGGTGCAGGCGGGACATGACCGTCCCGATGGGGGTGCCCATCCGCTCGGCGATCTCCTTGTAGGCGAACCCCTCGACGTCCGCCAGGTAGACCGCCACCCGGAAGTCCTCGGGGAGCGAGCGCAGCGCGTTCATCACGACGCTGTCGGGCAGCCGGTCGAGCGCCTCGGTCTCGGCCGAGCGCAGCCCGGTCGAGGTGTGGGACTCGGCGGCGTGCAGCTGCCAGTCCTCCACGTCCTCGGCGGCCGACAGCTTGGGCGAGCGCTGCTTCTTGCGGTAGTCGTTGATGAAGTTGTTGGTGAGAATGCGGTGCAGCCACGCCTTGAGGTTGGTCCCCTCACGGAACTGGTGATAGGACGTGTAGGCCTTGGCGACCGTCTCCTGCACCAGGTCCTCGGCGTCGGCGGTGTTGCGGGTCAGGCGCATGGCGGACGCGAACAGCTGCGACGTCACAGGCACGACATCGCGCTCGAACCAGTCTTGACGCTGCTCTTCGGTCATCGTGATCAAATCATTCCCCCTTGCGCTATCCCCCGTTCGGCAACCGGCCGGCTGGCAGCGGTTCCATCGTCTCAGGCCCCGCGTAAGGGCCGCGTTAGGGGCTCTGCGCTGGTCAGAGAGGTTTCCGGTCGCTGTGCTCGCGGCGTGTGTCGTCACGTCCACGGCAGGACACGTTTCATAATAGTAACACTATTTCCTCATTTCTATGGAAAGAGTGGCGGGAATCACATGAGATAGCGTATAGACCATGGATTTTGTGGACCGGCATGCTCCGGCGACGCGACGGTGGGTGGCCGAGGCCGTCCACAAGGTGGAGGCCGACGCCAACCGGAGTTGTGATACGCACCTGCACGTGTTTCCGCTGCCCTCCGAGTGGGGGGTAAACCTCTACTTGAAGGACGAGTCGGTGCATCCCACCGGTTCACTGAAGCACCGCCTCGCCCGGTCCCTCTTCCTGTATGGCCTGGCCAACGGCTGGATCGGCCCCTCGACCACGATCGTCGAGGCGTCCAGCGGGTCCACCGCGGTGAGCGAGGCCTACTTCGCCCGGCTGCTCGGGCTGCCGTTCATCGCGGTCATGCCCGCCGCCACGTCGCCGGAGAAGATCCACCTGATCGAGTTCTACGGCGGCAAGTGCCACCTGGTCACCGACCCGGGCGCGATCTACGAGGAGTCCAGGCGGCTGGCGGCCGAGACCGGCGGCCACTTCATGGACCAGTTCACCTACGCCGAACGGGCGACCGACTGGCGGGGCAACAACAACATCGCCGAGTCGATCTTCGACCAGATGAGCATGGAGCCGCACCCCGAGCCCACCTGGGTCGTGGTCGGCGCCGGCACCGGCGGCACCAGCGCGACGATCGGCCGCTACATCCGCTACCGCCGCTACGCGACCCGGCTCGCCGTCGCCGACGTGGAGGGCTCCGCCTTCTACCCCGGCTGGGTGTCCGGCGACCCGGAGGTCACCGCACCCGGCTCGCGGATCGAGGGCATCGGCCGGCCCCGGATCGAGCCGTCGTTCCTGCCGACGGTGATCGACCGCATGATCGCGGTGCCCGACGCCCGCTCGATCGCCGGCATGCACTGGGTACGCGAGGTCACCGGCCGCGACGTGGGCGGCTCGACCGGCACCAACATCGCCGCCTGCGTCGAGCTGATCAGGGAGATGCGCGAGGCCGGGGAGCGCGGCAGCGTCGTCACACTGATCTGCGACAGCGGCGACCGCTACCGGGGCACCTACGGCAACCCCGCCTGGCTCGCCGACCAGGGCCTCGACATCGCCCCCCACCTGGCCGACCTACGCGCCTTCCTCCCGACCTAGAAACGACCTAGAAACGACCCAGAAACGACCTTGCCTGCCTAGACGACGGCGAGTTCGGCCAGGGCCTGGCGGATCTGCTCGTCGCCGGGGTCCAGGGCCGCCGCGTGCCGGAGGTCGGCCCGCGCCGCGTCCAGCTCGCCGAGCGAGCGCAGCGCGTAGGCCCGGTTGAACCGCACCTCTGCCCCGTCCTGAAGCTCGATCGCCCTGGTCAGGTCGGCCACCGCCGCGTGCGCGTCACCCTCCTCGAACGCCAGCGCGCCCCGCCCGGCCCAGGCCACGGCCAGGTGCGGGGCCCGTTCCAACGCGGAGTCGAACGCCTTGCGGGCCTCCACCAGGTCGCCCCGCGCCGCCTCGATCTGGCCGAGGACGCTGAGCAGGAACGGGTTGCCGGGATCACGCCGCACGTCCGCCCTGGCCCGGTCGAACTCGTCCAGGGCCACCAGCAGACCGGCCCGGTTCACGTACGCGGCGGTGAACCCGGGATCCAGCTCGATCGCGTGGTCGAGGTCGGCCAGCGCCCCCGCCATGTCGCCGCGCGCGTAGCGCGTCTCGGAGCGGTTGTAGTACGGCTCGGGGAAGGGCGGCCCGGCCCGCATGGCGCTCTCGTAGTCGGCCTCCGCCTCCTCCAGCCGCCCCAGCCGATACAGCAGGTTGCCGCGGTCGACGTAGTGGTCGGGATAGCCGGGGTCGGCGGCGACGGCGGCGTCCAGGTCGCCCAGCGCCGCCTCCAGGTCGCCGCGCATGGCCAGCAGCCGCGCCCGGTTGGCCCGCAGCACCAGCCGGTGGATCGGATGACGCGGCGCCAGGTCCCGCTCGGCCAGGTCGATGGCCTCCTGCACGAGCCGCATGGCCTCGTCGGCCCGGCCCAGGCGGACCTGCACCAGCGCCTTGCCGTTCAGGTCGAACCCCAGGTGGAACGCCCGCTCGCGCCGGTCGGGCAGCAGCGAGGTGAGCGCGACCGCCTGGTTGATCCAGGCCAGCGCCTCCTCCGGGTCCCTGCTGCCGGGGTCGTGGTGCCTGACCAGCAGCATCGCGGTCGCGTACGCGGCGGTCGCGAGGTTCTTGGGGTCGGTGCCGGCCCGCCGGCCGCGGTCGAGCAGCTCGCGCGCCTCGTCCTCGCGGTCGAGCGCGGCCAGCGCGGTGGCGGTCCGGTGCGCGAGCGTCCACCACTCCTCGCCGCCTTCCGGCAGCCGGGGCAGCAGCGCCGCCCCGGCCTCGGCCATCGCGTGGTGGAAGCCCTCGTTGCGGTAACGGTCCAACTCGGGTCCGAGCGCGTACGCGGGAGCCGGGTGCGGCGGACCCGAGGGCTCGCGGACGATCGTCAGCTCGGGCACCCGCCGTTCGAGGACGTCCAGCAACCGCAGGTCGGTGGGATCGGCGTGCGCGGTGTTGATCACCCGCAGCTCCAGCGGCCCGGTCGCGGCCAGGTGGGCGCGGGCGAACTCCGCCAGCCCGTTCGCCAGCCGCAGCGTGCGCAGCGGCGCGGGCACCAGGATGCGTTCGGGCTGGGGCAGCCGGTCGGCCAGCGTCACCCGCCGGGCCGGCACCCGGTCGCGCAGCGCGGGCGCCACCGCCCTGATCTCGATGTCGTAGGCGGCGATCAGCGCGTCGTCCGCCTCGGGCACGAGCACGTCCAGGAACGCGGCCCCGAACGTGTAAGGCCCCCGGAGTCCGCGATGAGCGTCAAAAGTGATCAGTCTCAGAACCGTCGCTCCCCTGGCACGAAGAATGACCAGAATTCACGGCGCGAACGGTCCGAATTCTGGAGAAAAATGGGCGGCGCTCCCCTCCGAAAGCGCCGCGCCCTCTGCCACAGAGGAGGTCAGGCGGCGTGCTTCGGCGTCGCCGCCCCTGCCAGTGCGACGGTCCCAGGCTTGTGGACCACGACCTTCTTCATGTTGGCCCTTTCCAACTCCATATCCGGCAGACCGTCCAATGTCAACACGGCTACCGGCGGACGACAAGGGCTGCCACGAAAACTGATATTTCCGGATCAGTCACCATTTACTCGCCCAGGATGGCATCCACAAAGACCTCCGGGTCGAACGGCGCCAGATCGTCCGGGCCTTCGCCCAGACCGACCAGCTTGACCGGAACGCCCAGCTCCCGCTGGACGGAGATCACGATGCCGCCCTTGGCGGTGCCGTCGAGCTTGGTCAGCGCGATGCCGGTGATGTTGACCACCTCGGCGAACACCTGGGCCTGGCGCATGCCGTTCTGGCCCGTGGTGGCGTCCAGGACGAGCAGCACCTCGTCGACGGTGGCCTTCTTCTCGATGACCCGCTTGACCTTGCCCAGCTCGTCCATCAGGCCGGTCTTGGTGTGCAGGCGGCCGGCGGTGTCGACGATCACCACGTCGGCCTTCTCTGTCATGCCCCTGGCGGTCGCGTCGAACGCCACCGAGGCCGGGTCGCCGCCCTCGGGGCCGCGCACGACGTCGGCGCCCACCCGGTCACCCCAGGTCTGGAGCTGGTCGGCGGCGGCGGCGCGGAAGGTGTCGGCCGCGCCCAGCACGACCTTCTTGCCGTCGCCGATCAGCGAGCGGGCCAGCTTGCCGGTGGTGGTGGTCTTGCCGGTGCCGTTGACGCCGACGACCAGCACCACCGCCGGCCGCTCGCCGTGCCTGGCCACGTGGAGCGTGCGGTCGAGGTCGGGGTTGACCTGGATGAGGAGCTGCTCACGCAGCAGCGCCCTGACCTCCTCGGGCGTGCGGCTGCCGAGCACCTTGACCTTGGTCTGCAGTTCCTCCACCATGGCGCGGGTCGGCGCGACGCCGACGTCGGCCGTGATCAGCCGCTCCTCGATCTCGTCCCACACCTCGTCGTCGAGGCGGTCGCGGGACAGCAGCTCCAGCAGTCCCCGGCCGAGGGAGCTCTGCGACTTGGCCAGCCGGGAGCGCAGCCGCACCATCCGGCCCGCCGACGGCGGCGGCACCTCCACCTCGGGGGCCTTGACCATGGGCTCGGCGGGGGCGGTGGGCTGGGCCGGCGGCGGGATCGTCGTGGTCGCGCCTTCGGCCTCCCCGGCCGCCGGCGGGTGCTTCTCCTCCTCCTCGGGGAGGGGAGGCGCCTGAGGAGGAGGCGGCGGCGCCGCCTTGCCTCCCGGCCGGAACAGCAGGAACAGGCCACCTGCCGCGATGAGGGCGACAAGGACCACGATCACGATCACGCCGAGGTAACCATCCACAAGATGTCAGTTTTCCAGATGGACCGGCATGGTCAGGACCAAGGGCGCGCCGATCAGGCCGGCTCGCGCTCCCGCAACCGCTGGCTGACCACCTGCGTCACCCCGTCACCGCGCATCGACACGCCGTAGAGGGCGTCGGCGATCTCCATCGTGCGCTTGTTGTGCGTGATGACGATCAGCTGGGAGCTCTGCCGCAGCTCCTCGAAGAGCGTCAGCAGGCGTTGCGTGTTGGTGTCGTCGAGCGCGGCCTCGACCTCGTCCATCACGTAGAACGGCGACGGCCGCGCCTTGAAGATCGAGATCAGGAACGCCACGGCGGTGAGCGACCGCTCGCCGCCCGACAGCAGCGACAGCCGCTTGACCTTCTTGCCCGGCGGCCTGGCCTCGACCTCGATGCCGGTGGCGAGCATGTCGTCGGGCGCGGTGAGGACCAGCCGCCCCTCGCCGCCGGGGAACACCCGGGTGAAGATCTGCTCGAACTCGCGGGCCACGTCCTCGTAGGCGGAGGCGAACATCCGCTCCACCCGCTCGTCCACCTCCTTGACCACGGTCAGCAGGTCCCTGCGGGTCTTCTTGAGGTCTTCGAGCTGCGAGTTGAGGAAGGCGTGCCGCTCCTCCAGCGCCGCGAACTCCTCCAGGGCCAGCGGGTTGACCTTGCCGAGCTGGTTCATCTGCCGCTCGGCGACGCGGGCCCGCTTCTCCTGCTCCTCGCGCACGTACGGAACGGGAGGGTCGCCCGGCACCGGCGCGTCGGGGCCGTACTCGACGACCAGAGCCTCGGCCTCCACCCCGAACTCGTCCATCGCCCGCCGTTCCAGCTGCTCCAGGCGCATCCGCTGCTCGGTGCGGGCGACCTCGTTGCCGTGGACGCGGTTGACCAGCTTGTCGAGCTCCTGGCCCAGCTCACGGACGTGGAGACGGACCTGCTTCAGCTCGGCGTCGACGGCGACCCTGGCCAGCTCGGCCTCGTCGCGCTCGCGGGCGGCCAGCTCGACGGAGGCCGACAGCGCCGTCAGGACCTTCTTCGCGCCCTCGCTCACCCGCCGGGCCACCTCTGCCTGCCTACGCCTCCTGGCCCGCTGAGCGGCCGCCTGGGCGCGCTCCTGGCGCTCCCGCTGCGCCGCCCTGGTCAGGCCGTCGGCGCGGCCCTCGATGCCCTTGACGCGCTCCTCGGCGGTGCGGACCCGCAGGCGGGTCTCCATCTCGCGCTGGCGGGCCGTCTCGGACGCCGAGGCCAGCTCGTCGCGCTGATCGGTGGTCGGCTCGCTCTCCAGCTCCTGCGCGTACTCGGCCTCGGCCAGTCTGATCTCCAGCTCGGCCAGCTCCTCCAGGCCCTCGGCGCGGGCCTCCTGCGCGGCG
>NZ_JAPNNL010000170.1 GCF_027620315.1 Nonomuraea corallina | reverse complement strand
GCGCCCGGCCGCGAGGGAGGATGCGGCCGGGCGTTCGTGGAGTGGTCATACGTCACGCAGCCGGGCGAAGACGGAGCGGTGACGGCGCTCGGGCCGCCCGGCCCTGGCCGCCTCCCGCACCCGCCGGCGCTCGGTGGCCTCCTGGCGCAGCTCGTACGCCCGGTGCTGCATGACGGTGTAGTCGAACTCGGCGTTCATGAGAGTGCTCCTCTTCGTCTCTTCCGGCACTCTCAAGACTCGGCCTAAGGACCACCCCGGCACATCGGGCGGATGCCTTATCTCCGGACCCCGGGACCGGGCATCCCGCGTCTAGGTGTCCTAAGGCCTCGCGCCCTCCTTGAACGTCACCTCGGTGAAGCCGAGCGACTTCAGCATGCCCTCCAGCATGCTCCGCGTGTTGGCGTCGGCCCTGGCCCGCAGGTCGCTGGCCGCCGCCGCCTCGGCGATCTTGCGTTCGGCGAGCACGTACAGCTCCCGCTGGTCGGCCGGGGAGCCGGACAGGAGGTCCTCCACCCGGTCCAGCAGCCCGCGCTGCTGGGCGAAGACGTAGGAGCGCTCGTTGTCGAGGTTGGGCTTCTCCAACTGGGCGGGCGGCAGGGCGATCGTCACGGACCTGCGGTCCTCCGACACGGTCACCGCGTCCCCGGCCAGTCCGGCGAAGTCGACGTAGGCGTCCACGCCGCCCGCGCCGACGAAGAGGGTGCGGGAGCCCTTGACCGCGTCAGGCAGGAAGTTGGCGTCCTTCTCCAGGTCCACCACGACCTGGAAGCTGCCGGTCGCGGCCGTGAAGCGGCTCAGGTCCTTGATGGACTGCAGCAGCACCGGCTGGCTGCGGTCGACGGTCTGCTCACCCATCGGGTTGAGCCAGGACCAGGCGAGCCGCCCGGCCACCACGAGCAGGACCGCCAGAACGAGCAGCCCTGCGAGATATCGCCACGTGCGGCGCCGGCCCGGAGTGACCGACGGGGGCGCCGTCTGCGAAGTCGTCATGTGACCTTGACTACCCTGAGGTCGATCATCTGTGCCAGCTTTGAGGTGACATCTCCGGTCCCCAGTTCGGCGAGGGCTGCCCGCTCGGGTCCGGATAGACGGGGTAGACCTGCGGGGCGCTCTCCTGGTGGACCTGCGTGGCGACCGGGGTGGACACCTGCGGGGGAGTGCCGGCCGGGCCGCCGCCGAAGTGGGTGGCCGACAGCTTGCACGCCTGGAAGTCGCTGAAGAACATGCGCAGCCACTCGCGGCGCTGGTGCTCGTTGAGCCCGGAGAACCAGGCCGCGGCGTACTCGTGCTCCAGCAGCGGCCCGCCGGGCAGCGGCTCGCCGCGCAGCCAGGCCGTCACGATCTCGCGGTAGCCGTCGGCGGGGCTGCCGGGGCACCGGGCTGCCAGCGCGTCGACGTACTCGTGCGCGGCCTCCTCGGCGAACCCCGCCGACAGGTCGGGCACGTGGATCGGCGCCAGCCCGTGGGACGGCTTGAGCGGCTCGTCCAGCGGCCGCTGCTCCACCCGGGTGAACGCGGCAGGGGTCTCGGCCAGGCGCGAGGCGATCTCGGTGAAGGCGGCGCCCAGCTCCGTCAGCCCGCCGCGCATGCCGGGATGGACGCAGACGGTGATGGGCCACTCCTGGCAGCTGTAGGCGATCTCGTGGGCCGCCGCGGGCTGCGGCTCGGAGAGCACCCGCGCCACCCCCGTGGCGGCGCCCAGCGTCGCCAGCAGCGCGAACGCGAGCACCAGGGCCTGCCGGGTGACCAGGGCGGCCCATCCCAGGAGCAGCGCCCCGGTGACGCCCAGCAGCCAGATGATCTGGTTGACGAACACGGCCCCGCTCAGCCCCTGGAACAGGTCGTACGGCTCGCCCGTACCCGGTGCCAGACGGCCGGCCCAGCCCGCGCCGTCGGCGAGCCAGCTGAACAGCGCGTAGCAGCCCAGCCCCGCCAGCGGGACGGTCGGCGGGTACGGCAGCATCCAGCCGGCCACCCACCCGATCACCGAGTAGAGCGCCAGCCCCGCCATGCCCATGCCCAGGCCCGTCAGACTGAGCCGGCCCGCCTGCTCGGTGAGCAGCGTCCGGCCGGCCAGCACGAGCACGGTGGCCGCGAACGAGCCCGCCACCACCAGCACGATCGCCAGCGGCGCCTTCAGCGCGCGCCAGGTCGTCAGCGGCAGGTCGCGCGTGGCACGGCGCTTGCGCAGGGCCACCCAGGCGGCGAAGGCGGCGGCGACCGGCCCGGTGATCCGGAGCGAGCCGATGACCGCGGCCACGATGTTCTCCCACGCGTCCACACCGGGGATCAGGACGCTCCATGCCGCGACCAGCCCGAGCAGCAGCAGCACGACCACCGTGACGGCCGCGCCCTGTTTGATCTCCCCGCGTGTGACGCCCCCGTGTTCACGCACGCGTCATCCCCATGAAGTCCATCAAGCACCCCCCGTGCCCCGTAGGCGACGGCGGGAGCGGGCGAAGTCCGGCCGGGTCCCCACGCGGCTGATGGACTTGGCTCCCCCGTCACCAATCAATGCGAGAACCATAACGGAGCGTGATGAAGGACGCCCGGATTCTTGGCCAAGCGGAGAAGGCGATGGCGCTCCGTAAGCAGACGAATCTGGACGAGGGGCGCGCTAACGTATCTGCGTGTCGCAGCCCAAGCCGCTCAACCTGCCGTTCGACCCCATCGACCGGGCCGCGGAGACCTGGCGCGCGCACTTCGGCGCCTCGTCGGCGATGGCCGCCGTCACGTCGATCATGAGAGCGCACCAGATCCTGCTGTCCCAGCTCGACTCGCTGCTGAAGCCGTACGACCTGACCTTCGCCCGCTACGAGGCCCTGGTGCTGCTGACCTTCAGCAAGACCGGGGTGCTGCCGCTGTGGAAGATCGGCGAACGGCTGATGGTCCACCCCACCAGCGTCACGAACACCGTCAGCCGGTTGGAGCGGTCCGGGCTGGTGCGCCGCATGCCCAACCCGAGGGACGGGCGCGGCGTGCTCGCCGAGATCACTCCGGCCGGACGCGACGTCGTGCGGCGCGCCACGGACGACCTCATGGCGGCCGAGTTCGGCCTGGAGATGTACGCCGAGAGCGAGCTTGGCCGGATGTTCGACCTGCTGCGCACGCTGCGGGTGGCGGCGGGTGACTTCTCGGTCCCTTCCATGGGGCAAGATGAGGAGCATGGCGGACTTCTCTAGGCCCGGGTCGCTCTACGGAGCGGTGGATCTGGGCGCGCGCAAGCAGGCTTTGGAGGCGCAGGCCCGGCGGGAGGCCGGGGGTTCCCAGGCGGCCTCATCGGCCTCGGTCGTCGACGTGACCGAGGAGACGTTCACGACGGACGTCATCGACCGCTCGATGAGCGTGCCCGTGGTGCTCGACCTGTGGTCGCCGCGGGCCCCGGGCAGTTCCCAGCTCAGCCCGGTGCTGGAGAAGGTCGTCGGCGACCTGGGCGGGCGGGTCGTGCTGGCCAAGGTCAACGTCGACGCCAGCCCGCAGATCGCGCAGGCCCTGCGCGTGCAGGCCGTGCCGACCGTGCTCGCCATCTTCCAGGGGCAGGCCGTCACCGGTTTCCAGCAGGTGCTGCCCGAGCAGGAGGTGCGCCGCTGGCTCGACGAGCTGATGGCCGCCGTCGAGCAGTTCTACCAGGCCAACCCTGGGGCGCGGCCGCCCGCTCAGGGGCCGGGCGAGCCGGAGGCGCCGCCGGCGGACCCCGACCTGGTCGCCGCCGAGCAGGCCATCGACCAGGGCGACCTCGACGCGGCCGAGGCGGCCTACCAGCGGCTGCTCGCCCGCGTGCCCGCCGACGAGGACGCCAGGATGGGCCTGGCCGGCGTCAAGCTGATCAAGCGGACGTCCGCCGCCGACCCGGCCGAGGTGCAGCGGCGCCTGCAGGACCCCGCCGACATCGACGCGCAGCTGCTCGCCGCCGACCTGGAGATGCTGTCGGGCTCGGTCGACGCGGCGTTCGAGCGCGTCATCGGCGTGGTCAAGCGCACCTCCGGCGACGACCGCGACAAGGCCCGCGTCCACCTGCTGGGCCTGTTCGAGACCCTTCCGGCCGAGGACCCGTCCCTGGCGAAGGCGCGCAGAGCCCTGGCCAGCGCCCTGTTCTAGTCCGCGTTCTAGTCTGGAAGGGTGCACGTCGTCACCCTTTCGGCGACCTACGGCACCGCCGGCCACCAGATCGGCCCGGCGGTCGCCGGGCGGCTCGGCGTGCCCTTCGTCGACCGGGCCATCGCCGGCGCCGTCGCCGAGGAGCTGGGGTGCTCGCTGGAGGAGGCGCTCGCCTACGACGACCGCGCCGAGCACGGCCTGCGCCGGCTGCTGCTGGAGGCGTTGCGCCTGCCGACCGTCACGTTCGGCGGCGTCGACATGTACGTTCCCGGCGCGCTGCCCCGCGCGCCCGAGGAGTTCGTCCGGCGCACCGAGCGGGTGCTCCACGAGACCGCGCGCTCCCAGGGCGGCGTCTTCCTGGGCCGGGCCGGCGCGATCGTGCTGGCAGGCCTGCCAGGAGCGCTCCACGTGCGCCTCGACGCCCCGCTGGAGCGGCGGGTCCGGCGGGTGGCCGGGCTGCGCCGCACGACCGAGCATGAGGCGCGCGAGGTCATCGAGAACAACGACCGGGCCCGGTCCGCCTACGTCCGCCACTTCTACCGCGCGGACGCGGCCGACCCCCGCCACTACCACCTGATGGTCGACAGCACGGCGATCCCCGTGGGGGCGTGCGTCGACCTGATCGTCATGGCCGCCGAGGCGCTGGCTTGACCTGAACACCCCTAACATGGGAGCACTTCATGGTCAGGCGCGAAGGAGCGATTGACGTGGCGACCGTCCCGAGTGTGTCGTACTCCATCACCGTGCGGCTGGAGGTGCCGGCCGGCGGCAAGGCCGTCAGCCAGCTCACCCACGCCGTAGAGTCGGCCGGGGGGGTCGTGACCGCCCTCGACGTCACCAACGCCGGCCACGAGAAGCTCCGGATCGACGTCACCTGCGCGGCCCGCGACACCGACCACGCCCAGGCCATCGTGGACCAGCTCGAGGCCGTCGAGAGCGTGGTCATCCACAAGGTCTCCGACCGGACCTTCCTCATGCACCTCGGCGGCAAGATCGAGATGCAGTCGAAGGTGCCGCTGCGCAACCGCGACGAGCTCTCCATGGCCTACACGCCGGGGGTGGCGCGGGTGTCCATGGCGATCGCCCGCAACAAGGAGGACGCCCGCCGCCTCACCATCAAGCGCAACACCGTCGCCGTCGTCACCGACGGCTCGGCCGTGCTCGGGCTGGGCAACATCGGGCCGGAGGCGGCGCTGCCGGTGATGGAGGGCAAGGCGGCGCTGTTCAAGCGGTTCGCCGGCATCGACGCCTGGCCCATCTGCCTCGACACCCAGGACGTCGACGAGATCGTGCGCGCCGTCCAGCTCATCGCCCCGGGCTTCGGCGGGATCAACCTCGAGGACATCGGCGCGCCGCGCTGCTTCGAGGTGGAGCGGCGGCTGCGCGACCTGCTCGACATCCCGGTCTTCCACGACGACCAGCACGGCACCGCCATCTGCGTGCTGGCCGCGCTGACCAACGCGCTGCGGGTGGTCGACAAGAAGCTGGAGGACGTGCGCATCACGATGGCGGGCGCGGGCGCGGCGGGCAACGCGGTGCTGCGGCTGCTGATGGCCGCCGGCGCGCGCAACGTGATCGTCTGCGACTACCGCGGCGCCGTCCACCGCGACCGCGACGACCTCGACGACTCGCTGCGGTGGATCGCCGAGCGCACCAACGCCGACGGCTACTGCGGCGACCTGCGCGGCGCGGTGAAGGACGCCGACGTCTTCGTGGGCGTGTCGGCCCCCGGCATCCTCTCCGGCGAGGACATCGCCACGATGGCGCCGGGTGCGGTGGTGTTCGCGCTGGCCAACCCGGAGCCGGAGGTCTCGCCCGACGAAGCCCGCGAGCACTGCGCGGTGGTGGCCACCGGGCGCTCCGACTACCCCAACCAGATCAACAACGTGCTGGCCTTCCCCGGCGTCTTCCGCGGCCTGCTCGACGCGCAGGCCACCGAGGTCACGGAGGAGATGCTGCTGGCGGCGGCGGGGGCCCTGGCCGCCGTCGTGACGGCGGAGGAACTCGGCCCCAACTACATCATCCCGAGCGTCTTCCACCCGGACGTGGCGGGCGCGGTGGCGG
This sequence comes from Nonomuraea corallina, assembly GCF_027620315.1. GTDB lineage: Bacteria > Actinomycetota > Actinomycetes > Streptosporangiales > Streptosporangiaceae > Nonomuraea > Nonomuraea corallina. The sequence continues at coordinate 9,594 of NZ_JAPNNL010000170.1, read as the reverse complement.
CGGCGGTCCGCGAGTCCGCGGGCGGCCGGGCCCGCGGCTTCACCGAGGCCTGACGGGGACCCTTCCGTCCGTACGGCGGGGACGCCCACCATCGCCACGGTGGGCGTCCCCGCTCGTCGTGGGACCTCGGCGCATCCGGGCCGGATCAGGACAGAGGTGTTGTCCAAGCCGGGGACCGTTCATCAGAATCTGGAGCGTTCTAGAGAAGCGGTCACGGATCTCCCGTGTGGCCGTTCGCGACCTGGAACGGATGGAGACCCGATGGAGCCAGGGCCCCTCACGGCGGGAACGGTCCGTCCCGGCGGACGCACGGCGAAGGTCCGCACGGCCGTGCTCCGGGCCGCCCAGGACGAGCTGGTCGAACGCGGCTTCCACCGCCTGACCATGGAGCAGGTGGCGGGCCGGGCGGGCATCGGCAAGACCACCATCTACCGGCGCTGGGGCACCCGCGCCCGCCTGGTCACCGACCTCATGGGCGAGCTGGCGGCGCGGTCCTTCCCGCCTCCGGGCACGGACGCGGGCTCGATCGAGGACGTCCTCCTGGCCAATGCCCGGTCCGTGCTGGCGGCGATCAACGACCCGCACTTCGGCGCGACCCTCCAGGCGGTGATCGCGGCCGCCACCTCCGACGAGGGGGCCGCCGCCGCGCTGCACGCCTTCTACGACCGGCGCATCACCGAGTGGGCCAAGGTCGTGGACGCCGCGGTCGAGGGCGGTGAGCTGCCGCCGGGCACCGACGGCGCGGAGCTCGTCCGCGCGGTCTCGGCGCCGCTCTACTACCGCCTGATGGTCCTCAGGCAGCCGGTGGACGAGACGACGGCCGCCCGGTCGGCCGCCCGCGCCCTGATCGCCGCGAGGGCGGGCGCGTTCGTGGCCTGCTGACGCTCCGTGCCCCAAGCGCCGCCGCGGCCGTCCGCATCGTGGCCTATCACTGCATTGCGTAACATCCGGCGGCTAGAGGCGCGAGAAGCCCTCTTCCTCCTTCATGATGGAGGTATGGCGGAGGCGATCTACGTCGGCGGGTTGTTGGTGGCGACGCCGCTACTCGACGACCCCAACTTCCGGCGTAGCGTCGTGCTGATCCTCGAACACGACCACGACGGCGGCACGCTCGGGGTGGTGCTCAACCGGCCGAGCGAGATCGCGGTGACCCAGGTGCTGCCCGTGTGGGACCCGCTGGTGACCGGGCCGCCGGTGCTCTTCGAGGGCGGGCCGGTGCAGACCGACAGCGCGCTGGCCCTGGCCGCCGTGCCGAGCGGCGAGGAGCCGCTGGGCTGGCGCAGGCTGCACGCCGGCACCGCGGCCGTGTCGCGGCTGGGGACGGTCGACCTGGACGCGCCGCCCGAGATCCTCCAGGGCGAGATCGCGCAGATGCGCATCTTCGCCGGCTACGCGGGCTGGACCACCGGGCAGCTGGAGAGCGAGATCGCGGAGGGGGCGTGGTACGTCGTGGACTCCGAGCCCGGCGACACCTTCCACGCCGACCCCGGCTCGCTCTGGCGGCATGTCCTGCGGCGGCAGAGAGGCGAGCTGGCGTTCGTGGCGACCTGTCCGGACGATCCCACGCTGAACTGACCTAGACGTCCCAGCCGGGGCGCAGTGAGCGCTCGACGAGCTGGAGCGTCTCCTCCATCCGCCGGACGATCTCCCGCGGGCCGCACGGGTCGGCCGGGCAGGTGAAGCCGATCCGCATGGCGGCCATGACGAACGTCACGACGAGGTGGGGGAGCGGGGTCCGGCCGGGGTCGACGCCGCGGCGGGCGGCGATGGCCTCGACCAGACGCCGCTCGGTCTCGATGACGCGGGCGAAGGTGGCGCTGGCCAGGTGGGGGTTGGCGTCGAGGAGCCGCCGCACCTTGAGGAATCGCGCGTTGTCCTCCGGTGTTGAGAGCTCCATGGTGCGCAGCAGCGCGCGCAGGGCGTGGGTCATGGAGGCGAACGGCGGCTCGTCCGCGGGCCGCTCGGCCAGGGCCTCCAGCAGGGTCCGCTCGGTCTGCTCGTGGAACCACAGGACCAGGTGGTCCTTGCCGGTGAAGTAACGGAAGAAGGTGCGCGGGGAGACGTCGGCCGCGGCCGCTATCTGGTCGATCGTGGTCGAGTCGTACCCTTGTTCGAGGAAGAGTTCGAACGCGGCGTCCTGGAGGGCGAGCCGCGTCTTCTCCTTCTTGCGCTCCCGCAGACCCATGCCCGTAACCCCTTCGCCGTCTTCCTGTCACATTCTGCCACATGTCAGCTGTAGGCGAATGAAACCCATTTGTCAGCTGGCAGTCTCTGCCACTAATGTGCCTGACGTTGAAGAGACTCTTGAGGGGGATTTCATGACAGAAGCGAAGGCGGTGGACGCACCACCGCCGCCACCACCGGTCGCGGCCGGGGCACGCGGCAATCCGTGGCTGGTGCTGCTGGCGGTCAGTCTCGGCGTCATCATGGTGATGCTCGACGGCACCGTGGTCGGCATCGCCAACCCGGTCATCCAGGCCGACCTGGGCGCCACCCTGGCCGAGCTGCAGTGGGTGACCAGCGGCTACCTGCTGGCGCTGGCGGTCTTTCTGATCACCGCGGGCAAGCTGGGCGACCTGTTCGGGCACAAGCGCGTCTTCCTCATCGGCGTCGGCGGCTTCGCCCTGGTGTCGGTGGGCATCGGCTTCAGCGCCGAACTGGCCGGCCTCATCCCCGGACTCTCCCCGGCGGGCGCCCTGATCGGCCTGCGCGTGCTGCAGGGCCTGTTCGGCGCGCTGCTGCAGCCCGCCGCCCTGGCGCTGCTGCGCGAGGCGTTCCCCGGTGACAAGCTCAAGCAGGCGATGGGCGCGTGGGGCGCGATCATCGGCCTGTCCAGCGCGGCCGGCCCGATCGTCGGCGGCGTGCTCGTGGAGAACGTGAGCTGGGAGTCGGTCTTCTTCATCAACGCCCCCGTGGGCATCCTCGCCCTGGTGCTGGGCGTGCTGCTCATCGAGAAGAGCCCCATCAAGGTGCTGAACAGGATCGACTGGGGCGGCGTCGTCCTGCTGTCCGGCGCCATGTTCGCGCTGGTCTGGTCGATCATCAAGGCGCCCGAGTGGGGCTGGGGCGACTCCACCACGCTCGGCTTCCTGGCCGCCTTCGCGGTGCTCACCGCCGCTTTCGTCTTCTGGCAGAGCCGGGCCAGGCAGCCGCTGGTGCCGCTGTCGCTGTTCGCCAACGCGTCGATCTCCATCGGCACCGTGCTGATGATGATGGTCGCCTTCGCGATGTTCGGCGCCATGTTCTTCCTGGGCTTCTTCTTCCAGGGCACCCACGGCCTGACCCCGCTGGAGGCGGGCCTGCGGATGCTGCCCATGAGCGCGGGCATGATCGTCGCCTCTCCGCTCGCGGGCATCCTGCTCGGCAGGCTGGGGCCGCGACTGACGATGTCGGCCGGCCTGGTGGTCACCGCCGGGGCCATGTTCCTCATGTCCCAGCTGACCATCGACGCCTCGTTCCTGGAGACCTCGATCCCGTTCGTGGTGCTGGCGTTCGGCATGTCGCCGGTCTTCGTGGGAGCCACCGAGATCATCGTGGGCAACGCCCCCGAGGGCCTCACCGGCGTCGCGGGCGGCCTGCAGCAGTCGGCCATGCAGGTCGGCGGCGCGCTCGGCACCGCCATCCTGGGCGCGGTCATGGCCGGGCAGATCTCCGCCACGCTCCCCGGCCACCTCGGCCCCGCCGCCCAGGCGATCCCGCCCGGACAGCTGGAGCAGCTGGAAGAGGCGGCCTCGTTCGGCGGGCTCCCGCCCGGCATCCCCGAACAGCTGGCCCAGACCGTCGGCCCGGCCGTGAAGAACGCCTTCATGGACGGCATGAACCTGGCCTTCCTGGTCAGCACCGGCATCGCGCTGCTGACGGCGGTGCTGGCCCTGTTCGTCAAGTCCGGCCGCAAGACGGACGACGTCCCCGTCCACGTCGGCTGAACCCGCGTCACGGCCCCCGACCGCACCGGCCGGGGGCCGTACCGTTCTTCTGGGCCGCGTCCCGGCGGGCATAGACTCGGTGGGGTGAGCACGAAGATCCTTCCAGAGCAGGAAACCCGTCCGAAGACGTCACACGGTGACGGTGACCACGAACGGTTCTCCCACTACGCCGACAAGCACAAGATCACCGAGTCCATGGTGACGGGCACGCCCATCCGCGCCCTGTGCGGCAAGGTGTGGGTGCCCAGCCGCGACCCGAAGAAGTACCCCGTCTGCCCGGAGTGCAAGGAGATCTACGAGGGTCTGCCGTCCGGCGGCGGCGAGGGCGACGGCAAGGGCGAGTGACCTCGCCCCCTCGCCTGCGGTGCGCCCCCGCCTGAATACGATGTCCGGGTGACAGTACCGAAAGCACTCGACACCCCATACGATGCCCCGCGCATCTTCGGCCCCGCCTACCGCACGGCGACCCTGGGCATCCTGCTCGTCGTCACGCTGGTCGCGTTCGAGGGCATGTCGGTCAGTGTCATCATGCCGCAGGTCTCCAAGGACCTGAGGGCCCTGGACCTCTACGGGGTCAGCTTCTCCGCGTTCTTCATCGCCAGCCTGTTCGCCAACGTGGTGGCGGGCCTGTGGGCCGACCGGCGCGGCTACGCGCTGCCGTTCCTCGCCGGTCTGGGGCTGTTCGTGCTGGGCATGGCGCTCGCCGGGGCCGCGACGGGCAAGGAGATGTTCCTGCTGGCGCGGGCGGTGCAGGGGCTGGGCGCGGGCCCGACGGTCGTGGCGCTCTACGTCATGATCGCCCGGGTCTACCCGCAGGACGTCCGCCCCCGCGTGTTCGCGGCGCTGTCGGCCGCGTGGGTGCTCCCGTCGATGATCGGCCCGTCCGTGGCGGGCTTCGTCGCGCAGTTCGACTGGCGCTGGGTGTTCTACGGCATCATCCCGCTCGTCGTGCCCGCCCTGCTCATGCTCGCGCCCTCGCTCAGACGGCCGATGGACGACCACGAGCCCGCCACCGGCCCGCGCTCGCGCCCGGCCGCCATGACGGTGGCCGCCACCGCGACCGCCACCGGCAGCGGCGTGCTCCTGTACGGGATCGAAAGGCTGGACGCGTCGCCGCTCGCCGGCGCCGGGTGGAGCCTGCTCGGCCTGGCGGCCCTGGGGTACGGGCTGGCCCGGCTGCTGCCGCCGGCCGCGCTCCGGTTCGGCCGCGGGCTGCCCACGACCGTCATGATGCGCGGGCTGTTCTCCGCGGCGTTCTTCGGGGTCAACGGGTTCATCCCGCTGGCCCTGACCGACGTCAAGGGGTTCTCCGTGGCCCAGGCGGGCCTCGCGCTGACCACCGGAGCCCTCGGCTGGTCGGCCGGCTCGTACCTGCAGAGCAGGCGCGAGATCGAGCCGCACCGCCGGATCAGGACGGGCGCGATGTGCGTGACCCTCGGCATCCTGCTCTCCGTGCCGGCGGTCGTGCCGGGGGTCCCCGGCTGGGTCGCGGTGCCGGCCTGGATCGTCGCCGGGTTCGGGATGGGGCTGGCGATGGCCACCATCAACGTCACCGCGCTCAGGCAGTCGCCGGTCAACGAGCAGGGCGCCAACAGCGCCTCGCTGTCCGTGACCGACATGCTGGGCGCGGCGCTCGCGCTCGGGATCGCCGGCGCGCTGTCGAACCTCATCGGCCACACACCCGACCAGATCGCGGTGGGGTTCGCGGTGATCTGCGGGCTGATGGCGCTGATCGGGCTGGCGGCCACCTTCCTCGCGGCGCGGGTGGCCGCCCCGGCAACCTGATCCGTCACTCCAGCCCCGGCCGCAACGGATCGCCGGACCGGCGCCGCCCGCGATGGTAGGACATCGTCCATGGAGCGTGACGACCGCGTCCGGACGCGCTGGGACTCGCTGCCGCCGTCCGCGCGCATGCACGGCACCCCCGCCCACCCCGGCCCCCGGCTGCCGGGACGCGCCCTGCGCCGGGCGGCCTGGCCGGCGCTGGCGATCGTGGCGGCGCTGGCGCTGGTGGCGGCGCTCGCCTTCGCGGTGCCGCGCGTGCTGCCCACCGGCGGCGGGACGACGCCGCTGATCGACACGCTCGCCGGGGTGCGGCTGGAGCTGCCGCCCGGGTGGGCGGACGGCAAGGTGGCGCCGGTCACCGGGTTCACCGCCGTCGCCAGGGACGACGACGGCGGCGGCGTGGTCATGACCAGGCCGCTGGCCGGGCCGGTGAAGGACCCCGGTGAGAGCGTCAAGGACGCCGTCGCCCACTACGCACGGCTCCTGTTACAGGGTGACCGGGTCAAGGTGGTCGACGACCGGCCGGTCGCCCGTGGTCACACCAGGGCCGTGCGCGCCCAGTACGACGACGTGGTCAACCGGCCCGCGTACCTGCGTGTGACACTCGTCACGCACGGCGGGGGAGCGGCGCTGGTCCTCGGGCTGCTCCAGCCGGAGGAGACCGCCGCCAGGCAGGCGCTGGACGCGGTCATGGCGAGCGCCGGGTGAGCCCGATAGCACGCATGCGCGTGTTTGGCCAGAATCGACGGTGCGCGGCACGTCTTGTCAGTGAGCCGGTTTACTCTTGGGACACTGTGAGACAGCGAAGCACACGAACCTCAGAGGTGATGCGGTGAGCACCTTCGCCGCATCCCACCTGTCGCCTTCCTATCCCGACCGCGCCGCGTGGGGCACCGCGCCCAAGCTGCGCGCCTGGCAGCAGGAGGCGTTCGACCTCTACTTCGGGCGAGAGCCGCGCGACTTCCTCACCGTGGCCACGCCGGGCGCCGGCAAGACCACCTACGCCCTGCGCATCGCCAGCGAGCTGCTCACCCGCGGGGTGATCCGCGCGATCACCATCGTCACCCCGACCGAGCACCTCAAGCGCCAGTGGGCCGACGCCGCCGGCAAGGTGGGCATCGGCATCGACCCCGAGTTCAAGAACAGCCAGGGCGCCACCAGCCGCGACTACACCGGGGTCGCCGTGACCTACGCCCAGGTCGCCATGCATCCCGCCCTCCACCGCGCCCGCACCGAGGCCCGCAAGACGCTGGTCATCTTCGACGAGATCCACCACGCGGGCGACGCCAAGTCGTGGGGCGACGGCGTGCGCGAGGCGTTCGAGCCGGCCACCCGGCGGCTGCAGCTCACCGGCACCCCGTTCCGCTCCGACGACAGCCCGATCCCGTTCGTCACCTACGAGGAGGACGGCGAGGGCCTCAAGCGCAGCCGCGCCGACTACTCCTACGGCTACGGCCCCGCGCTCGCCGACAACGTCGTGCGCCCGGTCATCTTCCTCGCCTACTCCGGCGAGATGAGGTGGCGCACCCGCGCAGGCGACGAGCTCGCCGCCACCCTCGGCACCCCGCTCACCAAGGACCAGCTCTCCCAGGCCTGGCGGGCCGCCCTCGACCCGAAGGGCGACTGGATCCGCCAGGTCATGCAGGCCGCCGACCGGCGCCTGACCGAGGTGCGCCGGCACGTGCCCGACGCGGGCGGCCTGGTGATCGCCACCGATCACGAGACGGCCCGCGCCTACGCCCGCCACCTGCGCGCCATCGCCGGCGAGCCGGCCACCGTCGTGCTGTCCGACGACCCCGGCGCGTCCAAGAAGATCAAGCAGTTCGCCGCGTCGGGCGACCGCTGGCTGGTCGCGGTCCGCATGGTCTCCGAGGGGGTCGACATCCCCCGGCTGTGCGTGGGCGTCTACGCCACCTCCACCTCCACGCCGCTGTTCTTCGCGCAGGCCGTCGGCCGCTTCGTGCGCGCCCGCAAGCGCGGCGAGACCGCCTCGGTGTTCCTGCCGTCGGTGCCCACCCTCATGGGGCTGGCCAACGAGATGGAGGCCGAGCGCGACCACGTGCTCAACCGCCGCCCGCCCGAGGACGGCCTCGACGACAGCCTGCTGCAGGACGCCAACCGCAAGAAGGACACCCCCGACGTCCTGGGCGACGAGCTGCCGTTCGAGACGATGGAGACCTCGGCCACCTTCGACCGGGTGCTCTTCGACGGCGGCGAGTTCGGCACCGGCGCCGAGGTCGGCTCCGCCGAGGAGGAGGACTTCCTCGGCCTGCCCGGCCTGCTGGAGCCCGACCAGGTGGCCACGCTCCTGCGCAAGCGTCAGTCCGACCAGCAGGCGGCCAGGCGCAAGCAACCTGCTGAGCCCAAGGACACCCTCGCCCCGCACGAGCGCATCGCCGAGCTGCGGCGCGAGCTCAACGGCCTGGTCGGCGCCTGGAACCACCGCACCGGCCAGCCCCACGGCGTGATCCACGCCGAGCTCCGCCGTTCCTGCGGCGGACCGCCGATCGCGCAGGCCAGCGCCGAGCAGATCCAGGAGCGCATCGACCTCATCCGGCGCTGGGCCACCCAGCGCCGGTGAGGCTTTCGGATCAGCGGCCGGGGATATCGTGACGCCCCGTAACCCTATGCGTTTGGCGACAGAGCCGTAGCCTTCCGTTAGAAAGCGGGCCTTGTCGGCAACACTTCCCCTTGGGCTGCCTTTACGGACATCCAGAGGGACGTGCTCATGTCGCCTGAGGCCATGGGAAGGCCGCTGCTCGTCGTCTCGTGCGGCCTCTTCTCCGACACGGTCGTCGTCCGGCTGAGCGGCGAGATCGACGCGTACGGGCTCGCCCCGCTCCGCGAGCACCTGAGGCGCGTGTGGGAGCTGCCGCCCACGTCCTTCCTGATCCTCGACCTGCGCGAGGTCGGCTTCTGCGATTCGATGGGCATGAACGAGCTGCTCGACATCATGCACCGGTGCGAGGCGCGTGACACCCGGCTGCTGCTGGGAGGCGTGCAGGGCGTGATGGCCCGGGTGCTGTCCATCACCGGGCTGCGCAACGCCTTCGAGGTCTTCGGCACCCTCGACGAGGCGTTGCGCCGCGCTGCCGTGCGGGCCTGAGAACCCGAATCCCGCTATCGGGTGAAAAGGAGTGACGACACCCGATGGAGAGGGGGCGAGTTTGATCACGGACACAGCACGCGTGTCCACAGACGCCGAGGTGATCGAGCAGTCCTGGCGGGATCCGGCCGCGTTCTCGACGCTGTTCGACCGGCACGCGCCCGCCTTGCACCGCTACGTCACCCGGCGGCTGGGCGACTCGCTCGCCGACGACCTCGTCGCCGAGACGTTCCTGGCCGCCTTCCGCCGGCGCGACCGGTACGACCTGCGCCACGCCGACGCCCGCCCCTGGCTGTACGGGATGGCCGCCAACCTGATCGGCAAGCACCGCCGTACCGAGATCAGGTCCTACCAGGCGCTGGCCAGGACCGGCGTGGACGACGTGGTGGAGAGCTACGCCGACCGGGTGGACGCGCGGGTGTCGGCCTCCGCGGCGCAGCGCGACCTCGCCCGCGCGCTGGCCGAGCTGTCCCCCGACGAGCGTGACGTGCTGTTGATGACCGCGTGGGCCGACCTCGGCTACGAGGAGGTGGCCCAGGCGCTCGGCATCCCGGTGGGGACCGTCAGGTCCCGGCTGCACCGGGCCAGGAAGAAGACCCGCGCCGCGCTGGGCGGGATGGATCCGACCCACATCGAGGAGGAGACAGACCATGGATGACCTGCGGTTGCTCCAGGAGATGCGCGCGGACGCGCCGGAGCCCGACGACCGGCGGCTCGCCACGATGCGCGCCGCGCTCAGCGAGGAGCTCACGGTGCACGGCCTCACCGCCGGAGCAC
>NZ_JAPNNL010000017.1 GCF_027620315.1 Nonomuraea corallina | reverse complement strand
CGGGGGCCGCCGAACAGGTCACCGAAGTCGAAGCCGAAGCCGCCGCCACCCGGACGCTGGCCGCCCACCCCGGACCCGAACAGCGTGCGCGCGTCGTCGTACTCCTTGCGGCGCTTGCTGTCGGACAGGACGTCGTAGGCCTCGGAGACTTCCTTGAACTTCTTCTCCTTGGCCGAGTCGCCCTGGTTGGTGTCGGGGTGGTACTGCCTGGCCAGCTTCCGGTACGCCTTCTTGATCTCGTCGGCGGTGGCTGACTTGGGCACACCAAGGACGGCGTAGTAGTCCTTCTCCAGGTAGTCCTTGGTGCTCATCTACGGCCCTTCGTCCTTGTCAGTTGTCGTCGTCATCGGACGCGGGCGCGTCCCCGGGCTCGGCCACGGCCACGCGCGCCGGTCGCAGCACCCGCTCGCCCATCCGGTAGCCCAGCTGCAGCACCTCGATCGCCGTCGGCTCGGTCACCTCGGGCGAGTAGGTGTGCATCAGCGCCTCGTGGACGACCGGGTCGAACGGGTCGCCCTTCTGGCCGTAGGCGCTCAGACCCAGCTTGGTGAGGACCGCCTCCAGCGACTCCGCCACCTTCGCGAAACCCCCGGTGAGCTCGCCGTGCTCGCGGGCCCTGCCGATGTCGTCGAGCACCGGCAGCAGCTCCGCCAGCACCGCGGCGGTGGCCTGCTCGCGCACGGCCACCCGGTCGCGCTCCACGCGACGGCGGTAGTTCTGGTATTCGGCCTGGACGCGTTGCAGGTCGGCGGTCCGTTCGTCCAGCTGGGCCCGCAGCTCGGCGTCGGCCGGAGCGGACTCCGCCGGCGTCTGCTGCTGCTGCTCCTGCTTGGGCGAATCGTCCTCGGGGCGCACCCTAACCTCCCCCGTCTCCGGGTCGATCTTGCGGTTGTCGCGGATCACCGGCTCCTCATGCCCGTTCTCACGCAACGGCCTCACTTGTCCTTCTTCGGCTCATCGTCCACGATCTCGGCCTCGACGACGTCCTCGTCGGCCTTCTGCTCCTGGCCGGCGGAGGCGTCCTGGGGAGCGCCCTCCGGGCCGCCCGCGGCCTGGCCCTGGTTCTGCGCGTAGATCGCCGAACCCATCTTCTGGCTGACCGTGGCGAGCTTCTCCGCCGAGTTGCGGATCGTGTCGGTGTCGGTGCCCTCCAGAGCCTTCTTCAGCTCGGCGAGCGCGTCGTTGACCTCGGCCTTGATGTCGCCGGGGACCTTGTCGTCGTTCTCGCGGAGGAACTTCTCCGTCTGGTAGGCGAGCCCGTCGGCGTTGTTGCGGACCTCGGCCTCCTCGCGGCGCTTGCGGTCCTCCTCGGCGTAGGACTCGGCCTCGCGCATCATGCGCTCGATGTCGTCCTTCGGCAGCGCGGAGCCGCCGGTGATCGTCATCGTCTGCTCCTTGCCCGTGCCCAGGTCCTTGGCGGAGACGTTGACGATGCCGTTGGCGTCGATGTCGAAGGTGACCTCGATCTGCGGGATGCCGCGCGGCGCCGGCGCGATGCCGGTCAGCTCGAAGGTGGCCAGCTTCTTGTTGTAGGCGGCGATCTCGCGCTCACCCTGGAAGACCTGGATCTGCACCGACGGCTGGTTGTCCTCGGCCGTGGTGAAGACCTCGGAGCGCTTGGTCGGGATCGTCGTGTTGCGCTCGATGATCTTGGTGAAGATGCCGCCCTTGGTCTCGATGCCCAGCGACAGCGGGGTCACGTCGAGCAGCAGGACGTCCTTGACCTCACCCTTGAGCACGCCGGCCTGCAGGGCGGCGCCGATGGCGACGACCTCGTCCGGGTTGACGCCCTTGTTGGGCTCCTGGCCGCCGGTCAGCTCCTTGACCAGCTCGCTGACGGCGGGCATCCGGGTCGAGCCGCCGACCAGCACCACGTGGGCGATGTCGGAGACCTTGATGCCGGCGTCCTTGATGACCTGGTGGAACGGGCCCTTGCAGCGCTCGAGCAGGTCGGCGGTGAGCCGCTGGAACTCGGCGCGGGTCAGCTTCTCGTCGAGGTGCAGCGGGCCCTCGGACGAGGCGGTGATGTAGGGCAGGTTGATCGAGGTCTCGGACTGGGCCGACAGCTCGATCTTGGCCTTCTCCGCGGCCTCGCGCAGGCGCTGGAGGGCCATCTTGTCCTTGGACAGGTCGACGCCGTGCGCGTTCTGGAAGCGCTTGACGAGCTCGTCGACGACGCGCTGGTCCCAGTCGTCACCGCCGAGGTGGTTGTCGCCGCTGGTCGCCTTGACCTCGACGAAGCCGTGGCCGTCCTCCTGGCCGACGTCGAGCAGGGACACGTCGAAGGTGCCGCCGCCGAGGTCGAAGACCAGGATCGTCTGGTCCTGCTCCTTGTCGAGGCCGTACGCGAGCGCGGCCGCGGTCGGCTCGTTGATGATGCGCAGGACGTTGAGACCCGCGATCGTGCCGGCCTCCTTGGTGGCCTGGCGCTGCGCGTCGTTGAAGTAGGCCGGGACGGTGATCACCGCGTCGGTGATCTTCTCGCCCAGGTAGGCCTCGGCGTCCTGCTTGAGCTTCTGCAGGACGAAGGCGCTGATCTGCTGCGGCGAGAACTTCTTGCCGTCGATCTCCTGGGACCAGGTGGTGCCCATCTCCCGCTTGACCGATCGGATCGTCCGGTCGACGTTGGTGACGGCCTGCCGCTTGGCGACCTCGCCGACGAGGACCTCGCCGTTCTTCGCGAAGGCGACCACGGACGGCGTGGTCCGCGAGCCCTGCGCGTTGGCGATGACGGTGGGCTCACCGCCCTCGAGGATCGAGACGACGGAGTTGGTCGTCCCCAGGTCGATACCTACCGCACGTGCCATGAGTACGTCCTTGTAGTCAAAGTTGAGTCGGTTAAGCTCAACGTACGAATTCGAGCAGGCTTTGTCAAACGACTTGAGCCTACTCGACTCAACCCCTGACTAGGGCGTTCTGTTCCCTGAGATGTCCCTTAGGGGTCCGCCTCCGGGTACGCCGTGCGGGGCGGGCCTCCCGGGAGCGGAGGGCGGGGAAAGGGTGTCAGCTCTTCGCGCCGTCGACGATCTTCCGCTTGCCGATGGGGGACTTGAGCTTGACCGTCGTGGTCTTCTCGATAGCGATCATGATGCAGGAGACGTTCTCGGCCTTCGGCGACGGGCCCTCGTACAGGGTGATCGTGACCCGCTTCCTCGTCTCCTTGACCTTCACCCGGTCCAGCACCGTGCACGGCTCCACGCCCGACCACCAGGTCAGCCGGACCTGGCGGCCCTTCGACACCGGTGTCGCCTTGGTGAAGCGCACCTTCCGGGGGTTGACCGCGTCACCTGTCGGCTTCACCGGCTTGGGCTTGGTCGTCGGCGCGGTCGTCGGCGCGGGCGTCACCGCGTCCGCCACCGGCGAGCTGGACACCGGCGTGTCGGGGCCCTGGGACGCGGCCTGCTCCGCGGGCCGCTCCGCGCCGCACCCGGCGGTGAGGAGGAGACATCCGGCCATGAGAGTCGCTGTCGCTGTGCGCATACCCTTACGACGGATATGACAGGTCTCCGGTTCAGCCGGTCGGGTTCCCGAGGCGGGGCACCCCAGGAAACCCGGGCGCGCGGGTCCTGGCGGGAGGGGCGGCGGGTGGAGTCCGGGTGAGTAGGGTTGAGCCGTGCTGCGTCAGGCCCTACTCGCCGTCTCCAGGAGCGCGCGCGCCGAGCGCGTCATCTCCACCTCGCCGCTGACCCGCCCCGTCGTCAGGCGCTACGTCGCCGACGACATCGCCCGCACGGTCGCCGAGCTGACCCGCAGGGGCCTGCTCGTCACCGTCGACCACCTCGGCGAGGACGTCCACGACAGGGCGCAGGCGGAGGGCGCCGTGCGCGCCTATCTCGACCTGCTCCGGGTGCTGCCGGAGGGCTCGGACGTGTCGGTCAAGCTCACCGCGCTCGGGCTGCGGCTGTCGGAGCAGCTCGCCCTCGACAACGCCGCCACCATCTGCGAGGCCGCCGCGCCGCGGGGCATCACGCTCACCCTCGACGCCGAGGAGCACGACACCATCCCCGGCCTCCACTCCGTCCACGCCACCCTCCGCAAGGAGCACCCGAGCGTGGGCGTCGTGGTCCAGGCCTACCTGCGCGACGCCGCCGAGCGCTGCGCCAAGCTCGACGGGGCCAGGGTGCGGCTGTGCAAGGGCGCCTACACCGCGCCCGGCGCCCACACCTCGGCGGCCGACATCGACCGCTCGTACGCGCGCTGCCTCAGGGTGCTGATGGGCGGCACCGGCTACCCGATGGTCGCCACCCACGACCCTCGGCTCCTCTCCGTCGCCGCCACCCTGGCCGTCCTGGAGGGCCGCGACCACAACGGGTTCGAGTATCAGATGCTGTACGGGGTGCGGCCCGACGAGCAGGAGCGGCTGGCCGCGCAGGGGGCCAGGATGCGGGTGTACGTCCCCTACGGCGCCGACTGGTACGCCTACCTCATGCGCAGGCTGGCCGAGCGTCCCGCCAACCTGGCGTTCTTCGCCCGCTCCCTGCTGTCGCGGGGCTGACCGCGGCGCGCCGGTAGGCTGCGACCGGGCGTCTACTGCGTGAGGACAACACATGATCGCGATTCTCGGCACCGGCAAGATGGGCGAGGCCCTGCTGTCGGGGTTGCTCCGCGCGGGGTTCAAGCCAGGCGACGTGCTGGCCACCGTGCGCCGGCCGGACCGGGCGCGGGCGCTGGCCGAGAGCTACGGGGTGCGGGCCGTCTCCAACGCCGAGGCGGCCAAGTCGGCCGACACGCTCATCCTGGCCGTCAAGCCGCAGGACATGGGCGCGCTGCTCGCCGAGATCGCCCCCCACCTGCCCCCCGGCCGCCTGGTGATCACCGCCGCGGCGGGCATCACCACGGCCTTCGTCGAGCAGCGGCTGGGAGCCGAGACGGCGGTGGTCAGGGTCATGTCCAACACTCCCATCCGGTTCGACGAGGCGATGAGCGTGATCTCCGCGGGCGCGTACGCGGGGGAGGAGCACCTGCGGCGCACCGAGGACCTGCTGCGGCCGGTCGGCAAGGTGCTGCGCATCCCCGAGTCGCAGCAGGACGCCGCCACGGCGCTGTCGGGCAGCGGGCCGGCCTACTTCTTCTATCTGGTGGAGGCGATGGTCGACGCCGGGATCCTGCTCGGCATGCCGCGCGCGGCGGCGCTCGACATGGTCACCCAGTCGATCGTGGGCGCGGCCGTCATGCTCCGCGACTCGGGCGAGCACCCGGTGATCCTGCGCGAGGCGGTGACCTCGCCGGGCGGCACCACGATCGCGGCCATCGCCGAGCTGGAGCGCCACAGCGTGCGGGCGGCCTTCCTGGCGGCCATCGAGGCGGCCCGCGACCGGGGCCGCGAGCTCGCCTCAGGCTGACCGCCCGCACTCTAGGCGTCGCGGCGGCGCATCAGCACGGCGCCCGCCAGCATGGCGACGGCCACCCAGGCGAGGTAGACCGCGAACCCGCTCCACGGACCCAAGGACTGGTTGGCGTGGTTGGAGACGATCAGCTGGCCGGCGTTCGTGGTGAAGTAGTCGGACACGGTGGCTCCCCACGCACCCGGCAGCTGGGTCGTCAGGGGAGGGAGCACCAGCATCAGCGCGATGGCCGACACGATCGCGCCGGCCGTGTGCCTGATCAGCGTGCCCAGCCCGAGTCCGAACAGCCCGCACGCGGTCAGGTAGAGGGCGGAGCCGAGCGCGGACCGCGCCACGTCGGCCGCCTCGACGGACGGCGGCTGCATGATCGCCAGGCCGACGGCGATCGCGCCGGCCGACGCGACCAGGCAGACGACCAGCGAGACAGCGGTGAACACGATGATCTTGGCGCTGAGCAGGGTCAGGCGCCGGGGCACGGCCATGAGGGAGACGCGGATGGCCTCGGTGCGGTATTCGCTGGAAATCATCAGGACGCCCAGCGCGGCCATGGTCAGCGCGGCGATCAGCCCGCCGGACAGGCTGCCGCCGACCGCCGCGTCGCCCGGGACCGGCCCTTCGGCCATGCTCCTGTTGGAGGCGCCGGCCAGGGCGGCGAAGCCCAGCATCAGCACCACGGTGCCGACGAGGGTCCACACCGTGGACCGCACCGACCGCATTTTGATCCACTCGGACCGGATGACGTCGATCATGAGGTGTACTCCAGGCTGTCCTTGGTGAGCTCCATGTAGGCGGCTTCGAGCGAGGGCTTGACGTACGTCAGCTCCTCCAGCGGCAGTCCCGCCCTGGCGGTCATCGTGCCGATCTCCAGCGGTGAGACCCCGGTCACCCGCAGGTGGTCGGCGTGGAGTTCGCCCACCTTGACCAGCTCGGCCACCTCGGCCAGCCGGGGTGAGCGGACCCGCACGTAGCTCTGCGAGCTGCGCCCGATGAACTCCCGCACGCTCGTGTCGGCGATCATCCGCCCCTTGCCGATGACGATGAGATGGTCGGCGGTCTGCGCCATCTCGCTCATCAGGTGACTGGAGACGAACACGGTGCGGCCCTCGGCGGCGAGGTCGCGCATGAGCGTGCGGATCCACAGGATGCCGTCGGGGTCGAGCCCGTTGACCGGCTCGTCGAAGATCAGGATCTCCGGGTCGCCGAGCAGCGCGGCGGCGATGCCGAGGCGCTGCGCCATGCCCAGCGAGAAGCCGCCGACGCGGCGCCGGGCGACTGCGGCCAGGCCGACGATCTCCAGCACCTCCTCGACGCGGACGGCCGGTATGCCGTTGCTGGCCGCGATGGCGAGCAGGTGGTTGCGGGCGCTGCGGCCGCCGTGCACGGCCTTGGCGTCCAGCAGCGCGCCGACCTTGCGCAGGGGGTGGCGCAGCTCCTGGTAGGGCGTGCCGTCGACGAGCGCCGACCCGCCCGACGGGTGGTCGAGGCCGAGGATCATGCGCATGGTCGTCGACTTGCCCGCGCCGTTGGGCCCCAGGAACCCCGTCACTTGGCCGGGCTCCACGTCGAACGACAGGCCGGCCACGGCCGTGGTCTTGCCGTAGTGCTTGGTCAGGTCGGTTGTCCGGATAGCGGTCATGGGTCCCAGCATGATCGCCATGAAGATCGTTGTCCTCACCCCGGGGTACGGTCCGCGACCGTCCTCGTAGGACCCTGGTCCTACTCTCCGGGACTGACCAGCGCGGCCTCGTACGCGAAGATCACCGCCTGCGCCCGGTCCCGCGCGCCGATCTTGGCGAACAGGCTCGTCACGTGGTTCTTGATCGTGGACGGGGAGACGGCCAGCTCACCGGCGATCTCCGCGTTGGACAGGCCGCGCGCGATCAGCCTGAGGATCTCCCGCTCGCGGTCGGTGAGCGCGTCCAGCCTGAGGGACCGGCGGGCCGCGCGCGGCGGCTCGGGCGCCCGCACGAACGTGCCGATCAGCCGGGTCAGCAGCCGGGGCGCCAGGGCCGCCTCACCGGCGTGGACCACCCGTACGCCCTCGACCAGTTCCTCGGGCGAGACGTCCTTGGGCAGGAAGCCGCAGGCGCCCGCGCGCAGCGCCGCGACCACGTTCTCGTCGAGGTCGAACGTGCTCAGCGCGAGCACCCGCACGTCCGGCAGCGCCTCGGCGATCAGCTCGGTGGCGCGGACCCCGTCCAGCTCGGGCATGTGCAGGTCCATCACCACCACGTCGGGCCGCAGCTCCGCGCTGAGCCGCACCGCCTCCGCGCCGTCGCCCGCCTCGCCCACCACGGTGAGGTCGGGCTGCGCGTCCAGCATCAGCCGGAAGCCCTTGCGGACCAGGGCGTGGTCGTCCACCAGCAGGACCGAGATCACGTCTTCTCCAGGGGGATGCGGGCGTGCACACGGAAACCGCCCTCCTCGCGGGGGCCGGTCGATAACAGCCCTCCGCACAATGCCACGCGCTCGGCCATGCCGCCGAGCCCGAAGCCGGTCGGACCGGGTGACGGCGGGGCCGTGCCGTCGTCGAGCACCTCGACCTCGATCGCGGCCGGCTCGTACGACAGGCGCACGGTCGCGCGGGCGCCGGTCGCGTGCTTGCGGGTGTTGGTGAGCGCCTCCTGCACGATCCGGTACACGGCGTGGTCGACCGCGGTGGGCAGCGGCACCGGCTCGCCCAGCACCGTCAGGCGGGCGGGCAGCCCCGCGGTCCCCGCCTCCTCGACCAGCGCCGGCAGCCGGGCGGCGCCCACCCCCGTCGCCGCGTCGGCGCCTCCGCCGTCGTCGGCCCGCAGCACGTCGAGGAGCTGGCGCATCTCCGCCAGCGCCTGGCGGGCCGTCTGCTCGGCGCCCTGGAGCGCCTCCCTGGCGACGTCCTGCCCCGGCGGGAGCGTGGCCCTGGCGCCGCCCACCAGCGCGTTGATCACGCTCAGGTGGTGGGCCACCACGTCGTGCAGCTCGCGGGCGATCCGCCGCCGCTCGGCGCGCACCGCCGCGTCGGCGGCCTCCCGCTGCGCCCGCTCCCGCAGTTCGGCGCGGACCCGGACGAACTGCCCCAGCCCCACCGGGATCGCGACGAACGTCACACCGACCACCCAGAGCCCCAGCGGGTCGGGCTCGGGGTTCAGCACGGCCGTGAGGTTGATCCCGGCCGCGTACAGGAGGGCGCCGGCGCCGCCGGCAATGGCCGCCCTGCGCCCGTCGCAGTAACGGCCCAGGCTGTAGAGGCCGATCATCACGATCGGGTTGCCGCTGAAGGGGACCCGGACGTACGAGGCGGCGATCTCCAGGCCGAGCAGCAGGGCGACGGTGAGGATCGGCCGCTCGCGCCGCATCAGCAGCGGCAGGACGGTGCCCAGGTAGAGCGCGGAGAAGGACAGGTCGCCGCCCAGGACCCAGGTGGAGACGCCGCCGACGACTCCCGGCACGGCGAGCACGACCACGAGGGCGACGTCGAAGACCCGCGGGCGCCGGAGGAACAGCCAGGCGTCCCCGATTCGCCGCCGAATCCTCATGATCTGAGGTTAGGGGAAATTTCTACGGTATTGCGGGGAAGGCGGCTGGACCGCCGCCGTTGACGCTGCGGTAACGTCACCTCAAGGCGAGGGAATCGGGAGCATGCATGAGCCAGTCGGCGCGGGTCATCTGGGACGACGCCCTCACCTCCTACGACTTCGGCCCCGACCATCCGCTCGCGCCCGTCCGGGTCGAGCTCACCATGGCGCTGGCGCGGGATCTCGGCGTGCTCGACAAGGTCGAGGTGACGCCCTGCGCGCCCGCCACCGACGACGAGCTGGCGATGGTGCACGACCCCGGCTACGTCGAGGCCGTCAAGCGCGTCTCCGCCACCGGGCGGCCCGACCTGTCGGCCGGGCTCGGCACCACCGACAACCCCGCCTTCGCGGGCGTCCACGAGGCGTCCGCGCTGATCGCCGGCGCCTCGCTCGCGGCCGCCCGCGCGGTCTGGGAGGGCGCCGCCGAGCACGCGGTCAACGTGGCCGGCGGCCTCCACCACGCGATGGCCGCCACCGCCAGCGGGTTCTGCGTCTACAACGACCCCGCCCTGGCCATCGCCTGGCTGCTGCGGCAGGGCGCGTCCCGCGTCGCGTACGTGGACGTGGACGTCCACCACGGCGACGGCGTGCAGGCGCTGTTCTACGACGACCCGCGGGTCCTGACGATCAGCCTGCACGAGAGCCCCCGCACGCTCTTCCCCGGCACCGGGTTCCCCGGTGAGACCGGCGCCGACGGCACCGCGGTCAACGTGGCGCTCCCGGCCGGCTGCGGCGACGGGGGCTGGCTGCGCGCCTTCCACGCGGTGGTGCCGCCGCTGCTGCGCGAGTTCAGGCCCGACGTCCTGGTCACCCAGCACGGCTGCGACAGCCACGCCCTCGACCCGCTCGCCCACCTGATGCTCAGCGTCGACGGCCAGCGCACCGCCTACTCCCACCTCCACCGGCTGGCCCACGAGACGGCGGGCGGCCGCTGGATCGCGACCGGCGGCGGGGGCTACGAGCTGGTCCAGGTGGTGCCCAGGATCTGGACCCATCTGATCGCCGAGGTCTCGGGTCACCCGGTCGACCCGGCCACGCCGACCAGCGAGGCCTGGCGCCGTCTCGTACGCGAGCGCACGGGCGAGCTGCCGCCGCTCACCATGACCGACGGGCGCAGCGCGGAATTCCAGGATCTCTCCGGAGGTTATGACCCAGCGGACCCCATCGACCGTGCGATCATGGCGACCAGGAACGCGGTGTTCCCTCTGCACGGCCTCGATCCGATGCCCTAAGGAAGACCAGTGCTGAGCCGCGATCGACTCCGTGAGCATCTCGTCCAGACCCGCATCGCCGGGAACGTCGCGACCTCCCGCGAGAACAACCTGGACCACTACAGCTCGCTCGCCAACCGCGACCCCTACTACATGCTCGGGCTGACCTTCGAGCAGCCGTGGCGCTTCCGCGACGTGCTCGCGCTCATGTCCAAGGCGGCCGGCGTGGTCGCCGACCCGGGCCACCGCTGGGGGCAGGACACGATCGACCCCGATCTCACCATCGACGCGCTCGACGCCATGGCCGACCGGATCGCCGCCGCGCTGTCCGGGCCGAACCCCCGGCTGCTGTTCGCCACCGGCCACCCCACCGGCCTGCTGGCCGTCCACCTGCCGCTGGCCCAGATGGCGCTGGAGCACGGCGCGACGCTGCTGGCCCCGGCGGAGGGCTGGACCTACGCGGGGTCCGGCTTCGGCCGCCCGCGCCGCCTGCGCTACCTCGGCGAGGTGGCCATGCTCGATGACAAGGGCGCCTTCGTGCACACCCACGACGCGGCGCCTATGGAGCACATGCTGGCCGAGCTGGGAGACGAGCGGCCTGATCTGGTTATCGCCGACCACGGGTGGGCAGGGGCAGCTGGAGAGGCGGGAGTGCCCACTGTGGCTTTCGCCGACAGCAACGACCCCGGGCTCTTCGTGGGAGAGGCCGAGGGCAAGATCGAAGTGGTGGTGCCGCTTGATGACAACGTGCTACCGCGTTACTACCAGCCGCTCACACAGCGCCTCGTCACACGAGTCACAACAGCCCTATGAGTCGAAATCGGTCATCCTCATACCGTCGTTTCGCGCCTGCATTCCGAGAGACTCGCAGTCCCTTCGCCAACTTGTGATGCGACCTGGGCGACTCTTATGTATGACAGTTTGGACAGTTCCAGCGACTGGCTGAGCAGCCGGAAACCGTGGCTGGCCAGCGTTTTCGTGGATTCTCCTGACAGATGGATCCTCCGACTGGGAAACTGGGGGGTTTGCGCACTCCGAGTCCCGACTTACGCTGACGGCAGTACACGTGCGTGAGCAATGGCACCAGTGGGGATAACCCGGAAACACGTGCGGAAGAGGCGTCCGATGGGTGCAGGCGAAAGACCTCTCAGCGAGGTGAAGTTCCTGACGGTGGCTGAAGTGGCCACGGTCATGCGAGTGTCGAAGATGACTGTCTACCGACTGGTGCACTCGGGAGAGCTGCCGGCCATCCGTGTCGGCCGCTCGTTCCGAGTGCCGGAGCAGGCGGTGCACGACTATCTTCGCGAGGCCTACATCGAGGCCGGGTGAGTCACGGGTAGCGGCGCGCCACGGCGCGCCGTGAGTGCAGGCGCGGGAGAGGCCCGGTCGCGGCGCGCGGCCGGGCACTCACCCCCGAGGGGCGATCTACCATGGATCGCCGGTAGTCTGTGAGCCTGCGTGCGCTCGCACGCGACTCTGACGTGCTACCAAGACCTGGGGGTCCCGTGGGCTCTGTGATCAAGAAGCGCCGCAAGCGGATGGCCAAGAAGAAGCACCGCAAGCTGCTCAAGAAGACGCGCATCCAGCGGCGTAACAAGAAGTAGACGAGGCAGCTGCGAGGCGCAGATGACCCACACCGTGCTCGTCACCGGGGTCTCGCGCCACATCGGCGCCCGGCTGGCGAGCGTTCTGGCCGCTGATCCCGAGATCGGCCGTGTCATCGGAGTGGACACCGTGCCGCCCCCCTCGCTCACCCGAGACGGCGGCATCCCCCTCGGCCGGACCGAGTTCGTCCGGGTGGATCTGCGCAGCCCCGACATCGCCCAGGTGATCGCGGCCGCCGACATCGACACCGTCGTGCACATGAGCCTGGTGAGCGCTCCGTCGAGGAGCACCGGCCGGGCCGCCATGAAAGAGCACAACGTCATCGGCACCATGCAGCTGCTCGGCGCCTGCCAGCGGTCGGCGACCGTGCGGCGCGTGGTGGTCCGTTCGACGACGGCCGTCTACGGCTCCTCGCCGTACGATCCCGCGGTGTTCACCGAGGATCTGGAGCCGCACCACAGCCCGGACCACGGATACGCCAAGGACGCCGTGGAGGTCGAGGGCTATGTGCGGGGTTTCGCGCGCCGGCGTCCTGACGTCTGCGTGTCGCTGCTGCGCTTCGCCAACTTCATGGGTCCGGGCGTCGACTCGCCGCTGACCCGCTACTTCACCCAGCCGCTGCTGCCGACGGTGCTCGGCTTCGACCCGCGGCTGCAGTTCGTCCACGAGGACGACGCGGTCGAGGTGCTGAGCCGGATGGCGACGGAGGACCATCCCGGCACGTTCAACGTGGCCGGGGCGGGCGTGCTGCTGCTGTCGCAGTGCGTGCGCAGGGCGGGGCGGCCCGCCCTGCCGCTGCCGTCGCCCGCGTTCCGGCTGCTGGGCAACGCCGTGCGTGGCGCCGGGCTGGTCGAGTACTCGCCCGAGCAGCTGCGGCTGATGAGCCACGGCCGCACGGTGGACACCAGCGCGCTGGAGCGCGAGCTGGGCCGGCGGCCCAAGTTCACCACGGCCGCGGCGTTCGACGACTTCCTGCGCTCGCGCGGGCTGTACGCGCTCGGAGGTGCGCGCCGGTGAGCGTTCCCCGCGACGACGGGCAGGCCCCGGTCGTCCCGATCAGCGCGGCCCCTTCCTACTCCGCGGACGGCGGCGGCGACGCCCCCGATCCGGTCGCGGAGCTGCTGGCGTTCCTGCGGCGGCGGGTGACCGG
Organism: Nonomuraea corallina; assembly: GCF_027620315.1. Classification (GTDB taxonomy): domain Bacteria; phylum Actinomycetota; class Actinomycetes; order Streptosporangiales; family Streptosporangiaceae; genus Nonomuraea; species Nonomuraea corallina. The sequence goes on along the minus strand of NZ_JAPNNL010000017.1, from coordinate 51,237 downwards.
CGACTACGAGGTCGACGAGTTCGGCTACGACGCCGAGCTGACCGACAAGGTGCTGCTGGAGCTGCTGCGGCCGCTCTACCACCACTGGTTCAGGGTCGAGGCGCTGGAGCTGAAGAACGTCCCCGAGGAGGGCGGCGCGCTGGTCGTGGCCAACCACGCAGGCACGCTCCCGGTCGACGCGCTGATGATGCAGGTGGCCCTGCACGACGAGGCGGGCAGGGCGCTGCGGCTGCTCGGCGCCGACCTGGTCTACAGGCTGCCGCTGCTCAGCCACCTGTCACGCAAGACCGGCCACACCCTGGCCTGCCGCGAGGACGCCGACCGGCTGCTGCGCAGGGGCGAGCTGGTCGGGGTGTTCCCCGAGGGCTTCAAGGGCGTCGGCAAGCCGTTCTCCGAGCGCTACAAGCTGCAGCGGTTCGGCCGCGGCGGCTTCGTCGCCTCCGCCATCAGGGCCGGGGTGCCGATCGTGCCGACGGCGATCGTGGGCTCGGAGGAGATCTACCCGAAGATCGGCGAGGTGCCGTTCGTGGCGCGGCTGCTCGGGCTGCCCTACGTGCCGATCACCCCGTTCTTTCCGCTGCTGGGTCCGCTCGGGCTGGTGCCGCTGCCGTCGAAGTGGCTGATCGAGTTCGGCGAGCCGATCCGTACGGACGAGTACGATCCCGGCGCGGCCGACGACCCGATGCTGGTGTTCAACCTCACCGACCGGGTCCGCGAGGTCATCCAGCAGATGCTCGACCAGCTCAGGCTGCGGCGCGGCCACGCCTTCCCGCCGTTCCTCTAGCCCGGCGTGAACCCCGACGGGGGGTAGTGGCGAGACATCTCCGACCGATCCCCCACAGAAGGGCGGAGATGATCACTCAACCCGCCACCCGGGATGCGGACGCCGCGCTCATCAGCGCCTCGCTGACCGAACCCGAGGCTTTCGCCGAGCTGTTCGACCGCTACTCGGGCATGCTCTACCGGTACGTGTCGCGCCGCCTGGGCCCCGGCCCCACCGCCGAGGATCTCGTCGGCGAGACGTTCCTGGTCGCCTTCTCCCGCCGCCGGAGCTACGACCTCGCCCATCCCGACGCCAGGCCGTGGCTGTTCGGCATCCTCACCAAGCTCGTCTCCCGGCACCACCGCACCGAGGCAGCCCGCTACCGGGCCCTGCTGCGCGCCCCCGTCGACCCCGACGTGGAGTCGCCGGCCGACCGGGTGGCCGCCGGGGTGACCGCGCAGGCCACCCGGCCCCGCCTGGCCGGCGCGCTGGCCGCGCTGCCCGCCAAGGACCGCGACGTGCTGCTGCTCGTCGCGTGGGGCGATCTCACGTACGAGGAGGCCGCGCGGGCGCTCGGCATCCCGATCGGCACCGTGCGCTCCCGCCTCAACCGGGGCAGGCGGAAGGTCCGCGCGGCCCTCGGTGACACCAACCCGATGCTGGGAGAGGAGTGACGATGGACGACCTGCGGATGCTCAGGGACCTCGGCGGGCGGCTGGAGCACGAGCCCCCGGCGACGCTGGCCCGCCAGCGGGAGCGGCTGGTCAGGGCCGGGTCGCGCCGGCGCTGGTTCGGCTGGATGGCGGCCGGGCTGGTCGCGGTCGCCACCGTGGCCACGGTCACCGCCGTGGCGGTGCCGGCGTTGCTGCTCGGAGACTCCCAGCGGACGGTGGCGCATCCGGTGGGGGGCCGGCCCGCCAAGGTGACAGAGGCGATGAACGTGCTGCTGGTGGGCACCGACAAGGAGGCGAACCGGGGCGTGCCGGACGATCCCGGCCGCACCGACCTCATCGTCCTGCTGCACCTGCCCGCCGACCGGAAGCGGGCCACGGCGGTCAGCATCCCGCGTGACTCGCTGGTCGAGCTCCCCACCTGCGGACCCGCGCCCGCCCGCACCGGCCTGATCGGCTCCGTGTACGGCGAAGGAGGGCTGACCTGCACCCTGCAGGCCGTGGAGAGCCTCACGGACGTGCGGATCGACCACATGGTGGAGGTGGACTTCGCCGGGTTCGCACGGCTCGTCGACGCGCTCGGCGGGATCGAGGTCACGCTGAAGCGGGCCGTCGACGATCCGAGGTCCAAGCTGACGCTGCCGGCGGGCAGGAGCCTGCTGAACGGCGAGCAGGCCGTCGGCTACATGCGGCTGCGCAACTACGGCGACGGCTCCGACGTCGCCCGGATCAGGCGCCAGCAGATCCTCGTCGCGGCCATGGTGAGGAAGGCCAAAGAGGTCCTCGCCGATCCGGACCGGCTTCGGCGGTTCGTGTCCGTGGTGGCGGAGTCGGTCACGACCGACAGCGCGCTCGACCTGGAACGGATGATCGCGATCGCCGAGACCCTGGAGGGCAGGGACCTGAAACTGGTGACGGTGCCGTGGGGCCCGCATCCGGCCGATCCGAACCGGATCGCGTGGAAGCAGCCCGACGCCGAGCGGTTGTTCGCCTCGCTGCGCTAGCGGTCGCGGTAGAGCCTGCGCAGCGCGATGCCGGCGGCGACCCCGCCGGCCACCGCGCCCAGCCCGGCGGCGATCGGCAGCGCCGTCATCGTGGCCTTGCGGCCGGTGCGGAAGTCCTTGATCGGCCAGTCGTGCTTCCTGGCGTGCTCGCGCAGCTCGCTGTCGGGGTTGATGGCCACCGGGCTGCCGACCAGCGACAGCATCGGCAGGTCGTTGGACGAGTCGCTGTAGGCGGTGCAGCGGGTCAGGTCGAGGCCCTCGCGGCGGGCCAGCGCCCGCACCGCCTCGGCCTTGGCCGGGCCGTGGAGCAGGTCGCCGACCAGCCGGCCGGTGTAGACGCCCTCGCTGGTCTCGGCGACGGTGCCGAGCGCGCCGGTCAGGCCCAGGCGCTGGGCGATCACCCGGGCCAGCTCGACCGGGGTCGCGGTCACCAGCCACACGCGCTGGCCCCGGTCGAGGTGGCTCTGCGCGAGCGATCGGGTGCCGGCCCAGATGCGGTCGGCCATGACCTCGTCGTAGATCTCCTCGCCGAGCCGCACCACGTCGTCGACCTTCGCGCCCGCGACGAACGCCAGCGCGGTCTCGCGGGCGACCGCGATGTGCTCGGGGTTCTCGCTGCCGCGCATCCGGAACGCCGCCTGGCCGATCGCGAACTTGAACAGGTCGCTCGTGGTGAACATGCCGCGGGTGGCCAGTCCTCTGGCGAAGTGGTAGATCGAGGCCCCGCGCATCATCGTGTTGTCGACGTCGAAGAAGGCCGCCGCCTCCAGGTCGGGCTCGCTCGGCGGCACGACCACCGCTGCCGCCGCCGCGGCCTCACCGGCGATCTCGGCCTGGACTTCGTGCCGTCGTCGTATTCCCCGCCACATGCGCTTCAGCTTACCTAGACGGCGGGACGAGCCCCTCGATGTAGTGGAGGTACCCGACGGCCTGGTCGTGCTCGTCCCCGTCGAGCTTCTCGATCATCGGCTCGACCATGTTCCGCTGCGTCTCGGCGAACTCGCCGATCTTGGGGGAGCGGGGTTCCGCCCGTTCCAGCCGGGTGATGCCGGCCCGGGTCGACTGCTCCATCTCCTTGAGCGTCCTGCCCACCAGGGCGCCCTCGCCGGTCTCGCCGAGCAGCTGGGCCACCTCCCTGGCGCGGGTCTCGGCCGACACCAGCTCGCGCTCGGCCCGTACCACGTCGTCGGTGCTCAGCCGGACCAGCGTGCTCTCGGTGGCGCGCTTGAGCGGGTACAGCGGGTCGCCCGGCACCGCCCGGTAAGTGGCGATCGTGGACAGCATCAGGACGGCGGCCACCCCGCTGGAGGCGAGCTGCGATGCCAGCCGCCGCCTGCGGCGCGGCCGGCGGTGCGCGGGCCTGGCGTGCCGGGGCGACGAGCCGGCGGCGGGCTGCGCCGTACGGTCGCCGGCACGGTCGCCGGCACGGTCGTCGGCACGGTCGCCGGGTTGGTCGCGGGCACGGTCGGCCGGCGGGTCGGCGGGCCGGCCGCCGGGGTGGTCGCCGGGGTGGTCGCGGGGGTGGTCGGCGGGGGGAATGCGAGCGGGGCCGAAGGCGCGCTCGAAGGCGCGGTCGAACGCGGGATCGAAGGGATGGTCGGGGATGCGGCCGGCGGCGGCCAGTTCGGCGCGCAGGCGCTCGCGGAAGGCCGGGTCGGGGCCGCCTCCGAGGGGGAGCCCGCTCAGCCCGGTGAGGTGGCCGAGCACCCGTTCGCGCGATCTGCGCGCCCTTTTCATGACCGCTCCCTCGACGCCTGGAGGCGCTGCCGTGACACCTGCCTAACGACGGTCGGTGGCGGTGGGTTACGCAAGGTCGTGTTTGAGTGCTCTGGCCAGTGCGCGCACGGCCCGGAACTGGAGGGCTTTGATCGCTCCACTCTTCTTCCCCATGATCAGCGCGGTCTCCGCGAGGGACAGGCCGTGCAGGAAGCGCAGCACCACGCACTCCTGCTGGTCAGGGTTGAGGTCACGGACCGCGCGCAGCACCCGGTCGTTGATGATGGCGCTGACCACGGCGTTCTCCGGGATGTGGGGGCCGTCGAGGGGGACGTCGATCACCTCGCCGGTGGACACTTCCAGCCGGTAGCGGCTCGATTTGTAATGATCTGTCACCAAATTTCGGGCGATCGTCACGAGCCAAGCGCCGAAATCGCGGCCCTGCCAGGTGAAGTCGGTGATCCGCCGCAGCGCCCGCAGGAAGGTCTCACTGGTCAGATCCTCGGCGAGCGGGTGGGAGCCGACCCGGAAGTAGATGTAGCGGTAGACCAGGTCCACGTATCGGTCGTAGAGCGTGCCAAAGGCGTCCGAGTCCCCGGTCTTGGCATGCAGCACCAGGGTACGCAGATCGTCGTCGGCGGCGTCACGGTCTTCGCGCACGTCAGGCTCGGTCGTCCGGGTGGGCGCGGCGACCGCTGTCGCGAGCAACCCGGAGAACGGCCACGAGTCAGGCATCCGGTATCCCTACGGGTAAGGGGTGCGGCGTGCTCGAACACTCTAGAAATCAACCGTAAATTGCACAATCCACTTGCCCCCGGCATGACATCCAGTAAGCGGCAGATACGGTGTGGACCAACCCGTTCCCTCTTCGGCTACCGGCGCGGAGGCTTTGTCCGGCAGCATTGGAGACACCATGGAGATCCTCGTTGCCGTCATCGCTTTCGCAGGTGCGCTCCTGGCCGCCGTCGCGGCCGGAGCCCTGGTCAGGCGGTTGCATGAGGAGCCGGAGGGCTGGCTGATCGCCTGGGCCGTCGCAGCCGGCCTGCTCTGCCTATCGCTCGGCGTGATCGGCGTCGGCCACCTGATCGGGTTCGGGACGGTCACCTTCAAGATCTTCCAGCTGACGGGGTCGCTGCTGGCGCCGCTCTGGCTGGCCATCGGACTGATCCAGCTCCTGGCGGAGAAGACGCCGCCGAAGTTCGGGGCGTGGCTGTTCGGCGTCGGCTTCACGGTCACCGCGTCGGTGATCCTCCTCATGGACCCGCTCAAGTCCGAGGAGATGGGCAAGAGCCTGCCCGACGCGCGCGCACACTGGGCGATCATCCCCGACTACCTGCTGCTGGCCGCCCACGCGATCGCCGCCCTCATCATGGCGGGCGCCGTGCTGGTGGCCGCGCTCCGATGGCGCGACGGCGACGAGTACGACACCGACAACCTGCATGCCTGCCTGGTGATCGTGCCGTCCGGGCTGGCCCTGATGGGGGCGATGCGGTTCGCGGTGCCCGGCGTGTTCACGACCGTGCTGCTGATCGTCGCCGCCGCCGCGATCTGGTACACCGTGCTGCGCCCCCTGGCCCCGTACGAGGACGACGACGAGTACGACGACTTCGACGCCGAGCCGAGCCAGGAACGGCGGCCGACGGGACGCCGGGCGGAGCCCGAGCCCGTCACCGCGAGCCCGCAGGGCCCGGCCACGGGGCCTGCCCCGCCGCGCCGGTCGGGGCTGGGCGACCTGGTGGCCGAGTACCGCGCCACGGGGGAGACCGACTACGCGGCCCGGATGTCCCCGGGCGACCGCGGCCCGTCCACCGGGGAGACCGGGTACGCCTCGCGCAGGCAGCCGCCCGACCCCGGCCCGTCCACCGGATACGTGATGAACGGCCACCACACCCGCCACGCCACGCCGGCGGCCGACTCCGACGGGCCCGCCACCGGCGCGATCTACCCGGCCGCCGACGTGTTCACCCCGCGCGTGCCGGCGACCGGCCCGCAGCCCGCCGTCCCGCCGGCCCCGCAGGGCCCGTCGGCGAAGCTGTCGCCGAAGATCTACGGCATGCTCACGGTCTTCACGCTCATGGACGGCGCCGGGGCCGCCTTCGACCGGCTGGCCGAGCAGACCGTCGAGGCGGTGCGCAGGGGCGAGCCGGACACCCTCGTGTACGCCTGCCACGCGGTCAAGTCGGCGCCCCTGCAGCGCATCGTCTACGAGATCTACCGCGACGAGGTGGCCTACCGCGACCACCAGCGCCAGCCGCACGTCGAGCGGTTCATCAACGAGCGCCAGGCCATGGTGCTCGCCACCAACGTCATCGAGCTCGACATCAACGCCGCCAAGGTCGTGCCGCTGCCGACGGTGATGTTCTAGCCGCTAGTCGGCCAGGGCGGCGCGCAGCCGGTCCTCGGAGACGCGCCAGAAGTCGTGCTGGACCCCGTCGATCAGCGTCACCGGGATCATCTCCGCGTAGCGTTCGCGCAGCTCGTCGGAGGTCTCGATGTCCACCTCCGACCAGGGGACGCCCAGCTCGCCCGCCACCCGGGCGATGATCTCCCGGGCGTCCTCGCAGAGGTGGCAACCGGGCTTGCCGATGAGGGTGATGCGATGCATGTCACCCACCGTAGCGCCACTTGCCAGGGTGCCTACTTTGTGCATCGGTTCACAAAGGGATTAACCTGAAAGGCGGTTCGAATACAAAGCCACGCGGCCCACGGTCGCCCGTTCCCCTGGAGCTCCCGCACGTGAAGAGCCCGTCCCACCCCCGCGATCGTGGCATCCCCGAGGCTACGGTCGCCAGGCTGCCGCTCTACCTGCGGGCGCTGCACGGGATGGCTGAGCGCGGGATCGCGACGGTCAGCTCCGAGGACCTGGCCACGGCGGCCGGGGTCAACTCGGCCAAGCTCCGCAAGGACCTCTCCCACCTGGGCTCCTACGGCACCCGCGGCGTCGGCTACGACGTGGAGTATCTCGTCTACCAGATCTCCCGCGAGCTCGGCCTGACCCAGGACTGGGCCGTGGCCATCGTCGGCGTCGGCAACCTGGGGCGCGCCCTGGCCAACTACGGCGGGTTCGTCTCCAGGGGCTTCCACGTCGCCGCCATGTTCGACGCCGACCCCGACGTCGTGGGCGACACCATCGCGGGGTTGAATGTTGAACATATTGACGCACTGGAAGCCGTGATCAAGCGGCGTGGAGTTTCGATCGTGGTTCTGGCGACACCTGCGGCAGCCGCACAGGAAGTGTGCGATCGTGTCGTTGCCGCCGGGGTGACCAGCATCCTCAACTTCGCCCCGGTCGTCCTCTCCGTTCCCGGCTCCGTCGACGTGCGGAAGGTCGACCTTTCCATCGAACTGCAGATTCTCGCGTTCCACGAGCAACGCAAGGCGGGGGGGCCACTCATGGCAGTGGACACGCAATGAGTGTTCTGGCGATCGGGCTCAGCCACCGGACCGCACCGGTGGCCATGCTGGAACGCGTGTCGGTCACGGGCGAGGCGCTGACCAAGCTCCTGCACGACGTGCGGCAGGAGGCGTGCGTGGCCGAGACCTTCGTGGTCTCCACCTGCAACCGGGTCGAGGTCTACACCGCCGTCGACCGCTTCCACGCCGCCGTCACCGTCGTCACCGAGCTGCTCAGCCGCCACTCCGGCGTGCCCGTCGACGAGCTGACGCCGCACCTGTACGTGCACTACGAGGAGCGGGCGGTCGAGCACCTGTTCTCGGTCGTGTGCGGCCTCGACTCCATGGTCGTCGGCGAGGCCCAGATCCTCGGCCAGGTCCGCCAGGCGCTCAAGCTCGCGCAGAAGCACGGCACCATCGGCGCCACGCTGAACGAGCTGGCCCAGTACGCCCTGCGCGTCGGCAAGCGGGCCCAGACCGAGACCGGCATCGACAAGGCCGGCGCGTCCCTGGTGAGCGCGGGGCTCGCGCTGGCGGGCGACGTGACCGGCCGGCGCGCCCTGGTGGTCGGCGCGGGCTCGATGAGCTCCCTGGCCGCCGCCACGCTGGCGCGCGCCGGGGTGAGCGACATCGTCATCGCCAACCGTACGTTCGAGCGCGGCGCCCGCCTGGCCGCCTCCGTCGGCGGCCGGGCGGTGGAGTTCTCCGCGGTCGGCCGCGAGCTGGCCGAGGCCGACCTAGTGATCACCTGCACGGGCGCCGGGCGGCACCTGATCACCGCCGACATGATGACGCGCGGGGCGTTCCTGCTCGACCTGGCGCTGCCGCACGACATCGATCCCGCCGTGCGCGCCGTCCCCGGCGTCACCCTCGTGGACCTGGAGACGATCCGCGAGTCCGGCATCGGCTCCCACGAGGACGACGCGGTGCGCGCGTCCCGCTGGCTGCTCGCCGAGGAGCTGACCGCCTACCTCGAGGCCGCCCGCGCCTCGCGGGTCACCCCGACCGTCGTGGCGCTGCGCAACAAGGCGGCGAGCGTGGTCGAGTCCGAGCTGGGCAGGCTGATGATGCGGATGCCCGACCTGGACGACAGGACCAGGGACGAGCTGACGCTGACCGTGCAGCGCGTGGTCGACAAGCTGCTCCACGAGCCCACTGTGCGTGTCAAGCGGCTCGCCACCTCGCCGGGGGGCGATCATTATGCCGAAGCGCTGCGCGAGCTGTTCGACCTGGATCCGAAGATGCCCGAAGCCGTAAGGGAGGTAGAGCTGTGATCTCGCGGCCCCTGAAGCTGGGCACCCGTCGCAGCCTGATGGCCACCACGCAGTCGCGGATGGTGGCCGACGCCTACACCGAGCTCACCGGACACGCCATCGAGCTGGTCGGCGTCACGACGTTCGGCGACGTGAGCAAGGCCCACCTCGCCCAGCTCGGCGGCACCGGCGTGTTCGTCAGCGCGCTGCGCGACAAGCTGCTCGAAGGCGAGATCGACTTCGCGGTCCACTCGCTGAAGGACCTGCCGACCAAGGCGGACCCGCGCATCGAGCTGGTCGCGCTGCCCGCCCGCCACGACCACCGCGACGCGCTCGTCGGCCCGGTCGCGTTCGCCGACCTGCCCGCGGGCGCCCGCGTCGGCACCGGCTCGCCGCGCCGCGTCGCCATGCTCCGCGCGCTCCGGCCGGACCTGGAGTACGTGCCGATCCGCGGCAACGCCGAGACCCGCATCGGCAAGATCGCCGCCGGTGAGCTGGACGCGGTCGTGCTGGCCGCCGCCGGGCTCAACCGGATCGGGCGCACCGCCGAGATCGCCGACCTCTTCGGGATCGATCAGCTGCTGCCGGCCCCGGGCCAGGGCGCGCTGGCCGTCGAATGCCTCTCGGACCGGGCCGACCTCGTCGAGTTCCTGTCCGTGCTCGACGACCCGCGGACCCGCTCCGCGGTGACCGCCGAGCGCACCATCCTGGCCGCGCTCGAAGCCGGCTGTTCTGCCCCCGTGGGTGCTTTCGGGCTCGATGACGGGCAGACTCTTCACCTGACCGCCGCGGTCGTCGCCATCGACGGCCGTCAGGCGGTGCGCAAGTCCACCGCCGGCTCTCCTTCGGAGGCGGAAGATCTGGGCCGCCGGCTCGCGGCCGAGATGCTTCACGAAGGGGCCGACAGATTGATGGGGGAGCAATCCCATTGAGCTCCGATAGTCCTACCTCCGGTTTCGTCGCGTTCGTGGGCGCCGGGCCCGGTGATCCCAATCTCCTCACCCTGCGCGGCGCCGAGCTGCTCGCCAAGGCCGACGTCGTCGTGCCCGGCGAGGAGGCGCACCGCGCGCTGCTGCGCCACAGCCGGCCCGAGGTGGAGGTGGCCGAGGGCGACTACCTCCGCCACGCCGCCGCCGGCCGGCTCGTCGTGCGCCTGTGCGAGGGCGACCCGATGCTGTTCTCCACGGTGGCCGAGGAGGTCGCGGCCTGCGCCGCGGCGGAGGTGGACTTCGAGATCGTGCCCGGCGTGCCGTCCGCGACCGCCGTGCTCGCCTACGCCGGCATCCCGTCGGCGGTGTCGGTGCCCGAGTTCCGCGTCGTCGACGCCGCCAGGGAGCAGGACTGGGCGTCCCACGCCGCCTGCCCCGGCACGCTCGTCATCTACCACGGCCTGGCCGACGTCGTGGCCATCGGCAAGGCGCTGGTCGCCGGGGGCAAGCCCGACACCACGCCGGTGGCCGTCACCTCCTCCGGCACCACCACCGAGCAGCACACCGTGGTGTCCACGCTCGGCAGGTTGCAGGCCGATCTCAAACACGCCGGGCTGGCCGAGCCCGCCCTGATCGTCGTGGGCGAGGCCGTCGGCCGGCGCGACACGCTGTCGTGGTTCGAGACCAAGCCGCTGTTCGGCTGGCGGGTGCTGGTCCCGCGTACCAAGGAGCAGTCCCGGTCGCTGTCGGAGCAGCTCGTCTCGTACGGGGCGGTGCCGGAGGAGGTGCCGACCATCTCGGTCGAGCCGCCGCGCACCCCGCAGCAGATGGACCGCGCCATCAAGGGCCTGGTCACCGGCCGCTACGAGTGGGTGGCCTTCACCAGCGCCAACGCCGTCAAGGCGGTGCGCGAGAAGTTCGAGGAGTACGGGCTCGACGCGCGGGCCTTCGCCGGACTCAAGGTCGCCGCGGTCGGCGACGCCACCGCGCGGGCGCTGGTCGAGTTCGGCGTCAGGCCCGACCTGCTGCCGTCCGGCGAGCAGTCGTCGGAGGGCCTGGTGGCCGAGTGGCCGCCGTACGACTCGATGCTCGACCCGATCAACCGGGTGCTGCTGCCCAGGGCCGACATCTCCACCGACACGCTCGTCGCCGGGCTGACCGAGCTCGGCTGGGAGTGCGACGACGTCACGGCCTACCGCACCGTGCGGGCCGCGCCGCCGCCCGCGCCGATCCGCGAGGCGATCAAGGGCGGCGGGTTCGACGCCGTGCTGTTCACCTCGTCCTCGACCGTGCGCAACCTCGTCGGCATCGCCGGCAAGCCGCACAACGTCACCGTCATCGCCGTGATCGGGCCGCAGACCGCGAAGACCGCCGAGGAGTTCGGGCTGCGCGTGGACGTCATGGCCGACCGGCCCTCCGCCTCGGCGCTGGCGGCGGCGCTGGCCGAGTACGGCGCCAAACAGCGGTCGGCGGCGCTCGCCGCGGGCGACACGCCGCGCCGGCCGTCCCAGACCCGCCGAGGCGCCAGGAGGAGAGTCAAGTGAGCGCCCAGTTCCCCGTGGCCCGTCCGCGCAGGCTGCGCCGCACCCCCGCGCTGCGCGCGATGATGGCCGGGACCAGGCTGCACCCCGCCGACCTGATCCTGCCCCTGTTCGTCAAGGAGGGCATCACCGAGCCGCACCCGGTCGGCTCCATGCCCGGGGTCAGCCAGCACAGCCGTGACTCGCTGCGCAAGGCCGCCCACGAGGCGGCCGAGGCCGGGGTGGGCGGGCTCATCCTGTTCGGCGTGCCCGCCGTCAAGGACGCCCGCGGCTCGGCCGGCGATGACCCCGACGGCATCTTGCAGGTGGCGCTGCGCGACGTGACCGCCGAGGTCGGCGACGCTCTCGTGGTGATGGCCGACACCTGCCTCGACGAGTTCACCGACCACGGCCACTGCGGCATCCTCACCGGGAGCGGCGAGGTCGACAACGACGCCACCCTGGAGCGCTACGCCGCCATCGCGGTCGCGCAGGCCAGGGCCGGCGCCCACATGGTGGCGCCGAGCGGCATGATGGACGGCCAGGTCGCGGCCATCAGGAAGGCGCTCGACGCCGAAGGGTTCGCCGGGGTGCCGATCCTGGCCTACTCCGCCAAGTACGCCTCCGCCTTCTACGGGCCGTTCAGGGACGCCGCCGAGTGCGCGCCGCAGTTCGGCGACCGGGCCGGCCACCAGCAGGACCCGGCCGGACCGCTGGAGGAGGCGCTCCGCGAGGTCAGGCTCGACCTGGCGGAAGGCGCCGACGCCGTCATGGTCAAGCCCGCGCTGGCCTACCTCGACGTCATCCGCCGCTTCCGCGACGAGGTGGACGTGCCCGTCGCCGCCTACCAGGTGAGCGGCGAGTACGCGATGATCGAGGCCGCCGCCGCCAACGGCTGGGTCGACCGCGACCGCATGATCATGGAGTCGCTGGTGTCCATCAAGCGCGCCGGGGCCGACCTCATCCTCACCTACTGGGCGACCGAGGTGGCGCGCCGTCTCTAACCCAGGGGTTTCCCGTCAACTCCTGAGACGTGTGCGTTAGAGTGCCATAAGAAGTGCTGGTGTGTCCCGCGTGCGCGTCAGGCCGGGAGAACGGGGCTGCCTCGGGCACGTAATCGTGACGGGAGACACCATGGTGGGGGTACCTCTGGCTCGCCGTACCAGGAAACGGTCGCGGCACACCCGGTTGGACGCCGTGCTCGGCTACGCCGCTCTGGGCTGGCCCGCCGTGCCCGGCGCGCACCCGCTGCGCAGCGGCCCCCGGGCCTGCTCGTGCGACCGCGTCGGCTGTCCCGATCCCGGCGCCCACCCCGTCTCGCCCGCCTGGAACATCCAGGCCACGACCGACACGGCCCAGCTCACCCGCTGGTGGCGGTACGACCCCGAGGCCAACGTCATCCTGCCCACCGGCCGCGTCTTCGACGTGTTCGACGTACCCCTGTCCACCGGACTGTCGGCCCTGGCCAGGATCGACGCCACCGACACCCCCTCAGGCCCGGTCGCCGCCAACGGCGACCGGGTCTTGTTCTATGTCGCCACCCGGGGCAACCCCGAGGACGAGGACGAATGGTGGTCCTGTCAGCTCGACTGCGACCCGGCCACCATCGAGGACACGCCCGGCCTGCGCTGGCACTGCCGTGACAGCTACGTCCTGGCCCCGCCCTCCACTCTCACCACCGGTCAGCCCGTCTCCTGGCTGCGGCCCCCCGACGGCCGCCCGCTCCCCGACCCGCTCCGCGTCCTGGAGCTGCTGGCCGACTAACCTGTTCGCGTGAGCCGTACACAGAACTCCGAGGACCTGTTCGCCCGCGCCTGCGCCGTCGTGCCGGGAGGGGTGAACTCGCCGGTCCGCGCGTTCGGCGCGGTCGGCGGCACGCCGCGCTTCATGGTCTCCGGCCAGGGGCCCTACATCACCGACGCCGACGGCAACCGCTACGTCGACCTGGTGTGCTCGTGGGGTCCGATGATCCTCGGCCACCGGCATCCGGCGGTCGTGGAGGCGGTGGCGGAGGCGGCCGCGCACGGTTTCTCGTACGGGACCGCGACCCCGGGGGAGGTGGCGCTGGCCGAGGAACTCGTGGCCCGGGTGGCGCCCGTGGAGAAGGTGCGGCTGGTCAGCTCCGGCACCGAGGCCACGATGAGCGCGGTGCGGCTGGCCCGCGGGTTCACCGGCCGGTCCAAGGTGATCAAGTTCGCCGGCTGCTACCACGGCCACGTCGACGCGCTGCTGGCCTCGGCCGGGTCCGGGGTGGCGACGTTCGGGCTGCCCGACACGCCCGGCGTGACCGGCGCCTCGGCGGCCGACACGATCGTGCTGCCCTACAACGCGATCGACCTGGTCGAGCAGGCCTTCGAGGCGGCGGAGATCGCCTGCGTCATCACCGAGGCGTGCCCGGCCAACATGGGCATCGTGCCGCCGCTCGACGGCTTCAACAGCCGCCTGCGCGAGCTGTGCACCCGGCACGGGGCGCTGCTCATCGTGGACGAGGTGCTGACGGGCTTCCGCGTCTCGCCCTCCGGCTGGTACGGGCTGGACCCGGTGGACGCCGACCTGATGACGTTCGGCAAGGTCATGGGCGGCGGGCTCCCGGCGGCGGCCTTCGGCGGCCGGGCCGAGGTCATGGCCTACCTGGCTCCCGAGGGGCCCGTCTACCAGGCGGGCACGCTGTCGGGCAACCCGCTGGCCTGCGCCGCCGGCCTGGCCACGCTGCGGGCGCTCGACGCCGACGCCTACACCAGGGTCGACGCCGCCGCCGCCGCGGTGGCCGGGGCCGCCACCGCCGCGCTGACGGCCGCCGGCGTGCCGCACCGGCTGCAGACGGCGGGCAGCCTGTTCTCCGTCTTCTTCACCGACCGGCAGGTGACGTCCTTCGCCGACGCCCAGACGCAGAACACGGCCGCCTACCGGGCGTTCTTCCACAGCATGCTCGACCAGGGCGTCTATCTGCCGCCGTCGGCGTACGAGGCGTGGTTCCTGTCGGCCTCCCACGACGACGAGGCTCTGTCCAGGATCGCCGACGCCCTCCCGGCCGCCGCCAAGGCCGCCGCCGCGGCCCTCTGACGGCCACCGGGCCGGGGCACGAGAACCATCGAGCCTCCCACGTGGTCATTCGCGAGCTGCGAACGACAATCTCCCAGATCTGCCGGAGATCGATTCCCTGATTCGCGGTCGGGCTTTTTCGCTGATCCGCCGGGCGGGGAGTCGCTATTTCGCGAGGGCGGTTTTCCCTGGTTCGCGGGCCGGTGGCTCGGGGATGCGGCGGCGGGTGCCGGCGTACAGGACGCCGGTGACGATGAGGACGGCGGCGGCGAGGCGGGGCCAGGTGAGGGGCTCACCGGTGAAGAGGGCGGCCGTGCTCATGCCGAAGACCGGGACCAGGAGCGTGTACGGGGCGACGGTGGAGGCGTCGTAGCGGCGCAGCAGGAAGCCCCAGACGCCGAAGCCGCCGAGTGTCGAGACGAAGGCCACGTACAGCAGGGACAGCCAGCCCTCCAGCGGCGCGGCGAGCGTGGGCACGCCCTCCAGCCAGAGCGACAGGAGCAGCAGCGGCGGGGACGACAGGGCGCTGACCCAGACCATGAAACGGAGGGCGTCGGGCGGGGCGGCCCTGCGCTGGGCGACGTTGCCCAGGCCCCAGGCCGCGGAGGCGGCGACGCACAGGGCGAAGGCGCCGATCGGGCCGGAGCCGCCGAAGTCGGCGGCGACCAGGGCCAGGCCGCCGAAGGCGACGGCCAGCCCGGTCACGCGGCGCGCGGTGAGCCGCTCGCCGAGAAGCGTCACCGCGAACAGGATCGTGAACAGCACCTGCATCTGCAAAACCAGTGAGGTCAGCCCGGCGGGCATGCCGGCTCGCATGCCCACCAGGAGCAGGGCGAACTGCCCGGCGCCGAGCGTGGCCGCGACGGCGGCGATCCACCGCCACCGCACCGCCGGACGGCCGACGAGGAGCAGGGCGGGGAAGGCCGCCAGCGCGAAGCGCAGGCCGGCGTAGAGCAGGGGAGGGAAGTGCTCCAGCCCCACTTGCATGACGACGAAGTTCACGCCCCACACGGCGGCGAGCCCGATGGCGAGCGCCAGGTGGAGGGGGCGGAGGGTGGTCACCGAGACCCTGACCGGGGCGAGGCTCAGGCGGCTCTGCGGTGGCGGGCGCGCTGTTGCCGGGCCTGGTCGGCGAGGGTCTTCAGGTAGGAGGTGGATCGGTACGGCTGCTTCTTCTGCTTAAGGATTCGCATGCAACTATTTTCCAGCGCTTCAGAATGAAGGACAAGCGAGACTTTCTTGGGTTCACGCTTTAGACTCGCTTACATGTTGGACCTGAACCGGCTGAAGGCCCTCCACGCGGTGCACGTGTACGGCTCGGTGGGAGCCGCCGCCGACGCGCTGATGGTCACCCCGTCCGCCGTGTCGCAGCAGATCGCCAAGCTGGAACGGGAGACCGGCGCCCGGCTGGTCGAGCGCAACGGGCGCGGGGTCCGGCTGACCGACGCGGCCGGACTGCTCGCCGAGCACGCCGAACGCATCCTCGCCCTGGTCGAGACCGCCGAGGCCGACTTCGAGGCGCTGCGCGGCGAGGTCGTCGGCCGGCTCAACGTGGCCGCGTTCCCGACCGCCGCCCGCGGCCTGATGCCCGGCGCGCTCGCCGCGCTCCGCCGGCGCCACCCCGACCTTTCGGTGAACCTGTACGAGCGCGAGCCCGAACGGATGATCCGCGAAGTGGCCAGGGGAGAGCTCGACCTGGTGCTCGTGCAGGACTGGATCAACCGGCCGATGCCGATCCCCGACGGCCTGTCCAGGAAGACGCTGCTCGACGACATCGCGGACGTGGCGCTCCCCGCCGACCACCCGCTGGCCGCCGGCAAGGAGGTCGAGCTGTCCGCCCTCTGCGGCGAGCGGTGGATCAGCTCCGCGCCGGGCACCGTCTGCCACGACTGGCTGGTGTTCACCCTGCGCAGCGCCGAGCTGGAGCCCGTGATCACCGCCATGGCCGACGAGTACCCGACCCAGCTCGCGCTGGTCGCCGCCGGGCTCGGCTGCGCGATCGTGCCCCGGCTGGGCCGCGACCTGGTGCCGCCGGGCGTCCGGATGGTGCCCCTGCTGCCCCGGCAGAGCCGCCGGATCTACGCGCTCTGGCGCAACGACGCCGCCCGCCGCCCCGCCATCCGGGCCACGGTCGACGCGCTCGTCCAGGCCAGCAGCGGCGAGGAGAACGGCTGGGCGGTCAACTGAGCGCGATGGCCACCACGCCACCGACGATCACGCCCGCGGCCGCCAGCCGATGGCGCAGCCCGTCCTCGGCCAGCAGACGCCCGCCCAGCACGACCGCGATCAGCACGCTGATCTCACGCGCGGGCGCGACCAGGCTGACCGGAGCCCTGGTGAAGGCCACCAGCACCAGCAGGTAGGACACGAACGCCAGCACCGCGGCCGCCACGATCGTGCGCCGGTGCGCCCGCCAGGCGGGCGCCACCAGCGCCCGCCGCCGCCCGCGCAGCACGAACGGGGCCAGCGCGATCGCCCGGCCCGCCTCGCCCAGGTAGTTCAGCAGGATCGGCGCCACCGCGAAGGCGCTCACCACCCGCGAGTCCCAGACCGTGTAGGCGGCGATGAACACGCCGGTGACCAGCCCGAACGCCACGCCCTTCAGGTTGGCCTGACCGACGCCCCCGCTCATCAGGAACACGCCGGCGCCCACCAGCAGGATCCCCGCGATGCCCACCGGCGACGGCCGCTCGCCCAGGAACAGCACCGCCACCAGGCTCGCCAGCATCGGGCCCGTGCCGCGCGCCACCGGGTAGACGACCGACAGGTCGCCGCTGCCGTACCCGCGTTGCAGGAGCACGAAGTACCCCAGGTGGATCGCGGTGCTCACCCCGATCACCGCCAGGTCCTGCCACCCCAGCCGGGGCCGCGCCACCAGCAGGAACCCGGCGAACAGGGGACTCCACACGACCGCGCCCGCCGCCGCCACGAGCCAGACGAAGACCAGGCTGTCGACGTGGGCGGCCTTCTTGCTCAGCAGGTTCCACGACGCGTGCGCCACGGCCGCTGTCAGGACGAGCGCGAGGGCTAACGGGTCCAATCGGACGGCTCCTTCCGGAGCCAGACTCTACTCCCCGGGCGATCGCCCCTGGCGATCAGGTGCGGCCGAGCGGTTAAGCTGAGGCCACCATGGCTGAAACCACCGTCGTTCATCTGCTGCGCCACGGTGAGGTGCACAACCCGGGCGGCATCCTCTACGGCAGGCTGCCGGGCTATCACCTGTCCGAGACCGGCGAGCTCATGGCCAAGACCGTCGCCAAGGCGGTGTCCGGTCGCGACATCGCGGCCGTCTACAGCTCGCCGCTGGAGCGCGCGCGCGAGACCGCGGCGCCCGTGGCGGCCGCGCACGGGCTGGAGATCCAGATCGACGAGCGGCTGGTGGAGGCCGGCAACCTGCTCGAAGGCCGGACCGTTGGGCAGGGGCTGCACATCCTGCGCAGTCCGCGCAACTACCGCTACTTCTGGAACCCGATGCGCCCCTCCTGGGGCGAGCCCTACCCGGTGATCGTCGCGCGCATGCGGGCGGCCATCGACGACGCCAGGGAGGCGGTGCGCGGCCACGAGGTCGTCATGGTCAGCCACCAGCTGCCCATCTGGGCCGTCAGGATGGCGGCGGAGGGCCGCCGCAGGCTGTGGCACGACCCCAGGCGACGGCAGTGCGGCCTGGCCAGCCTGACCACCTTCACGTTCGAGGGCGACCGGCTCGTCAGCGTCGGCTACAGCGAGCCCGCCGGGTCGCTGCAGAGGGGACCCAGCGTCCCGGGCGCCTGATGTCGCCGGTACAGTTGCAACTCTACCGGTTGTAGTACAAGGAGATCTTCCTTCCGTGCGCGCGAAGTCCATCTCCCTGCTCCTTATCGCTGCTCTGGTGACGGGGTGCGCCGGCAGCCAGAGCGGGCAGCCGCAGGCGGGCGACACCCGGTTCGTCGCCGGTGACGGGAAGATGCAGGTGTTCGAGGCCGCGGAGCGCAAGCCCGCGCCCGCGATCGAAGGCCCCGCCCTTGACGGTGGCACGGTCTCGCTGGCCGCCCACAAGGGCAAGGTCGTCGTGCTCAACTTCTGGGCGTCGTGGTGCGCCCCCTGCCGGGCCGAGGCCCCCGTGCTCAAGGAGGTCGCGGCCGAGACGAAGGCCGGCGGCGTGGAGTTCATCGGCGTCGACTTCAAGGACCGCAAGGCCGACGCGCTGGCGTTCGAGCGCACCGAGAAGCCGGGCTACCCGAGCATCTACGACCAGCCGGGCAAGGTCGCGCTGGCCTTCCAGGGCACGGTCCCGCCCGCCGCCATCCCGTCCACGCTGATCATCGACAGGCAGGGCAGGATCGCCGCCAGGGCGCTCGGCGCGGTCCGCTACACCGACCTGAAGAACGCGGTGATCAAGGTGCGCGATGAATGACGTCGTCGCCTCCGGCTCCCTGCTGCTGGCGGTGCCGATCGCCGCGCTGGCGGGGCTGGTGTCGTTCCTGTCGCCGTGCGTGCTGCCGCTGGTCCCGGGCTACCTCTCGTACGTGACGGGCATGAGCGACGACCCCAAGCGGGGGCGGCTGGTGCTCGGCGCCACGCTCTTCGTGGCCGGGTTCGCGGCGGTGTTCGTGCTCAGCGGCGCGCTGTTCGGGCAGCTCGGCCAGGTCCTGCTGGTCAACGCCGACGTGATCACGCGGGTGCTCGGCGTGCTGACGATCCTGCTCGGGCTGGTCTTCATGGGCGTGTTCCCGTGGCTGATGCGCGACGTGCGCGTCCACAAGCTGCCCGCCGCGGGACTGGCCGGGGCGCCGCTGCTCGGCGTGGTGTTCGGTCTCGGCTGGACGCCGTGCATCGGGCCCACCCTGGCCGTGGTGCTCACCCTCGGGCTCAACGAGGGCAGCGCCTCGCGCGGCGCGCTGCTGGCCGTCGCCTACGCGCTGGGGCTCGGGCTGCCCTTCGTCGCCGCCGCCCTGGCCTACAGCAAGGCGCTGCGCACCTTCCGCGCGATCCGCCGGCACTCCCTCCTGATCACCAGGGTCGGCGGCGGCATGATGGTGGTCGTCGGCGTGGCCCTGGTGACGGGCCTGTGGGGAGAGATGATCGCGACCATGCAAGGGCTGATCGGCAGCTTCAGGCCGGTGATCTGATGACGATCTCCGAGCTGGAGCGCGAGCGCGAGCAGCGCCGACCGGCCGGGGTCGGCCCGCTGGGCTGGCTGCGCTGGGGCTGGCGCACGCTCACCTCGATGAAGACGGCGCTGATCCTGCTGTTCCTGTTCGCGCTGGCCAGCATCCCCGGCTCGCTGCTCCCGCAGCGCGGCGTCGAGCCCGAACGGGTGGCGCAGTTCTACCAGCAGAACCCCGCGCTCGCCGAGGTGTACGACCGGTTCCAGCTCTTCGACGTCTTCAGCTCCGTCTGGTTCGCCGCCATCTACCTGCTGCTGTTCACCTCGCTGATCGGCTGCATCATCCCGCGTACCGGCGCCTACCTGCGCGAGCTGCGCCGCAAGCCGCCCGCGGCGCCGCGCAACCTGTCCCGGCTGCCGCACCACGCGTCCTTCGCGAGCGACCTGACCGTCGAGGAGGCGGTCAGGCGGCTGCGCAAGCTGCGCTTCCGCGTCCGCGCCGGCGACGGCTGGGTGGCCGCCGAGAAGGGCTACCTGCGCGAGACCGGCAACCTGCTCTTCCACATCGCGCTGCTCGGCCTCCTGGCGGCCGTCGGCGTCGGCTCCGTCTACGGCTACCGCGGCAACGTGCTCGTGGTCGAGGGCGACGGGTTCGCCAACACCGTCGCCGCCTACGACCGCTACATGCCGGGGGCGCGGGTCAACGCCGAGTCGCTGGAGCCGTTCGCGTTCGAGCTGAGCGACTTCCAGGCCACCTACCAGGTCGGCGGCCGGAACTCCGGCCAGGAGCTCGACTACTCCGCCCACCTCAAGGTCAACGACTCGCCCGGCGCGCCCGCCCGCGACTACGAGCTGAAGGTCAACGAGCCGCTCGTGGTCAACGGCACCCAGACCTACCTCATCGGCCACGGCTACGCCCCCGTCTTCCGGGTCACCGACGGCAAGGGGCAGGTCGCCTTCGACGGGCCGGTGCCCTGCCTCATCGAGGACAAGCCCACGCTCACCTCCGGCTGCGTGGTCAAGGTGCCCGACGCCGAGCCGTCGCAGCTCGGGTTCCTGCTGCGGTTCCTGCCGACCAGCACCCCGCTGAAGGACGGCGGTCACGCCTCGTCCTTCCCCGGGGCCGTCGTCCCCGAGGTGCAGGTCCTCGGCGCCTTCAGCGGCGACCTCGGGCTGCGCTCCGGCACCCCGCAGTCCGTGTACGAGCTCGCCCCTCCCGAGATCCTCAAGAAGCTCAAGCCTCTGGTGATGGGCGAGGCCGCGGGCGACCCGCTGGCCGTGGGCAAGGCGCTGGAGCTGCCCGACGGGGCGGGCAAACTGGAGTTCACCGGCGTCAAGGAGTGGATCACCCTCCAGATCGCCTACGACCCCGGCAGGCTCCCGGCCCTGCTGGCGGCGGCCACGGCCACCATCGCCATCGTGTTCTCGCTCACCATCCGCCGCCGGCGGGTGTGGGTACGGATCAAGGACGGCACGGCCGACGTGGGCGGGCTCACCAGGACCGAAGGGTCCGCCGCCGGGTTCGCCGAGGAGTTCGACGACATCGTGAAGCAACTGGCAGGAGACAAGGATGTCCGCTGAGACACTCGCAGAGCTGAGCGACCTGCTCGTGCTCTCCGCTGTCCTGCTCTATCTGGGGGCCATGATCGGGTTCGCGGTGGAGCTCGCGTTCGGCAAGGCGCGTGCCGACACTGCCAGGTCGCGGGCCGGCGCCCGGGTCACGGTGGGCGTCGGCGCGGCCGCGGAGCCGGGCGAGAGCGGACCGGACCCGGCGCCCGAGGGTACGACGGACGTCCTGGCGTCCCCCGGCGGGCCTGCGGCCGGCGACGTCGTCCCGGCCGCGGAGGGTCCCGAGCCGCCGGCCTGGGCCCGTACGGCCGGCCTGGTCGCCGTGGCCGTCGCCTGGCTCGGCTGGGCCGCCAACCTCGCCGCCATCGCCACGCGCGGCCTGGCGGCGGACCGGTGGCCGTGGGGCAACATGTACGAGTTCGTGGTGGCCATCTGCTTCGCCGCCGTGAGCGCGTTCCTGATCACCAACGCGCGGCAGAACATCCGCTTCGTCGGGGCCTTCGTCATGGTCTCGGCCGCGCTCGGGCTCGGCCTGGCGGTGCTCAAGTTCTACACGGCGGCGGGGCCGGTGGTGCCGGCGCTCAACTCGTACTGGCTCGCCATCCACGTCTCGGCCGCGATCCTGGCGGGTGGCCTGTTCACGCTGGCCGGCGCGGCGGGCATCCTCTACCTGGTGCGCGGGGACGGGCTGTCGCGGCTGCCGTCCCGCGCCGACCTGGAGAAGGTGGCCCACAAGGCCATCGTGGTGGCCTTCCCGCTGTGGACGTTCGCCGTCATCGCCGGCGCGCTCTGGGCGGACAAGGCGTGGGGCCGCTACTGGGGCTGGGACCCCAAGGAGGTCTGGTCGTTCATCACCTGGATCGGCTACGCGGCCTACCTCCACGCCCGCGTCACCGCGGGCTGGCGCGGCAACCGCGCGACCGTCGTCCAGCTCATCGGGTTCGCGTGCCTGCTGTTCAACCTGTTCGGGGTCAACATCCTCTTCCCCGGCCTGCACAGCTACGCCGACGTCGGCGGCTGACCTCGTGCCCGGGGGGCTACCCGGGCACGGCCGTGAGGGGCCGCCGCGCACGGAACGCCCGGCCCGTTGACGAGGCGCGGGCCGGCGTGGGTCCAGGCCGACCCAGGGGGCCCCGAAGGGCGTCCCGGGAAGGCGGCCGGAGGGGGTGTCAGGCCTCGGACTCGCCGCGGAGGCGGCGGTCGAGCTCCTGCAGGAAGTCGGGGTCGTCATCCGGGCCCTTCGGCGCCGGGCCGCTTTCGACGGGCGCCGGACCCGCCGTGACGACCGTCCTGGGACGGCCGCGCATCATCCAGAAAGCGCCCCCGACGAGGGGGACCGCCGCCACGATGATCAGCCATACGGCCTTGGGGGAGTGCCGGACCTCTTCCTCGGGGGTGGTGATGACGTCGAACAGCGAGAACAGCCAGAAGGCCAGAAGAGCCAGGCCGATTAGAACACCTGCCATGCCCGAACTGTAAGCCATCTTCAGACTGATCGTGCCATCTGATGCCCCATTCCAGGTGACTGAGGAAGATCTGCGTCGTACCGTGGAACCCGGTTCTCACCGGCAGGCGAGAGGTGCGATGGCCATTTCCAGTGACAAGGGACGCCATCGGCGGGGCCGATGGTGGCGGCGCGGCTCCTACCTCTTCTCCCGGCGCACCGAGGCTCCTCCCGAGGCCGAGCGCTCGTTCTGGGCCAGCCGCGTGAGGCGGTCCCGCGACGCCGGTCGGCCGGGCGCCGACGACCCCGACCGCGAGCCCCGCGACGAGCCGGGACGGACGCGCCGCCCGGACAAGGGCCGCCCGGAGGTGGGCCGCCCGGAGGTGGGCCGCTCGGAGAAGGACCGCTTGGAGAAGGACCGTGCCAGGAGTCGTGACCGGGCGTGGGGCCGGGCGTGGGACCAGGCGTGGGAGAAGGACCGGCCGCGGCGCTGGGAAGGGCGTGAGCGGCTGTCGGCGGCGGTCGTCGAGGAGCCGCGCTACACCTGGTACGACTTCGAGCTGCAGGACGCCGTGCCCCGGGCGCGGCCCAACCGGCCCGATCTGCCGCCGATGGGCGACGGGCTCAGTCACTGCGGCAAGCTGGAACGCATTCTGCACCGCCAGTGGGACTCCCGGCTGGGGCCGCCGCCGCCCGAGGTGGTGCGGGCGGTGGAGAGCCTGGCCCGGCTGCCCGACCGGCTCAAGGAGAAACTGGCCGCGGGCCTGGAGGGCATCTACGTCGGGCCCGGCGGCGTCCCCGACCTGGACGACATGGGCTACCTGCGCGGCGCGCCGCTGCCGTCCGGCCGCGCCACGTGGGACATCTGCGCCGGCGCGTACGGGGAGCGCAAGATCGTGGTGGGCGACCGGCCATCGCCCACGCCTGACGTGATGATGCACGAGGTGGGGCACGCCATCGACGACATCGACTCGGCGTTCGGCGAGTGGGTGTCGGACTCGCCGGAGTTCGCGGCGCTGTTCCGGAGGGTGGAGCCGCTGCTGGTGTCCTCGTTCCACCGGCAGGGCGGCGGGCTGGGCCGCAAGGAGTTCTTCGCCGACGCCTTCGCCGCGATCGCCGCGCGTCAGCGTCCGGCCCTGGTCGACATGCTCGGCGGCAACACGCGGATGGCGCTGGACGTCATGCTGTTCTTCAACAGGCGCTACGGAATCTAGGTGGTAGGCCATGTACGTCATCCGGCTCGCTGACGGCACCCTCAGGGTGCCGCGGAGCCTGGCCAGCGAGGACCGGCGCCTGATCGGCAACGGCTACGTGGAGGTCGGGCCGGACGACCCCGAGTACGTCCGGTGGCTGCCCGAGTCGGTGACCGAGGAGGAGGCGGCCGAGCGCCGGCGCCGCTGGGTGGAGGAGAACGACGCGCTGGAGCGGGAGTTCCTGGCTTTCAAGGCGGACCAGGACGAGGCGTGAGAGCCCGGGAGATGGGGAGAGCGGGCTCGGCAGCCTGGCAGGCGCCAGCCACGATCGGCGGTTGGCGCCTTTCACCGTGCTCGGCCGCGGGTTGGACCAGTGGGCACGCGGACGGAGGTCCCGTCTCGGTGATCCTGACGGGCAGGATCACCGACCGGACGGCACGTCAGACGCGCGGGGACTCACCTGCCGGCCTGTCGGCCGTAAGAACGTCCTCGCCTCGGAGGAGGGCGTGCACTTCCGATTCGCGGAAGCGCCGGTGCCCTCCGGGGGTGCGGATACTGCTGATTCGGCCTGCCGCAGCCCAGCGCGTAACCGTCTTTGGGTCTACCCGGAAGAGGGCGGCAACCTCTCCAGGGGTCAGCAGACGCTCGCTGCTACTCTCCACCAATCTCTCCCCCTCGCATCCCGCTTCCTGCCAGCGGGCGGACAGGTAACCAGTGTGTCGAGCGAAGCCTGATTTATCCGTGGTTTTGTGCAAAGATCACGGGTTGTTATCAGCTGACTGCCCGATTGTTATATGATAGAGCCTCTTTGGGGCTCTCGTGGGTGTTTCTTTACGAAACACCCTAACTGGGAACAGTAGCAGCGCTCGCGCCCGATGCGAAGAGCGAGCGGTCCGACGGGCCGAGTAATCTCGACCTCGTGCATCCCGTTCTCGTTTACACCGCGTCGCGGATCGGCCTGTTCATCATTGCCCTCGGCGTGTTGTGGCTGACCGGGCTGGAACACCCCGTGCTGCTGATCGGAGGGGCGTTCCTGGTCAGTGGATTCGCCAGTTTGGTCCTGCTGTCCAAGCAGCGGGACGCGATGAGCGCCCGCCTCACCGACAGGCTGGACCGTCCCAAGCCGCAGGACGACTAGGGCAGCGGGAACATGCCAATCCGGGCATGGTACTCCCGCCCGAGTCTCGTTGTGTCACTACCGACAAGTAGTCCGCTGCTATGCGTGAAAAACGCCTTCACGCCGATGCCGCGCTCCCGTCCCGGATTCCAACTCAGGGCCTTTCCCGTACGCGGATGAATGGCCGCGATGCCCTCGCGCGCCACGGCCCCCGGACCAGCGGAGTCGCGGCCTCGCGGATTGTGCAGCCAGCGCAGGTGACCGCCCACGTACACGGCGGCGCCGGTGACCGCGACCGAGTAGAGCGAGTCGCCGCCGGTGTGGTTGACCCAGGTGGGCTCGATGTCCTCGCCGCTCGCGTACGTCTCGAACCGGGCGGCGGTGTCGCACATGCCGCGGCGCGGCCCGCCGGTGGTCACCACCACGAAGTAGCGGCCGTCCGGCGAGATGTCGAGCCCTCGCACGTACGAGGGGAACACGTCCTTGCACTCGGCCGCGTAGACGCCGGTGCGCCAGGGGGCGACGGCGGCGACCGGGCGGCTCACGTCCACGACGCCGACCTGCGGCCGGGAGCGGCCGTTGAGGGTGGTGAAGCTGCCGTCGAGCACGAGCCGGTCGCCGGCCACGGCGAGCGCGTGCACCCGCACCTTCCGGGTGAGCGGCCTGGCGGGGACGACGCGGAAGTCGGCGTCCGCCGCGCCGGTGACCGCGTCGAGCCGGGCCAGGGCGACGCGCGGGCTGGTGAAGTCGCCGCCCACGTAGAGGTGGGAGCCCCTGCGGGCGAGCGTGGCGACGGCGCCGCCGGACACGCCGGGCGAGAAGGAGCGCACGGCCTGTCCGGTGGCCAGCTCGACGCGGGCCAGGGCGCGGGCCGGGGTGAAGCCGACGGCGGAGAAGTCGCCGCCGACGTAGACCGTGGCGTCCGGGCCGGGAGCGAGGCTGTGGACCGTTCCGCGGACGTCGGGGGAGAAGCGGGTCAGCACCCGGCCGGTCTTGAGTTCGTAGGCGAACAGGTTGGCGCGGGCGTACCTGACGGTCCTGGAAGCGTCGGCCACCTCGCTGAAGGAGCCGCCGACGACGACGGTGTCGCCGATCACGGTGATGGCGTTGACGATGCCGTCCAGTACGTGAGGGGTGCTGTCGACAGGGTCGGCCGAGACCACGCCGGAATGCGCGGTGGGGGCCGAGGCGATGATCGCCGCCAGGGCGACTCGGGCAAGCATTCGACAATTCATAGCAGACATTAGGTAGTCTCGCGGCTACTTTCCGTCACTTGTCGGGATGGCCCTAGGCTTGGGGACATGACGCGCGCGCAGCTTGACAAGAAGCCGGACGAGGTCGCGGCGATGTTCGACCGCACCGCCCGGCGCTACGACCTGGTCAACGACGTGATCTCCCTCGGGCAGGTCAGACTGTGGCGCAAGGCCGTGGCCCGCGCCGTCGACGCGGGTCCCGGCGAGCTCGTCCTCGACCTCGGGGCCGGCACCGGCACGTCCACCGAGTCCTTCACCGAGCTGGGCGCGCGGGCGATCGCCTCCGACTTCTCGCTCGGCATGCTCCAGGTGGGGGTGCGCCGCCGCGGCGGCAACGGGCTGACGGGCGGCGGCATCCCGTTCATCGCGGGCGACGCGCTGCGGCTGCCCTTCGCCGACGGCGTTTTCGACGCGGTGACGATCTCGGTCGCGCTGCGCAACGTGCACGACACCGGGCAGGCGCTGCGCGAGATGCTCAGGGTGACCAGGCCCGGCGGGCGGCTGGTGGTCCTGGAGTTCTCCCACGTGACCGCGCCTTCGCTGGACCGCGTCTATCGCGAGTATCTGATGCGGCTGCTGCCGAAGGTC
This sequence comes from Nonomuraea corallina, assembly GCF_027620315.1. Lineage (GTDB taxonomy): Bacteria > Actinomycetota > Actinomycetes > Streptosporangiales > Streptosporangiaceae > Nonomuraea > Nonomuraea corallina. The sequence goes on along the minus strand of NZ_JAPNNL010000017.1, from coordinate 24,696 downwards.
GCCCGGGTCTTCGGCTCCAACGACGACTCGTACGAGTATCTCGCGGAGTCGATCAGGGACTGGCCCGACCAGCGGACGCTGGCGCGTACGATTCAAGATGCCGGCTGGCAGCGCGTCGCCTGGCGCAACCTGACCTGCGGCATCGTGGCCGTTCACCGGGGCTTCAAGCCGCCCGTCTCGAAAGAGTGACCGCGGGCATGATCTACTGGGGCATGACGGCCCCCCGGCTGCCACTATGTCCTGGAAAAGGGTTAGACTGACGGGCCGGAAAGTTTGTGAAGAGGTTCACAAAGGACCACCTCGGAAAACACCCCGTGTAGGACAGGACCAGGCCCGTGACCGTGCCAGCAGCCCGCAAGGCTGACGCCGACGTCATCGTCGTCGGCGCCGGTCCCGCCGGTTCCGCGACCGCCTTCTATCTCGCCAGGGCCGGGCTCGACGTCCTCGTGCTGGAGAAGACCCGGTTCCCCAGGGAGAAGGTGTGCGGCGACGGCCTGACCCCGCGCGCCGTGAAGCAGCTGCTCAACATGGGCGTCGACGTCGACACCCCCGGCTGGGTGCGCAACAAGGGCCTGCGCGTGGTCGGCGGCGGCCTGCGGTTCGAGCTCGACTGGCCCCGGCTGGAGCGCTTCCCCGACTTCGGTCTCGTCCGCACCCGCCAGGACTTCGACCAGATCCTCGCCGCCCACGCGGTCAAGGCCGGCGCGCGCCTGATGGAGGGCGTCACCGTCACGGGCCCGGTCCTCGACGACCGCAGCGGCCACGTCACCGGCGTGACCACCAAGGACGGCACGGTCCACCGCGCCCGCCTGGTGGTGGCCGCCGACGGCAACAGCACCCGCCTGGCCCTCGGCATGGGGCTTCACAAGCGCGAGGACCGCCCGATGGGCGTGGCGGTGCGCACCTACTTCGAGAGCCCTCGCCACGACGACGACTACCTCGAGACCTGGCTGGAGCTGTGGGACGAGGAGACGCTGCTGCCCGGCTACGGCTGGGTGTTCGGCGTCGGCGACGGCACCGCCAACGTCGGCCTGGGGCTGCTCAACACCAGCGCCCACTTCGGCAACATCGACTACCGCGAGCTGCTCAAGCGGTGGTGCCGGGCCATGCCCGCCGAGTGGGGCTTCACCGAGGACAACATGACGGCCCCGATCCGCGGCGCCGCCCTCCCCATGGCCTTCAACCGGCAGCCTCACTACACCCGCGGCCTCGTCCTGGTCGGCGACTCCGGCGGCGCGATCAACCCGTTCAACGGCGAGGGCATCGCCTACGCGATGGAGACCGGCGAGATCGCCGCCGAGGTGATCGCCAGGGCGCTCTCCCCCCGCACCACCGCCGCCCAGCGCGAACGCGCCCTGCGCGACTATCCGCGCGTGCTGAAGGACGCCTACGGCGGCTACTTCACCCTGGGCAGGGTGTTCGTCGAGGCGATCGGGAAGCCGGGCGTGATGAGCTTCGCCACCAGGCACGGACTTCCCCACCCCAGGCTGATGCGCTTCGCGCTCAAACTCCTTGGTAATCTCACCGACCGGCGAGGCGATGCGTCAGACACCATCATCAACGCACTCTCGAAGGTCGCGCCACGAGCATGATTCCCACCATCACCCGGCAAACCCATAGATCTCGCCACGCGCCCGGGAGCGCGGCGGCGCAAGAGGAGGCGTAGCGATGGACCTGTACGTGCCCATCCTGGTGCTCGCCGTTCTCGCGGGGGGCTTCGCGATCTTCTCGGTCGCCATCGCTCCCTTCACCGGTCCCAAGCGCTGGAACCGCGCCAAGCTCGACGCGTACGAATGCGGCATCGAGCCGACGCCCCAGCCAGTCGGTGGCGGACGGTTCCCGCTGAAATACATGGTCACGGCGATGCTCTTCATCGTCTTCGACATCGAGATCATTTTCCTCTACCCGTGGGCGGTCTCCTTCGCGCCGCTCACCAACGACGCCGGACAGGTGATCGCCTCGGGCCTGGGCGTGTTCGCGCTCGTGGAGATGCTGCTGTTCATCGTCACCGTCCTGGTCGCCTACGCGTACGTATGGCGCCGCAAGGGTCTGGAGTGGGACTGACATGGGACTCGAAGAGAAACTCCCCAGCGGGTTCATCCTCAGCACGGTCGAGCAGGCCGCCGGCTGGGCCCGTAAGAACTCGGTGTGGCCGGCCACGTTCGGCCTCGCCTGCTGCGCCATCGAGCTGATGGCCACCGGCGCCTCCCACTACGACCTCGCGCGCTTCGGCATGGAGCGCGCTTCGGCGTCTCCCCGGCAGGCCGACCTGATGATCGTCGCCGGCCGGGTGTCGCAGAAGATGGCGCCGGTGCTGCGCCAGATCTACGACCAGATGGCCGAGCCCAAGTGGGTCATCGCGATGGGCGTGTGCGCCTCCAGCGGCGGCATGTTCAACAACTACGCGATCGTCCAGGGCGTCGACCACGTCGTGCCGGTCGACATCTACCTGCCCGGCTGCCCGCCGCGCCCGGAGATGCTCATCGACGCGATCGTCAAGCTGCACGACAAGATCCAGAACATGAAGTTCGGCGCGCACCGCGCGAAGCAGATCGACGAGCTCGAACTGCGGGCGCTGCGTACGCTGCCGCTGATCGACCAGGGGGCGACCAAGTGACCTCGCCCGACAACCTTCCCGAGGTCCCCGACGCCGACGTGCCCGAGGAGGCGCGGACGCCGCAGCCGGTCGAGGCGCCGGTGATCAGGCACGGCATGTTCGGGACGCACGACTCCGGCGACACCTCCGGCTTCGGCGGGCTGGTCGTCCGCCGTCCGCCGCAGCTCTCCACGCCGCGCCCGTACGGCGGCTACTTCGACGAGATCGTCGACGCCCTCGCCATGGACGACGCCGTCGAGCGCGTGGTCGTCGACCGCGGCGAGCTGACCCTGCACGTCAAGCGGGAGCGGCTGGTCGAGGTCTGCCAGAAGCTCCGCGACGACCCGGCGCTCCGCTTCGAGCTGTCGCTCGGCGTCAGCGGCGTGCACTACCCGCACCTGGAGGGCGAGGAGCTGCACTCGCTCATCCACCTGTGCTCCCTGACCTACAACCGCCGGGTGCGCGTCGAGACGAGCTGCCCCGACGCCGACCCGCACATCCCGTCGACCGTCGGCGTCTACCCGGCGCACGACTGGCACGAGCGCGAGGCGTACGACTTCTTCGGCATCGTCTACGACGGTCACCCCGCGCTGACCCGCATCATGATGCCCGACGACTGGGACGGCCACCCGCAGCGCAAGGACTACCCGCTGGGCGGCATCCCGGTCGAGTACCGCGGCGCGACGATCCCCTCGCCGGATCACAGGAGGAGCTACTCATGAGCACCGCTTATGACGAGGCGACAGAAGGCAAGGTCTACTCGGTCACCGGCGGCGACTGGGACGAGGTCGTCACCGGCGTCCGCGAGGGCGACGACGAGCGCCTGGTCGTCAACATGGGCCCGCAGCACCCGTCGACCCACGGCGTGCTCCGTCTGGTCCTCACCCTCGACGGTGAGACGGTCACCGAGGCGCGCAGCGTCATCGGCTACCTCCACACCGGCATCGAGAAGAACATGGAGTACCGCACGTGGACCCAGGGGACCACGTTCGTCACTCGCATGGACTACCTGTCGCCGATCTTCAACGAGACGGCCTACTGCCTGAGCGTCGAGAAGCTGCTGGGCATCGAGGACCGGGTGCCCGACCGGGCCCAGGCGATCCGCGTGATGATGATGGAGCTCAACCGGATCTCCTCCCACCTGGTCGCGATGGGCACGTTCGGCATGGAGCTGGGCGCCACCACGCCGTTCCTGTTCGGCTACCGTGACCGCGAGATGGTCATGGACCTGTTCGAGTACATCACCGGCCTGCGCATGAACCACGCCTACGTGCGGCCCGGCGGCGTGAGCGTCGACCTGCCCGCGGGCGCGGTCGACAAGGTCGGCGAGTTCCTCAAGGAGATGCCCAAGCGGATCCACGGCATCCGCAAGCTCCTCGACGAGAACCCTGTGTACGTCCGCCGCACGCGCGACGTGGCCTACCTCGACGTGACCGGCTGCATGGCGCTCGGCGTCACCGGGCCGATCCTGCGGGCCGCCGGCCTGCCGTGGGACCTGCGCAAGTCGCAGCCCTACTGCGGCTACGAGACGTACGAGTTCGACGTCGCGGTCGAGCGGGGCTGCGACGTCTACTCCCGCTACCTGGTCCGCATGAAGGAGATGGAGGAGTCCCTCAAGATCATCGAGCAGGCCCTGGACCGCATCGCCGGTCCGCTCAAGGGCGACCCGGTGATGATCGAGGACAAGAAGATCGGCTGGCCGGCGCAGCTCGCGCTCGGCCCCGACGGGCTCGGCAACTCCCCCGACCACATCGCGCACATCATGGGCAGCTCCATGGAGGCCCTCATCCACCACTTCAAGCTGGTGACCGAGGGCTTCCGGGTGCCGGCCGGGCAGGCGTACGCGCCGATCGAGTCGCCCAAGGGCGAGCTCGGCGCGGTCGTCGTCAGCGACGGCGGCACCCGCCCCTACCGCGTCCACTTCCGCGAGCCGTCCTTCAACAACCTGCAGGCCGTCCCCGCCATGGCGGAGGGCGGGCAGGTCGCCGACGTGATCGCCGCGGTGGCATCTATCGACCCCGTCATGGGAGGTGTGGACCGGTGAGCTACGCACCGGAAGTCCGGGAGCGTCTGGAAAGGGACGCCAAGGAGATCATCGGCCGCTACCCGAAGTCGCGCTCGGCCCTGCTGCCGCTGCTCCACCTCGTGCAGTCGGAGGACGGCTACGTCTCCGACGACGGCCACGAGTTCTGCGCGGAGATGCTCGGCCTCAGCAAGGCCGAGGTCGTCGGCGTGTCGACGTTCTACACGATGTACAAGCGCAAGCCCGCCGGCGACTACCACGTCGGCGTGTGCATCAACGCGCTGTGCGCGGTCATGGGCGGCGACGAGATCTGGGAGGAGCTGTCGCAGCACACCGGCGTCGGCCACGACGAGACCACCCCTGACGGGAAGGTCTCGCTGGAGCGCCTGGAGTGCAACGCGGCCTGCGACTTCGCCCCGGTCATGATGGTCAACTGGGAGTTCTTCGACAACCAGACGCCCGAGTCGGCCAAGCAGCTCGTCGACGACCTGCGCGACGGCAAGGACGTGCGGCCGACCCGCGGGCCGAAGCGCCTGTGCACGTTCAAGGAGGCCTCGCGCGTGCTGGCCGGGCTGCCCGACGACCTGGCCGGTGAAGGCCCCTCGGCCGCCGGCGCCTCGCTCGAAGGGCTCAAGGTCGCCAAGGCCAACGGATGGAAGGCCCCAGAGGCATGAGCACTACCCTTACTCCGGTTCTGACCGCGAGCTGGGACAGGCCCGACTCCTTCACCATCGACGGCTACGGCCCGTACGAGGCGGCCAAGAAGGCGCTGGGCATGGACCCCGACGCGGTCATCCAGGCCGTCAAGGACTCCGGACTGCGCGGCCGCGGCGGCGCGGGCTTCCCCACCGGCATGAAGTGGGGGTTCATCCCCCAGGGTGACGGCAAGCCGCACTACCTCGTCGTCAACGCCGACGAGTCGGAGCCGGGCACCTGCAAGGACATCCCGCTGATGATGGCCAACCCGCACTCGCTGGTCGAGGGCGTCATCATCACCTCGTACGCGATCCGGGCCAACCACGCCTTCATCTACGTGCGCGGGGAGGTGCTGCACGTCATCCGGCGGCTGCACGCGGCCGTGCGCGAGGCGTACGAGAAGGGCTATCTCGGCACCGACATCTTCGGCTCCGGCTACGACCTGGAGCTCGTCGTGCACAGCGGGGCGGGCGCCTACATCTGCGGCGAGGAGACCGCGCTGCTCGACTCGCTGGAGGGCTTCAGGGGTCAACCGCGGCTCAAGCCTCCGTTCCCGGCCGTGGCGGGCCTGTACGCCTCGCCTACTGTTGTGAACAACGTGGAGTCTGTGGCGAGTGTTCCCAGCATCATCGCCAACGGCGCCGACTGGTTCGCCGGGATGGGCACCGAGAAGTCCAAGGGCTTCGGCATCTTCTCGCTGAGCGGCCACGTCACGCGGCCCGGCCAGTACGAGGCCCCGCTCGGCATCACGCTGCGCGAGCTGCTCGACATGGCGGGCGGCGTCCGCGAGGGGCACCAGATCAAGTTCTGGACCCCGGGCGGCTCGTCCACGCCCATCTTCACCGACGAGCACCTCGACGTCCCGCTCGACTTCGAGGCCGTCGGCGCGAAGGGCTCCATGCTCGGCACCCGAGCGCTGCAGATCTTCGACGAGACCACCTGCGTGGTCCGCACCGTGCTGCGCTGGACCGAGTTCTACGCCCACGAGTCGTGCGGCAAGTGCACGCCGTGCCGCGAGGGCACCTACTGGCTCAAGCAGGTGCTCAAGCGCCTGGAGGCCGGCCAGGGCACCGAGGAGGACCTGTCCACGATCACCGACATCGCGGACAACATCCTCGGCCGCTCCTTCTGCGCCCTCGGCGACGGCGCGACCAGCCCGATCCACTCGTCTGTGAAGTACTTCCGCGAGGAGTACCTCAAGCACTTCGAGGTCGGCGGCTGCCCGTTCGACCCGAAAAAGTCCACTGTGTGGGGTGACCGGTGACCACAACCGCTGTAGAGACGAACCTGGTGACCTGCACGATCGACGGGTTCCAGATCAGCGTCCCGAAGGGCACGCTGATCATCCGGGCGGCCGAGCTGCTGGGCATCCAGATCCCCAGGTTCTGCGACCACCCGCTGCTCGACCCGGCGGCCAACTGCCGCCAGTGCCTGGTCGACATCCCCGACGCGGGCAACGGCCGCGGCTTTCCCAAGCCGCAGCCGTCGTGCGCGATCGAGGTCGCCCAGGGCATGGTCGTGCAGACGCAGCTCACCTCGGCGGTCGCCGAGAAGGCGCAGCGCGGGGCGATGGAGTTCCTGCTCATCAACCACCCGCTCGACTGCCCGACGTGCGACAAGGGCGGCGAGTGCCCGCTGCAGAACCAGGCCATGTCCAACGGCCAGGGCGAGTCCCGCTTCCAGGAGCGCAAGCGGACCTTCCCCAAGCCGCTGCCCCTGTCCACGCAGGTGCTGCTCGACCGCGAGCGCTGCGTCCAGTGCGCGCGCTGCATCCGCTTCTCCGACCAGATCGCCGGCGACCCGTTCATCGACTTCTTCGAGCGGGGCGCCAAGGAGCAGGTCGGCGTCGCCGACGGCGAGCCGTTCCAGTCCTACTTCTCCGGCAACACGGTGCAGATCTGCCCGGTGGGCGCGCTGACCGGCGCCGCCTACCGGTTCCGGGCCCGCCCGTTCGACCTGGTCTCCACGCCCAGCGCGTGCGAGCACTGCGCCTCCGGCTGCGCCCAGCGCACCGACCACCGGCGCGGCCGGGTCACCCGCCGCCTGGCGGGCAACGACCCGCAGGTCAACGAGGAGTGGAACTGCGACAAGGGCCGCTGGGCGTTCACCTACGCCACCCAGCCCGACCGGCTCAGGACGCCGCTGGTCCGCGACGAGGACGGCGTGCTCGTGCCCGCCTCGTGGCCGGAGGCGCTGAGCGTGGCCGCGCAGGGCCTGACGGCCGCCCGCGGCAAGGCCGGCGTGCTGATCGGCGGCCGGCTCACGGTCGAGGACGCCTACGCCTACGCCAAGTTCACCCGCATCGCGCTCGGCAGCAACGACATCGACTTCCGCGCCCGGCCGCACTCCGCCGAGGAGGCGAGCTTCCTCGCGCACGCGGTCGCCGGCACGGGCATCGAGATCTCCTACGCCGACCTGGAGAGCGCTCCCGCCGTGGTGCTCGCCGGGTTCGAGCCCGAGGAGGAGTCGCCGATCGTCTTCCTGCGCCTGCGCAAGGCGTGGCGCAAGCGCGGGCTCCAGGTCACCTCGATCGCCCCGTTCGCCACCAAGAGCCTGGCCAAGATGGGCGGCACGCTCATCCGCACCGCCCCCGGCGGCGAGGCCGACGCGCTCGGCGAACTGGCCGCCACGCTGGCCCCCGGCACGATCGTGCTGGCCGGCGAGCGGCTGGCCACGGTCCCCGGCGCGCTGTCCGCGCTGGTGCGGCTGGCCTCCTCCGGCGCCAGGGTCGCCTGGATCCCGCGCCGGGCCGGTGAGCGCGGCGCCGTCGAGGCGGGCGCGCTGCCCAACCTGCTGCCGATCGGCCGGCCGGTCGAGGACGAGGCCGCCAGGGCCGAGGTCGCCCGCGTGTGGGGCGTCGCCTCGCTGCCGGCCGAGCCGGGCCTCGACACCGCGGGCATCCTCGCCGCCGCCCTGGAGGGCGAGCTCGACGCGCTGGTGGTGGCCGGAGTCGACCCGTACGACCTGCCCGATCCGGCGCTGGCGCTGGAGGCGCTGGAGCGGATGCCGTTCATCGTCAGCCTGGAGACCCGCGCCAGCGCGGTCACCGACCGGGCCGACGTGGTGCTGCCGGTCGCCACCGTCCAGGAGAAGGGCGGCACGTTCGTCAACTGGGAGGGCAGGGGCCGCTCGTTCGGCGCGCCGCTCAAGGTGCCCGGCCTGCAGAGCGACCTGGCCGTGATCGGCAACCTGGCCGACCGGATGGACGTCCACCTGGGACTGCCCGACGCGCAGGCCGCGCGCCGGGAGCTGACGTCCATCGGCGCCTGGCGCGGCGGCCGTGTCGCCGCCCCGTCCGTCGCCACCCGGGCCAGGCCCGTGCCCGGCGCCGGCGAGGCCCTGCTGGCGACCTGGCACCTGCTGCTCGACGACGGCCGGCTCCAGGACGGCGAGCCGTACCTCGCCGGCACCGCCCGCGCGCCAGAGGCGCTGGTCTCGGCGAGCACGGCGGCGGAGATCGGCGTCGCCGACGGTGACAAGCTCGTCGTCGGGGGCCGCGGCCCCAACGCCGTCACGTTGCCCGTCCGCATCGCCGACCTGCCGGACCGCGTGGTCTGGGTGCCGTCGAACTCGGGCGGCTGCTCGGTCACCCGCGACCTGGGCGCGGTGGCCGGCGACATCGTCACGATCGGGAGCGCCTCATGACCCTCGTTCTCGCGGCCGATCCGACCCTCGCCGACTTCGGCAAGGACCCGCTCTGGATCATCATCATCAAGGCCGTGATGCTCTTCGCCTTCATCATGGTGGGCATCCTGCTCGGCGTCTGGTTCGAGCGGAAGCTGATCGCCAGGATGCAGCACCGCTACGGCCCGAACCGGGCGGGAAAGTTCGGCATCCTGCAGTCCGTCGCCGACGGCCTGAAGATGGGGCTGAAGGAGGACCTGTTCCCGCGGACCGTGGACAAGGTGCTCTACCTGCTGGCCCCGATCATCATGGTGGTGCCGGCCTTCCTGGCCTTCTCCATCATCCCGTTCGGGCCGATGGTCAACCTGTTCGGCGTGCAGACGCCGCTGCAGCTGGTCGACCTGCCGGTGGCGGTGCTGTTCATGCTCGCCATGGGCGCCGTGTCCGTCTACGGCGTGGTGCTCGCCGGCTGGTCCTCGCGCTCGCCGTACGCGCTGCTCGGCGGCCTGCGCTCGGCGGCCCAGGTGGTCTCGTACGAGATCGCGATGGGCCTGTCGTTCGTGGCCATCTTCCTGTTCGCCGGGACGCTGTCCACCTCGGAGATCGTCGCGGCGCAGCAGCAGACCTGGTACGCCGTGCTGCTCATCCCGTCGTTCCTGGTCTACGTGATCTGCATGTTCGGCGAGGCGGCCCGCATCCCGTTCGACCTGCCCGAGGGCGAGGGCGAGCTGGTCGGCGGCTTCCAGACGGAGTACTCCTCCTCGCTGAAGTTCGCGCTGATCATGATGGGCGAGTACGTCCACACCTTCACCGCCTCCGGCATCGCCGTGACGCTGTTCCTCGGCGGCTGGCGGGCGCCGTTCCCCATCTCGCTGTGGGAGGGCGCCAACGCGGGCTGGTGGCCGGTGCTGTGGTTCCTCATCAAGTTCGTGCTCACGTTCTGCTTCATCGTGTGGGTGCGGGCCTCGCTGCCGCGCGTCCGCTACGACCAGCTGATGTCGCTGGGCTGGAAGGTGCTGATCCCGGTCAACCTGGCCTGGATCCTCCTCGTCGCCGCCGTGCGCAACGTGATCTTCGTCAACAACGGCACCTTCGAGGGCGACCTCTACATCGCCGCCGGCCTCGGCGCGATCGTCGTGATCGGCGCGATGGCGATCTGGATGCGGTTCGACACCGTCAACCAGCGGCGCAAGGAGGCCACGAAGGCGGAGGTCGAAGCCGAGTTCGAGACGCTGTCCAAGGAGCCGGCAGCCGGTGGCTTCCCTGTGCCGCCGCTCGACCTGCCGCACTACCACGGGGCGCAGCACAAGGAGATTCCCAGTGGGACTAACTGATTGGCTGAACCCCGTCAAGGGCTTCGGGGTCACCTTCCACACGATGTTCAAGAAGCCCGTCACGACCAACTACCCGGAGGTCAAGAAGCCGACGGCTCCGCGCTTCCACGGTCGCCACCAGCTCAACCGCTGGCCCGACGGCCTGGAGAAGTGCGTGGGGTGCGAGCTGTGCGCCTGGGCGTGTCCGGCCGACGCGATCTACGTCGAAGGCGCGGACAACACCGAGGAGGAGCGCTATTCTCCGGGCGAGCGTTACGGGCGCACCTACCAGATCAACTACCTGCGCTGCATCCTGTGCGGGCTGTGCATCGAGGCGTGCCCGACGCGGGCGCTCACGATGACCAACGAGTACGAGCTCGCCGACAGCAGTCGTGAGGCGCTGATCTTCACCAAGGAGATGCTCCTGGCCCCGCTCACGCAGGGCATGGAGCAGCCGCCGCACCCCATGCGCCTGGGCGAGACCGAAGAGGACTACTACCGGCTGGGACGGACCAATGGGTGAGACCATCACGTTCTGGGTGCTCGCCGTCGTGTCCGTCGGCGCCGCGCTCGGCATGGTCTTCAACAGGAAGGCCGTCTACTCGGCGCTGATGCTCGGCACCGTGATGCTCTGCCTGGCGGTCCTGTACGCGGTCCAGGAAGCGCCCTTCCTGGCGGCGGTGCAGATCATCGTCTACACCGGCGCCGTCATGATGCTGTTCCTGTTCGTGCTCATGCTGGTCGGCGTCGACAGCTCCGACTCGCTGGTCGAGACGTTGCGCGGGCAGCGGTTCTGGGCGGTCATCGCCGGGATCGGCTTCGCCTCGCTGATCGTGCTGGCCGTCGGCAACGCGACCTTCGGCTCGCAGGCGGGGCTCGCCGCGGCCACCGCGCAGGGCGGCGGCTACGTCCGCTCGATCGCGCTGCTGCTGTTCACCAAGTACGTGTTCGCCTTCGAGGTCACCTCGGCGCTGCTCATCACCGCCGCGCTCGCCGCGATGGTGCTGGCGCACCGCGAGCGGGTCGCCAAGAAGGCCACGCAGAAGGACCTGTCCCGGGCGCGGTTCCTCAGCGACCGGCCGACGCCGCTGCCGGGGCCCGGCACGTACGCCAGGGGCAACGCGGTCGACATGCCGGCGCTGCTCCCGGACGGGTCGGTGTCCGAGGAGTCGGTCAACCCCTACATCGCGCGCTATGACGTCGAGCAGGACCGGCTGCCCTCGGATCCCAAGTTCGCCGAGGCCATCCGGGCCCGGGCCGAGGAGGAGTCCGAGTGACCACGCAGTACCTCATCCTGTCCGGCCTGCTGTTCGCGATCGGCGCGGTCGGCGTGCTGATCCGGCGCAACGCGATCGTGGTGTTCATGTGCGTCGAGCTCATGCTCAACGCCTGCAACCTCGCCTTCGTCACGTTCGCCAGGCAAGTCGGCAACCTGGAAGGCCAGATCATCGCGTTCTTCGTGATGGTGGTGGCCGCGGCCGAGGTCGTGGTCGGCCTGGCCATCATCGTGACGATCTTCCGAACCCGCAGGTCCGCGTCCGTCGACGACGCCAACCTGCTGAAGTACTAAGAGGTGACTGGTGGATCCCGTTGAGATCATCCAGCACACCGCCGGTGGCGTGATCGGAATGTCCTGGCTGATGATCGCCTTCCCGCTGCTGGGGGCGACCATCCTGCTGGTGTTCAACCGCTACACCAACCGGTGGGGCCATCTGCTGGGCGTGGCCATGTCCCTCGCCTCGTTCGTCGTGGCGGTGCTGGCGTTCGTCCAACTGCTCGGGCTGCCCGAGGCGCAGCGCCGCCAGGCGGTGCACCTGTGGGAGTTCATCCCGGGCATGGTGGACATGGGGTTGCTCGTCGACCCCCTGTCGATCGCGTTCGCGCTGCTGATCACCGGTGTCGGATCGCTGATCCACATCTACTCGATCGGCTACATGGCGCACGACCCCGACCGGCGCAGGTTCTTCGCCTACCTGAACCTGTTCGTCGCGGCCATGCTCCTGCTGGTCCTGGCCGACAACTACCTCGCCCTGTTCATCGGCTGGGAGGGCGTCGGTCTCGCCTCCTACCTGCTGATCGGGTTCTGGCAGTTCAAGCCGTCGGCGGCGGTCGCGGCCAAGAAGGCGTTCGTGGTCAACCGGGTCGGCGACTTCGGCCTGCTGGTCGGCATGTTCCTGATCTGGACCACGTTCGGCACGCTCGCCTTCGCCGAGCTGAAGCCCATCACCTCGGAGAACCCGACCACGCTGGCCATCGGCCTGCTCCTGCTGCTCGGCGCGTGCGGCAAGTCCGCCCAGCTCCCGCTGCAGTCCTGGCTCCTGGACGCCATGGAGGGCCCGACCCCGGTCTCGGCCCTGATCCACGCGGCGACCATGGTCACCGCCGGCGTCTACCTGGTGGTCCGCTCCGGCGCGTTCTTCTTCCCCGAGGGGTCGGGCGCCGCGCTCGCCGTCGCCATCGTCGGCGCGGCCACGCTGCTCGCCGGTGCGATCATCGGTTGCGCCAAGGACGACATCAAGAAGGGCCTCGCCGGCTCCACGATGTCGCAGATCGGCTACATGATGCTGGGCGCGGGCCTCGGCCCGGTGGGCTACGCCTTCGCCATCGGCCACCTGATCACGCACGGCTTCTTCAAGGCCGACATGTTCCTCGGCGCCGGCTCGGTCATGCACGCCATGAACGACGAGGTGAACATGCGCAAGTACGGCGGGCTCCGCAAGTACATGCCGATCACCTTCGCCACGTTCTTCATCGGCTACCTGGCGATCATCGGGTTCCCGCTGCTGTCCGGTTACTTCACCAAGGACGGCATCATCGAGTCGGCGATCCACGCCGAGCCGGTCCTCGGCTGGCTGGCCGTGCTCGGCGCGGGCCTCACCGGCTTCTACATGTCGCGGATGGTCTTCATGACCTTCTTCGGCGAGAAGCGCTGGGACAAGGAGGCCCACCCGCACGAGTCGCCGGCCGTCATGACGGTGCCGCTGATCGTGCTGTCGATCGGGTCGATCTTCCTGGGCGGCTACCTGGTGCTGAGCAACACGCTCCTGCTGTGGCTGGCCCCGGCCGTCGGCCGTCCCGCGGAGCTGCCGGGCTTCCACCCCTTCAGCGTCCCCGGCCTCTCCACGCTGGCGCTGGTCGCGGTCGGCGCGGCGTTCGCCTGGTTCAAGTACGGGCGCGCCGAGGTGCCCGCCGTGCAGCCGCGCGGCTCGTTCCTCACCACGTTCGCCCGGCGCGACCTGTACGGTGACGCCCTCAACGAGTCGCTGATCATGCGGCCCGGCCAGTGGCTGACCCGTCTCGCGGTGTACTTCGACAACCGCGGCATCGACGGCGTGGTCAACGGGCTGGCGGCGGGCATCGGCGGCAGCTCCGGGCGCCTGCGCAGGCTCCAGACGGGCTTCGCCAGAACCTACGCGCTGTCCATCCTGTTCGGCGCCGCCATCCTGACCGGCGCCCTGCTCCTCGTTGGGAACATCTGATGTCGTCACTCTGGCTCCCAATACTCATGGCGGTGCCCGTGCTGGGCGCCGTCGTGGTGGCCCTGCTCCCGAAGGGCGGCACCACCCTGGCCAAGCAGGTCACGCTGCTGGTCTCCCTGGTGGTGCTGGCCCTGACGCTGGTGATGGCGTTCCAGTTCCCGAACGCCGCCGGTGACCGCTTCAAGTTCGAGGCCACGTACGACTGGATCCCGAGCTTCGGGGTGCACTTCGGCGTCGGCGTCGACGGCATCGCGCTGGTGCTGATCGCGCTGTCGGCGGTGCTGGTGCCGATCGTGGTGCTGGCCTCCTGGCACGACGCCGACGGGGTCAAGGCCGCCGACGGCACCGTGATCGCGCCCAAGCGGTCGGTGAAGACGTACTTCTCGCTGCTGCTCGTGCTGGAAGCGATGATGATCGGCGTCTTCGCGGCGACCGACGTCTTCCTGTTCTACGTCTTCTTCGAAGCCATGCTGATCCCGATGTACTTCATGATCGGGTCGTACGGCGGCGCGCAGCGGTCCTACGCGGCCGTCAAGTTCCTGCTGTACTCGCTCTTCGGCGGCCTGCTCATGCTGGTCGCGGTCATCGGGCTGTACGTGGTCGCGGGCAAGGGGACGTTCATGTTCCCCGAGCTCGTCGGGGCCATCCAGGACCCGGCCACGCAGAAGTGGCTGTTCGCCGGGTTCTTCATCGCCTTCGCCATCAAGGCGCCGCTCTGGCCGGTGCACACCTGGCTGCCCGACGCCGCCGCGCAGGCGCCCGCCGGGGCCGCCGTGCTGCTCGTCGGCGTGCTCGACAAGGTGGGCACGTTCGGCATGCTCCGCTTCTGCCTGGAGCTGTTCCCGGACGCGGCCAAGGCGTTCACCACGCCGATCATCGTGCTCGCGGTCATCAGCATCATCTACGGCGCGATCGTGGCCATCGGGCAGACCGACATGAAGCGGCTCATCGCCTACACGTCGATCTCCCACTTCGGCTTCATCGTCATGGGCGTGTTCGCCATGTCGCAGGTCGCCCAGGCCGGGGCGGCTCTCTACATGGTCAACCACGGCTTCGCGACCGGCGCGCTGTTCCTGGCCGCCGGGTTCCTCATCGCCAGGCGCGGCTCGCCGCACATCGCCGACTACGGCGGCGTCCAGAAGGTCACGCCGGTGCTCGCCGGCTTCTTCCTGGTCGCCGGTCTGGCCGGGCTCTCGCTGCCGGGGCTGTCGTCGTTCGTCAGCGAGTTCATGGTGATGATCGGCACGTACTCCAGCGACGCGTTCGGCTCCGGCGCGCTGGCCGCGGCGGCGATCGTCTCCGCGCTGGCCGTCATCCTGGCCGCCGTCTACATCCTGTGGATGGTGCAGCGGGCGATGAACGGCCCGACCGCCGAGCCGGTCAAGGCGTTCAAGGACCTGAACGCCCGCGAGGTGTGGGTCCTGGCCCCGCTCGTCGCGCTGATCATCGGCTTCGGGTTCTTCCCCAAGCCGCTGCTTGACGTGATCAACCCGGCCGTCACCTCCACCCTGACGAACGTCCAAGTGGACATCCCGGGCGTCGCTGAGAAGGGAGCCGGGCAGTGAACCCGACCATCGAGATGCCGACGATCGAGTACGCGACCCTGGCGCCGCTGCTGCTGGTGTTCGGCGCGGCGATCATCGGCGTGCTCGTGGAGGCGTTCGCGCCTCGCTACCTGCGCCGCTCCTTCCAGGTGCCGCTCACGCTGCTGTCCCTGATCGGCGCGTTCGCGCTGGTCATCGTGCAGGTCGTCAGGGGCGACGTGGAGACCGGGCCGGTCGCCATGGGCGCGCTCGCCGTCGACGGGCCCGCGCTGTTCATCTGGGGCGTCATCCTCGTCCTGTCCGCCGTGTGCGTGCTGCTGATCAACGACGAGGGCCACTTCGTCGCCTCGGCCGCGTCCGTGCCCGGCAGCTCCGACGAGGAGGCGTCCGAGAAGGCGGGGCACGAGCACACCGAGATCTACCCGCTGGTGCTGTTCGCCGTGGGCGGCATGCTCATGTTCCCCGCCGCGAACGACCTGCTGACGATGTTCGTCGGCCTGGAAGTCATGTCGCTGCCGCTCTACCTGCTGTGCGGCCTGGCCCGCCGGCGCCGCTTGCTGTCGCAGGAGGCGTCGATGAAGTACTTCCTGCTCGGCGCGTTCTCCTCGGCGTTCTTCCTGTACGGCGCCGCCATGCTCTACGGCTACGCCGGCACGGTGTCCTTCGCCGGGATCAACCAGGCGCTGGCTCAGGGCTCGCTGCTCGACCCGCTGCTGCTGCTCGGGGCCTCGCTGCTCGGCGTGGGCCTGCTGTTCAAGATCGGCGCGGCGCCGTTCCAGGCCTGGAAGCCGGACGTCTACCAGGGCGCGCCCACGCCGATCACCGCCCTCATGGCCTCCGGCACGCTGGTGGCGGCCGTGGGCGCGCTGCTGCGGGTGTTCTGGGTCGGCCTGGGCAACCTCGACTGGGACTGGCGCCCGGTGCTGTGGGTCGTCGCCGCGCTGACGATGATCGTCGGCGCCGTGATCGCCATCACGCAGACCGACATCAAGCGCATGCTGGCCTACTCCTCCATCGCGCACGCCGGCTTCCTGCTGGTGGGCGTGCTGGCGACGTACGACACCGGGGCGGGCAACGTCGTCTCGCTGCAGGCGATCCTGTTCTACCTGCTGGTGTACGGCGTCGCGACCGTGGGCGCGTTCGCCGTCGTCACGCTCGTGCGCGACGCCGGCGGCGAGGCCAACCACCTCTCCCGGTGGGCCGGCCTGGGCAAGCGGGCCCCGATCCTGTCCGGAGTGTTCGCCTTCTTCCTGCTCGCCTTCGCCGGCATCCCGCTCACCAGCGGGTTCTTCGGCAAGTACGCGCTGTTCACGGCGGCGATCGGCAGCGGCAGGGAGGCCGGCGACGCGCTCGGCGCCTGGATGACCGGACTGGTCGTGGTCGGCGTCATCGCCTCGGCCATCGCGGCGTTCTTCTACGTCCGCGTGATCGTGCTGATGTTCTTCAGCGAGCCGGTGGCGGACGGACCGACGATCGCGGTGCCGAGTACGGGGACCGTGGCCGTCATCGCGCTCTCGCTGCTCGTTACGGTAGGAGTGGGGTTGTTCCCGGAGCCCGTACTCCAGCTCGCCAACACGGCTGCTTCCAGCCTTTTCGTCAGATAAGGGGAAACCATATGTCCGCGCCTCCCGTTGTTGACCTTCCTATCGACGATGAGCGGCTGGCGCAGGACGTGGCCAACGGCCTGGCCGCGGTGGAGAAGCTGCTGCGCTCGTCGGTCGAGAGCGAGGACGCCTTCGTCACGGAGGCGTCCAAGCACCTCATCGAGGCCGGCGGCAAGCGGTTCCGCACCCTGATGGTGCTGCTGGCCGCGCAGTTCGGCGACCCGTCGGCGCCGGGCGTGGTGCCCGGCGCCGTGGTCATCGAGCTGACCCACCTCGGCTCGCTGTACCACGACGACGTCATGGACGAGGCCCGGGTGCGCCGCGGCTCGGCCTCCGCCAACGCCCGGTGGGACAACACCGTGGCCATCCTCACCGGCGACTACCTCTTCGCCCAGGCCTCCGCCCTGCTCGCCGACCTCGGGCCGGAGCTGATCAGGATCCAGGCGCAGACGTTCTCCCGCCTGGTGCGGGGGCAGATCCGCGAGACGATCGGGCCGCGCGCCGACGACGACCCCATCGCCCACCACATCCACGTGCTCGCCGACAAGACCGGCTCGCTGATCGCGGCGGCCGGCCGCTTCGGCGCGCTGCTGTCGGGCGCGACCGGCGACGTCGAGGAACGGCTCAGCCGGGCCTGTGAGGCGATCGGCGTGGCCTGGCAGCTCGGCGACGACCTGCTGGACGTGGCCTCGTCCTCCCGGCAGTCGGGCAAGACCCCCGGCACCGACCTGCGTGAGGGCATCAGGACCCTGCCGGTGCTGTACGTCCTGTCAGGCGACCCGGAGTCGCGGCTGGCGAAGCTGCTCGCGGGGCCGGTCGCGGAGGAGGACCTCGACGAGGCGCTGACCCTGCTGCGCGCCCACCCGGCGATGCTGCGGGCCCGGAGCGACCTGGCCGCCTGGGTCGACCGGGCTAGGGCCGACATCGACGGCCTGCCGGACATCCCGGCCAAGGCGGCGTTCCTGACGCTATGTGACTACGTGGTCGAGCGGTCGGGCTGACCTGCCGACGCGGGCGGCCCGCGCCGCCCGCAAGCTGTCGTACGTGAAGATCGCCAGCGCCAGCCACACGATCGAGAAGCCGATCCACCGGCTCGGCGGCATGGTCTCCTTCGCGACCAGCACGCCGCAGAGGAACTGCAGCACCGGCGCGATGTACTGCAACAGCCCGATCGTGCTGAGCGGGACCCGGATGGCGGAGGCGGTGAAGAAGAGCAGCGGCACCGCCGTGATCACCCCGGCGCCGATCATCAGCGCCACGTGCCAGCCGCCCTGGTGCCCGAACGTCGCCTCGCCGCTGACCTGCAGGAACCCGATGTACGCCAGCGCGGGAGCCAGCAGCACCAGCGTCTCCACCGTCAGGCTCTCGGCCGCGCCCACGTTCGCGTGCTTCTTGATCAGCCCGTACAGGCCGAACGAGAAGGCGAGCGCCAGCGCCAGATACGGCGGCCGGCCGTAGTCGGCCGTCAGCACGATCACGGCCAGCGTGCCGAACCCCACCGCCGTCCACTGCAGCGGCCGCAGCCGCTCGCGCAGCAGCACCACCCCGAACAGCACGCTCACCAGCGGGTTGATGAAGTACCCCAGCGCGCTCTCCACCACGTGACCGGAGTTGACCGCGTAGATGTAGGTCCCCCAGTTGACCGTGATGACCGCGGCGGCCAGGGCCAGCAGGCCGAGCTTGCGCGGCTGCCGCACGATCTCCTTGATCCACGACCAGTGCCTGCGTACGGCCAGCACCAGGATGACAGTGATCAGCGACCAGGCCATCCGGTGGGCCAGGATCTCGACCGCGCCGGCGGGCTTGAGCAGCGGCCAGTAGAGAGGGAACAGACCCCACATCACATACGCGGCCACACCGAAGAGAACACCGCGCCGTAGTTCAGGCATGAAACCCATCTTCGGGCATGACCACCTTTAAACACAAATGCGGGTTTCTTCACGGAAATGTGTAGCGTTTGTTAACGGTTACACCGTCTGTAGAGTGGGACTGCGGAGGTGTGCGATGGGCTGGATGTTCGGAACGAAGACGACCATGGTCACTCCCGAGGAGGCCCTCACCGGCCGCTCGGAGCCGATCCCCGTCCCGCCCCGCCACGCGGTCCTGGACGCCCCCCTCGCGCCGCCCTACCCCGAAGGCTACGAGGTCGCCGACTTCGGCCTCGGCTGCTTCTGGGGCGCCGAGCGCAAGTTCTGGCAGACCCCCGGCGTCTACACCACCGCCGCCGGCTACCAGGGCGGTTACACGCCCAACCCGACGTACGAAGAGGTCTGCACCGGGCGCACCGGGCACACCGAGGTGGTCCGCGTCGTCCACAACCCCGCGGAGATCTCGTACGAGCAGCTCCTGAAGGTCTTCTGGGAGGCCCACGACCCCACCCAGGGCATGCGCCAGGGCAACGACGTCGGCACCCAGTACCGCTCGGCGATCTACTACCACACGCCCGAGCAGCGGGCGGCGGCGGAGACATCGCGCGACGCCTACGCGAAGGTCCTGACCCAGGCGGGGTACGGGGAGATCACGACCGAGCTGGCCGAGGCGAAGCCGTTCTACTTTGCTGAGGATTATCACCAGCAGTACCTCCACCGCAACAAAAACGGCTACTGCGGGATTGGAGGGACCGGGGTCGCTTGCCCGGTGGGCGTCGCGCCTGCTGGCGAGTGAAGGCGGCGGTTTTCGACGAGGTCTGTGTGCTCTGGGCGGAGCACATGGGCCTGCCGTTCCCCGGAGCAATCGTCAATACCTGTGGATCAAGATCTTTAGGCGGCGGCCGTAGTCTCCTCGGTAGCCGGTGTCTCTTCGGGGCGTTCGACGAGTTTGCCGCCGAGGAATGTCGCGCCGGCGCGGACCAGGGCGACGAGGTGGGGTGCGTTGACCGCGCGCCAGCGGGCCTGGGCGGACTCGATCAGCTTGAACGCCATCGCAAGTCCGGCGGGGGTCTATACGATCAACGGTGTAACTCCGGAGACGTGAGGGACTGATGTTCCTCCGGAAGGAGACACCCCCGATGAATGAGATGACGATCGAGGAGGCAGCCGAGCCGGCGGCCGGATCGGCACCGGCTGGCGAGGTCGGCGCGTTGGATGTGCAGTTGCTGCGGCGGCTGGCCGATCAAGCGCGTGGCCAGGGTCTGGAGCTGAGCGGTGAGGGCGGGCTGCTGCGGCAGCTGACCAAGATTTTCCTGGAGTCGGCGCTGGAGGGCGAGATGGACGCCCACCTGGGCTATGCCAAGCACGATGCGAGCGGGGACAACTCGGGCAATTCGCGTAACGGTCGGCGGGCCAAGACGGTGATCACCGAGGTCGGGCCGGTCGAGCTCACGGTGCCCCGCGACCGCGATGCCAGCTTCGAGCCGCAGCTGGTCAAGAAGCGGCAGCGGCGCCTGTCCGGGGTCGATGAGATGGTGCTGTCGCTGTCGGCCAAGGGGCTCACCCACGGCGAGATCAGTGCGCACCTGGCCGAGGTATACGGCGCGAACGTGTCGAAGCAGACGATCTCCGCGATCACCGACCGGGTGATGGAGGGCATGACCGAGTGGCAGAACCGGCCGCTGGATGCGGTCTATCCGGTGATCTTCATCGACGCGATCAACGTGAAGATCCGCGACGGGCATGTCGCGAACCGGCCCATCTACGTCGCCCTGGCCGTCACCTGTGAGGGTAAGCGCGACATCCTGGGGCTGTGGACCGGCGACGGCGGCGAGGGCGCCAAGTACTGGCTGCAGGTGCTCACCGAGATCAAGAATCGGGGCGTGGCCGATGCGTGCATGGTCGTCTGCGACGGGCTGAAGGGCCTGCCGGACGCGATCGAGACGGTCTGGCCGCGGGCGCTGACCCAGACGTGTGTGATCCATCTGCTGCGCGGTAGCTTCCGCTACGCCGCCCGCCAGCACTGGGACGCCATCGCCAGGGCGCTCAAGCCGGTCTACACCGCCCCCACCGCCGACGCGGCCGAGGACCGCTTCCTGGAGTTCTGCGAGGCATGGGGCGACAGGTATCCCGCGATCGTCAAGCTGTGGGAGAACAGCTGGGCCGAGTTCGTGCCGTTCCTGCAGTTCGACCCGGAGATCAGACGCGTCGTGTGCAGTACGAATGCCATCGAAAGCGTCAATGCCCGCATCCGCAAGGCCGTCCGCGCGCGCGGACACTTCCCCAACGAGCAGGCCGCCCTCAAATGCGTCTACCTGGCGATCATGAGCCTCGACCCCACCGGCACGGGCCAGAAACGCTGGATCACCCGCTGGAAGCCCGCTCTGAACGCCTTCGAGATCGCCTTCGAAGGCCGCCTGTCCGCCGCCCGCCGATAGAACCATCAGAAATCAGTTACACCGAAGACTGGACAGACCCGCGCAAGAGGTGTCCGTGACCTCTGGAGCCTGATCTCGGCGTGTAGATTGCCGGCCAGTTCCTCCAACGTTTCTCCGCAACGTACATTGGAGAGTCCGCTGATCTTGGGCATGAAGTTGACTCGCATGGCGACCCAGCCTCCAGACATGTCGGTGATCTGCCAGCCGGGGAATCTGTTGAGCACTTGCTGCACGGTCAGGGGCACGGCTGTGCTCCGGCGATCAGTGGCGAGAGCGGATGCGACATGCGCAGTTGCGTGTAGCGGAGGGCGACTCGGCGGGCGGCGCGGGTCGGCTGGGTGAAGGGGTGTCTTGCGTAGATCGGTCGGTGTCTGCGTGGGTTCCAGCCGGTGCGCCACCAGTATGTGCCGTCCGCGCACCAAACGATCAGGCCGACCCAGACCGACACCATGGGCGTGCCGTAGTCGTGATGGACGTCGGCAGTGATTCCCTCCTCCGCAAGGGTGGCGGCCAGTTGTTGTGCGGCGGCCAGGGGGTGAAGCAGCAGTGCGTTCATGTACTGAGCGTTGCTGTCACGAAACCGCAGGTGAACGGCCTAGTGCTGCTGGTGGTACGGCTATTCCCGTTACGAATATCGGTGCGGTCGAGGTCGGCGGCTTAACCTAGCGTTGTGACCCAGATACCGCCGCAGTTCTGGTCCGTGCCAGTTGTGGCCGCCGCTCTCGCCAAGTGCGATCTACCGACCATCCTCGAAGAGGTGCGGCGGGCGAACGGTTGGACGCAGGGCCAGTTGGCTGAGGCGGTCGGCTACTCCCAGAGCTGGGTGTCCAAGGTGTTGCGTGGCCGTCAGCCGCTCACCGTGGACCAGGTCCGGGAGATATCCATCCAGATCGGGGTGCCGCTTCACTTGCTCCGGTTCGGAGCCCGAGGGGATGACGATCCGACGAAGCGCAGAGATTTCGGCAAGGCGGTGGCGTTGACCGCGCTGGCGGGGGTGGCTCTGCCCAAGCGTCCGGATGTGGACGAGACGACGGCCGCCACGCTGACCAGCATCACTGGCGCCCAGCGGCGGTTGGAGGCCGTCACGCCCGCTCGTGAACTCGCCCGGCCCGCTGTGGCGCAGGTCGATCTCGCGAGCCGTGTTCTTGGCCGCGCGTCGCGATCTCCGCATGCGAACTTCCTTATGCGGCGGGAAGAGCTCGGCCTGCGCGCCACCGGCTGGGCCGCGGCACTGCGCAGCCGGCTGCCGCTTCGAGTGCACAACCCGAATGCCTGATCAACGGCAGTCTTGTTCGGTTCACTTATTCTTGCCGATCCGAACAACTACCATCGATTTTGTTCGGTACAGTTAATCTGGCTGAGCCGAACAAGATCTTGGGGGTGCAGGTGTCAGGTCCGGGCAGGCCGTCCAGGGCAACGGTGTATCAGCGCTTGGAGGAGGCCGTTCGAGAACTGCGTGACCGTCTGGGTGGTCTTCCGTCCCCCGCTGAGGCCGAGGACATCTGGTCCGACATCTGGCATCAAGAGGTCCACAACAGCACCGCGATCGAAGGCAACACCCTTGTTCTGCAGGAGGTGGAGAAGCTCCTGGAAGAGGGGCGGGCCGTCGGCGCCAAACCGCTCAGCGATTACATGGAAGTGAAGGGCTACGGCGACGCGGCGAAGTGGGTATATGGGCAGGCGCTGGAGCCGGGAGACTGGCAGAACGGCGAACTCATCACTCTCCAGGAGATCCGGCAGATCCACCACTCAGCCATGTCGCTGGCCTGGGCTGTGGCACCCCACCCGCATGCGACCGCTGCCGAAGAGCCAGGCAATTTCCGCCAGCACGAGATCGCCAAGTTTCCCGGAGGCATGAAGCCGCCGCCGTGGCCGGAGGTCGACCCTCAGATGCGGGACTGGGTGAAGGCTGTCGACGCCCTTCGTGTCGATTCGGATGAGGCGCTTCCTGAACGTTTGGCCCGCCTGCACAACCGGTTCGAACAGATACATCCATTTCTAGATGGCAACGGACGTACCGGCCGGTTGGTGCTCAACTTGATGCTGTGCCGAACGGGGTATCCTCCGGCGATCATCTACAAACGTGACCGCGACAAGTACCTCCAAGCCATGCGTCGAGCCGACGGCGACGAGTTCGGTCCGCTGGGTGAGCTGATCGCCCGTAGCGTGACGACGAATCTGTACCGCTTCGTCATGCCGGCGGTGGCCGGTCCTGTCAAGCTCGTCCCTCTACCCGCACTCGCGACCCCTGGCGTGACCGAGAACGCACTTCGAGTAGCTGCCGCGCGGGGACGGTTGCGTGCGGTCAAAGGGGACGACGGTCTGTGGCGCAGTAGCAAGAAGTGGGTGGATGACTATCTCAAGTCAAGGCATCGCCGGTCGTGACCGTGAGCGGGTGCTTCCCCTCTCGATGGCGTGGGTCTGCGTCTATCGCCCGAACTGCAGCGCTACCACGAGCAGTACCTATTCAAGGTGCCTGACGGCTATTGCGGCATCGGTGGTATCGGAGTCTCCTGTCCGGTGGGTATCGCGCCGGCCGGTGAGTGAACTGTGACGCCATCCAGTGGCGGAGAATTCAGCCGGTTCTCCTGCCAGCGCCTGAACGGCGGCCCTGGGTGAGTAGGCGTCGGCCCGTGGCATGAGCATCCTGCTCTGGGGATGCATTCCAGAGGTTCCGAGCCGTGCGTAGCCACTGGAAGCCGCTCGCAGTGGTGTCTCGGTTTCTACTGGATGATCACAACTCGAACCGGGAACGCAGCTTCTGCGGGGAAGTCTCGTTCGAAGCCGGACGCGTTGATGATGTGCTTCTCCGGATCATATACGAGCGCGAAATATGCATCTGCATGGTCGTGTTTCCTGTAGCGCAGGATGTCCTGCGCAAGCTCATCCCCAAGTCGCCGTGGTCCCAGGTTGCTTCGGGTCATCTTTGTTTCTACGGCGATCCGCTCGTCCTTGAGAAGGAAGTCGAGGCGGGGATGAGCGCCTGCCCTGCTTGGGGCATACTCTTCCGGGCGCACGTCGAGATAGTGCAGACACAGAACAGCGTGCACGACTCTCTGCAGGTCGTACTCGTCGTTGATCGCGATGCCTGGCCGTCCGCGGACGTCCTGGCGTAGAATGGCCAGCGCGGTCGGAAGTCTACGGAAGACGTCTTCGAGGGTATCAAGTGTGGCCAGGACCCCGGGGTGCCCACCGGCGAGGGCCGCGACGTTCCGTAGGATTTGCTTCTGCTCGGACAGGGGTGCAAGAAATGCGCTTTTGGCCGGGTATAACCATTTGGATATCGTGCCCTGTGCGGCCAACTCCGCGAACATGCTATTGAGCTCGATCCCGGCTTGTAGAAAGTGCTTGATCTTGTAGTTCGGAAATCCTCCCTCATATTCCTTGCGGAAAACCTCGATGTGGTCGAGTGGGATTACGGTCAAGGCTTCCGCGTACCAAACTCCGTAATCGTTCGCAAGTTGACGGAGAAGGCCTTCTCGACCCTTTTTGGCTTCGTTCTGTACCTCAC